>DASXAW010000103.1:0-30764 GCA_036406535.1 Gaiella sp.
TCTCCCTCGCCGACGGCGACGGTGACTTCTACGCCCAGGCGGTCGGGCCGGGAGGCAAGGGCTACGTCGCCGCGAGGTCGGTCCTGTTCCGTTGGAGCGGCGACGATGCGCTGCCCGACAGCTCCGCGGTCCACGCCGCCCACGACGTCCTAGTCCAGCGCCTGGCATGGGACGGCTGGCGGCCCGATGAGGCGCGGGGCGGGGCTTGGTGGGAGGCGAGCTTCAGCCGCCCGGTCGGGTCCGTCGAGGTCTCCGATGGATGACGAGCTGCCTCCCGGCGTGGCGCTGCTCGTCGACAGCACGTCGTCGAGACGACGTTCGCGTCGGCTCTCGACGAGACCGGCAGCCGTCGCTGGAGCCGATTCGCCTGCGGTGGTCGAACCCCCGGCCGGCCGGGTCGGGCGGAACGTCCTCGCATACGTCCCCGAGGGTCGTGCCGGTGCCGCGACACTCGAAGCCGCGCGTCGGCTCGCCGAGACGTCCGGCGGTTGGCTGACGGTTGCCGTCTCGCTCGAGCAACCAACCTGGGAGAGCATGTGCAGGGCGATGGGCGGCGTGACCGCCCATCCGGCGCAACTCGAGATACTCGCGCAGCTGCGACTCCAGGATCGCCTCGACGCCCTGCCGTCGCACGAGAGGACGCACGGGTTGATCCTCCGGGGATCGCTCGTGGATGCGTTGCTCGGTCGGGCGGAGTCGGCGAGCCACGATGTGATCGTCGTGCCGGCCTCGCGCCGGCACGGGCTGCTCCGCTCGCGGCTTCGCGGACGAAGCCCGGTGCCCGTGCTCGTCCCGAACCGACGCCCTCGCTGACGCGAACGACTCGGCGGAGGTCCTCGGTCCCCGCAAGCGCACGTACGTGCGGCGAGCGGGCTAGTCGTCCGGCTGATCGCGCACGAGCTCGAGCGTCGCGCAGTGGAGGCCCGCGATCGCGAAGCGGTGGCTCTCCGAGAAGTCGACCTGGACCACATCGATCCCCTCGCGCTCGAGACGGTCGACCACGGTCGGCGAACCGGCGTTCATCACGACCTTGCCCGGCTCGAGCGTGACGGCGTTGACGGCGAGGCCCCAGTACTCCTCGACAGGCACCTCGATCACCTTCCAGTCGTCCCGCATCAGGCGGCGGACGAACCCGTAGTTGACGAGGTGCGGCGCGAGCACGGCGACGCGCTCGTCGGGAACCATGAGGAACATGTCCGCATGCGACGTGCCGATGTTGCCGTCCCCGATCGAGTCGACCCAGCCGGGCGAGTGTGTCGTGATCATCTCGACGCCGAGGCCCTCCAGCACCCAGCCGATCTGCCGCAGGCCCTCCTCGTTGGCGACGACGCTCTCGTTGAAGACGAACGTGCGCGAGTCGAGCCAGCGCCCCGCGCCGGGCTCGCCGACGCCGCGGCCGTGGATCGTGAGGTAGATCGGTACCTGGAGCGCCGTGAGCACCTTCGACCAGATCACCTCGCGGCCGCGCTGCCATGACCCGAGGCCCATCCGGTGCACGATCGCGCCGCCGCGCACGACGAGCCCGCCGCCCGCGAGCGTGACGAGGTTCTTGAGGTAGCCGTAGGGGCCGATCGCCGGAACGGGCGCCTCGATGTAGTTCACCCGCACGCCGTTCGCCTCGAGCACCGCGTAGTACTCGTCGAACTGGGCCTGCAGGCGGCCGAGGTCGGCGTTTCCGGCGGACGAGGAGTAGTAGTACTGCCACTCGCGCGCGTACTCGTCGCGCGTCTCGTTCTCGGTCGGCCGGGAGACGACGACCTCCCGCAGCCGGCCGATCCCCTCCGCGCCCCACGGCCGGCCCCAGATCTGCTCCACCTCGTCGGCGAAGTCGGTCTCGTGGAGCATCCAGTTCTTGAGCGGCTTCCCGGGCTCGAACCACGGCAGCTCCGACACGACAGCGCTCTCGTCGTGGTCGCCGCTCGTTCGGGGAGACGAGTACGTCAGCTCGACCGTCTCGCCGTCGGCGGTGCGAAGGCGGAACGGCACCTGCTCCCGGGTCGAGATCTTGCTGCTCACGTGGGCCACCTCCCGCTCTGTCATGTCACGACGGAGGGACCCTACACCCACCGCGCAGCGGCCTCGGCCGGCGGGCGCCCGCCGGCCCCGGCCCGCGTCAGCCGTCTTGCGGCAGCCGCTCGTACGTGAGGATCAGGACGCCGTCGCCGACCGCCTTCGAGTCGGCCAGGCGAAGCCGCTTCTTGTCGCTCGTCGGCCCGAACAGGCGCTTCCCGTCGCCGAGCACGACCGGGAAGACCATCAGGTGGAGCGCATCGACGAGGTCGTTCTCGACGAGCGCCTGGACGAGCGACGCGCTGCCGTGTACGACGACGTCTCCCTCGTGCGACTCCTTGAGCCTCGCGACGTTCTCCGAGAGGTCGCCCGCGAGCACGGTCGTGTTCGTCCACTCCGGATCCGCGAGCGTCGAGGAGACGACGTACTTCGGCATCGTGTTGAACTTGTCCGCGAACTCGCCGTCCCTGCTCGGCCATGCCGCGGCGAAGCCTTCGTAGGTCTTCCGGCCGAGGAGCAGCGCGTCGGAGGCCATCGTCTCCTCGAGCTTGAACGTGTTGCCCTCGTCCCCGCGGTCGATCTCGAAGCTCCAGCCGTCGTACTTGAAGCCCTCGCCTCCGCCCGGCGCCTCCATGACGCCGTCGAGCGAGACGAACTCGGTGATCACGATCCTGCCCATCGCTCCTCCCTTTCGAGTGGGGGTGTCCGCTCGGTAGACGCCGAAGCCGGGCGCGACTCATCGGCGCGAGAGCGCTACGCCAGTCAGTGGCCGGAGACGGCGTGGGGGACGTAGGGCTCCTCGAGCCTCGCCAGCTCCTCGTCGGCCAGGTGGAGCCGCTCGGCGGCGATCGCGTCGGCGAGGTGCTCCATCTTCGTCGCCCCGACGATCGGAGCCGTCACGCCTCGCCGGTGGAGCAGCCAGGCGAGCGCGACCTGCGCGGGCGCGACGCCTCGCTCGGAGGCGACCTCGACCGCGCGGTCGACGACCGCGAAGTCCACCTCCGGCGTGTAGAGGCTCTCGCCGAACTCGTCCGTCCGCGCCCTGACGGTATGCCGCTCGCCCTCGCGCGATCGGTTCCCCGCGAGCAGCCCGCGCGCGAGCGGGCTCCACGGGAGGATCGCGATCCCCTGGTCGATGCACTGCGGGATCATCTCCCGCTCCTCCTCGCGATAGACGAGGTTGTAGTGGTTCTGCATCGAGACGAACGGCGTCGGCGCGACCCGCTGGGCCTTCGCGAACTCCCACGCGAACATGCTGGAGGCGCCGATGTATCTCGCCTTCCCCGCGCGGACCACGTCGTGCAGCGCCTCCATCGTCTCCTCGATGGGCGTCTCCGGGTCCCAGCGGTGGATCTGGTACAGGTCGACGTAGTCGAGCCCCAGCCGCTCGAGCGAGCCGTCGATCGACGCCAGCACGTGCTTGCGCGAGAGGCCACGGCCGTTCGGGCCGGGCATCGTCCGGCCGTGCACCTTCGTCGCGAGGACGTACTCCTCGCGGGTGTCGAAGAGCTTGGGGAGCAGGCGGCCGGTGATCACCTCGCTCTGGCCGCCGTTGTAGACGTCAGCGGTGTCGAAGAACGTGATCCCGCCCTCGACGGCGCGGCGCACGATCGGCTCGGCCGCCCTCTCGTCGAGCGCCCACTCGCGGCTCTCGTGCGGGCCGAAGCTCATCATGCCGAGGCAGAGCCGGGAAACCTTCAGGCCCGTGTTTCCGAGGCGCACGACGTCCATCGAGGTCACGCTACCGCCGCGCCGACACGCACCGCCGGGTACGGTGACCGAGTTGTGCCCGGCGCCCCGGGGAGGGCGCCGGCCGTCAAGACGACAAAAGGAGGGTTTGTCGTGCGTGCACTTACGTCCATGCGGCGTGTCTCCCGCCTCGCGCTCGCCACTGCGGTGGTCGCCGTGGCCGGGGTCGTCGTCGCCGTCGCGCTCGCCGCAGAGCCGGCGATCAAGACCACGACTCCCAAGACCGAAGACCAGATCACGAACATCGATGTCCTGCGCCAGCAGATCCGCAACTACTACGGCGATCCGCTCGGTTCGGGCGTCTTCGCGGATGACTCGAACTACGCCCGCGAGGCGGGCGGAGTCGCCGAGGACGGCGGAAGGTATCTCGCCGATCGCGCCCGCGGGCACGACCACTCGAAGGGCGACGACCGCGACGACCGCGATGACAAGAGCGGCGACCGCAAGGGTGAGGACGACAAGCGCAAGGACCACGGCGAGAAGAAGCTCGCGATCGTCCTCGACGTCGACGACACCACGCTCGCGACGTGGAACTACGAGATCTTCTCGAACTGGGCTTTCAACCCGACGACGAACGGCCAGTTCGTCACCGAGCAGCGCTTCCCGGCGGTCCCCGGGATGGTCGACATGGTCACGAAGGCCGCGGACGAGGGCTACAAGATCTTCTTCCTCACCGGGCGGCCGCAGGCGCAGGAGGCCGCGACGCTCGGGAACCTGACACGCGACGGCGTCGGCGTCGACGCGGGCTATCCGGCGCCCTCTCCCCTGACGAACTCGGAGGACGGGCTGTTCACGAAGCCGGCCATCGGCTCCTACCCGGACTACCTCGACAAGCCGCAGTTCTGCGGTCCATCCATCGCAGCGGGCGTCTCCTGCCCGACGATCCAGTACAAGTCGGGCGTCCGCGCCCACATCGAGGACCTGGGCTACGAGATCGTCGGGAACTTCGGCGACCAGTTCAGCGACCTCGAGGGCGGCTTCGCCGACAAGACGTTCAAGCTGCCGAACCCGAACTACTTCCTGCCGTAAGCCGTCGATCCGTGGGAGGCGTCCGCTCGGGCGCCTCCCTCATCCACCGTTTCTTCCCCAGGCGCCGCACGTCCCTGTGGGACCTGTGGACGGCCGACTCGCAATTGGCGCACGTTGCGCGGAGTTCGTTCGCGCCCCTGTGGACGGATCGTCCAGGCGCCGCCCGGATGTGAGATGAACGGGTCCTCTCCCCCGATGGCCCGGACCGAGCGCGGACGTGTGTCTCGCCGCAGAGCCAGGCGTCCGCGCCAAAGGGGGCGGCCCTTCCCCCCTGCCGCCCCCTTATTCCGGGCCGGGTACCCTCTCAGCGGCACCCGGTCGCCACCGGTGGGCCGACGTGCGCGACGAAGTCGGTCACGGCGTCACGGAGCGAGCGGCTCGCGGTCGGCCCCTGCAGGAGGTCCCAGCCGTGCCCGGACCCGTCGAGGAGCAGCGAGCGCTTCGACGACGAGGACGCGCGCGCCACCAACCGGATCACGTCCGCCTCGCCGACCAGCGGGTCGTCCTTGCTCCCGATGACGAGAAGCGGCGCGGCGATCGCGTGCTCGAACGGCACGGCGTAGAGGGGCGGGACGCCGCGTCCATACGTGCGGAGGTCGGTCTCGCCCGACGCGCTGACGACGCCCGACAGGTCGAAGCAGTCGCGGCCCGCGGCGACGAGCGTCGCGGCGCCGCCGAGCGACGCGCCCATCGCGACGACCCTCGCCGCGCCGAGCTCGCGTGCCTTCTCCACCGCTGCGACCACGTCGAGGTCGAGGCGCGTTCCCCTGGCCCGCTGGTCGAAGAGGAGCACCCGGTCGCCACCGCGCGCGAGCTCCGCGGCGTACGGGAACCAGCCGCACAGCGAGCTCGGGTACTCGTGGGCGAGGACAACCGTCGTCCTGCCGTGGCCGAGGACGACTCCGTGGAGCTGGACGCCGTCGCCCGCCGTGAAGGCCACCGCGGTGGCAGGCGGCGAATCGGCCGCCACCGCCCGTCCGCATTCGGAGGCGAGCGACGGCGGATGCCGTCGCGGCCCGTAGGTGAGGAGGAAGTCGAAGGCCGCGGCCCCCACGGTCGCCGCCGGCGGACCGCCGAGCAGGTCGACGCCGTGGGCGTCGCCCGGGACGGTGACGAGCCGGGCACGCGTCCCGGCGGCGCGGGCGAGCAGCGGCGTGTCCTGCGCCGAGTACGGATCTCGCTCCGAGACGGCGAACAGCGTGGGCACGCGCAGCCTCCGCGCGGCCGGGAGCACGTCGACACGGCGGAGGTACCGCTCGGGCGAGAGCGCGACGACCGCCGCCGCGAGCTTCGGCTGCGCCGCTGCGGCGAGGATCGTCGCCTTCGCACCCTCGGACGCGCCGAGGAGCACGATCCGCGAGGAGCCGCGCTCGCGCAGCGCGTCCGCCGCCGCCGCGACTTCGCGTTCGGGCGCGCCTGAGCCGTAGTCGAACGCGAGCACTCGGAGCCCCTGGGCGGCCGTTGCGCGTGCGAACGGGAGCCAGCTGCAGAGGTCCTCGTCGCTCTGGTTCGCCAGCACGACGCCGCTCCGGCCATGGCCGAAAACGACTCCCGCGAGCCGCCCGCCGCTCCCGAACCGCACGAGCTTCGTGGTCGCCGACGGCCGTACACAGCCGTCGAGCGCGGGGGGCCCGTGGGCAGCCACGGCCGCCGCCACGACGAACGTCGCGACGAGCACGACGACGAGCGGCGCCGACCAGGCTCGCGCCGTTCGAAAGCCGCCGCGCCGTCGTCCGCCCACGAAAAACATCGTAGGTCGAAGGGCTCGCGTGCTGCACCGCTCCGCGCCGACGGTGGTCGCGTACAGTCGCTCCGGTCGTCGAGGAGGCTCAGATGCCCGAGCGTGAGGGAGGCTGCTCGTGCGGTGAGGTGCGTTACCGCCTCGCCACGGATCCGATGTTCACGCACTGCTGCCACTGCCTGAACTGTCAGCGGCAGACGGGCGGCGCATTCGTGATCAACCTGCTGATCGAGGCCGATCGAGTGGAGGTGACCGCCGGCGAGCCGCAGGCCGTCGACGTGCCTCGTGACGACGGCAGCAAGCAGCGGATCTCCCGTTGCCCGTCGTGCCAGGTCGCAGTCTTCAGCGAGTACACGCGGCCCGAGGTGCGCTTCGTCCGCGCAGGGACGCTCGACGACCCCTCGACGGTCGCGCCGGACGTCCACATCTTCACTCGCTCGAAGCTGCCCTGGGTGACGCTGCCCGACGCGGTGCCCGCGTTCGACGTCTACTACGACTCGAGGACGCTCTGGCCCGCCGAGAGCCTCGCGCGGCTGAAAGCGGTCATGCCCGACCGCTGAGGAACGCCGAGCGCGAGTCGCCGGCTAGGCGAGCTGGATCGGGAGCGTCGCGAGATAGACGACCGTCCCGACGAACAGCACACAGCCGAGTCCGAGCACGGCCTTCCTCGCCCCCGGTGACTCCAGCTTCGTGCTCAGGCCCGCGAAGAAGAGCGCCGAAGCGAACATCACGACGCCGAGCATGTAGCCGTTCGCACGCTCGTTCGCGTCCTTCGCGGTGTCCGAGTCGACCGCAGCGGCTGCTTCGAGCCGGTCGGCCTCGGCGTTCGCCGCAAGCCGGTACTGCGGCATCGCGAACGGCGTCCTCGGTGCGCTCGGGCTCGTGAGCGGGTCGGTCGCGAGCCAGGCGGCGAAGGCGGGCTCGAACTCGTCCCGGAAGCGCTGGCGGTAGAAGTCCGCGAGCCTCGTGTTGCCGCGCTCGCGGGCGTCGACCCACTGGACGAACGTCGCGACGTCGATCTGCACCTGCCGGCTCGCGATCGCGGAGACGCGGTTGACCGCGATCCGATTCTTCGTCGCGCGGCTGTAACCCTGGGACTGCTCGCCGGTCCACTCGCGCGACTGGTACGCCGACCAGGCGGTGCCGACCGTCGCACAGGCGAGAAGGAAGGTCGCCACCAGCTCGAGCCGGCGGTGGGACCGGCTCGCGTCGGCGTCCGGCATCGACGACAGCATGCGCAGTGGCCAGGACGGCTTGCCGATGTGCGACGATCGGCCCGTGACCGTGCAGCCCGAGGCCGCCACAGCCGAGCCGACCCTCGGCGGCGACGCGACTCTCGGGGAGTCGCGGTGGCCGCCCGCGCTCGCCCTCCTCGCGTTCATGGCGATCAACATCGCGCTCCGCGTCTGGCTCCCCGGGGAAGCGGCGATCCGGTTCGCCTGGGCGGTTCCCGCTGTCGAGGGAGTCCTTCTCGCACTGCTCCTGCTCGGCCCTGCGACGAGCGCGCGGGAGCGGGGGTGGCTCCGCCCCCTCGCGGTCACGTTCGTCGTCGTGCTCGTGCTCGCCGCGCTCTGGGCGACGGCGATGCTGATTCGCGACCTGATCGACGGAAGCGGCGTGACCGAGTCGCCGAGCGAGCTCCTGGCCTCGGGCGCGGTCGTGTGGCTTGGGAACAACATCGCCTTCGCGATGCTGTACTGGCTCATGGACGGAGGCGGGCCGAGCACGCGGGCGCGACGCAGGGAGCCGGTCGACTTCGCGTTCACGCAGCACATGAGCCCCGAGCTCGCGCCCGCGGGATGGCGGCCCGTCTTTCTCGACTACCTCCACCTCGGCTTCACCAACGCGACCGCGTTCAGCCCGACCGACGTCATGCCGCTCACGCTGCGGGCGAAGTTCACCATGGTCGTCCAGTCGACCGTCGCGTTGGCGCTCTTCGGGCTCGTCGTCGCCCGGGCGGTCAACGCGTTCGCCTGAGCGGCGCGGCTACGCCGTTGCGGCGTCCGGCGCGGCCGGAGCGGGCCGGTCCTCGGCGCCGGCTCCCTCGCGGGCGAGCGAGATCAGCACCGCGCCGACGAGCGCGACGCCCAGTCCGATGCTTGCGACGACGACGTGCCAGGCGGGCCGGCTCAGGCGCTCGTCGAAGAGGACGATGCCGAGGGCGATGCCGACGATCGGGTTCGCGACCGATACGGTCGCGACGGAGGGTGCGAGCTTCCCGGTGCCGAGCGAGATCTGCTGCAGGACGAACCCGAGCACGCCTGCGACCGCGAGCGCATACGGCTCCCAATGCGTGAGCAACTCGTCGATGCCGGCGTGGAGGTAGTCGAGCGTCGGCTTGGTGAGCGCGGCGGAGAGGCCGAACAGGATCCCCGCGACCGTCCCGTACACGCCCGCCTTGACCGACAGGCTCCCGCGACCCGAGAACATCAGCAGCACGGCGCAGACGGCGACGAGCACCGCGATCGCGATCGCCCATTCGCTCCCCGGTGCGTTCTCCTTCCCTCCAGCGGGGTCTCCGTACAACGCGAAGAGAGCGAGGCCGATCACGATCACCGCCGCGCCGACCACCTCGGTGCGGCCGACGCGCTGGCTCGTGAGGAAGTAGCCGAGCGGCAGCGCGAACACGATCGTCATCACGAGGAGCGGCTGGATGATCGCGAGTCGGCCGCGGTCGAGCGCGGCCGCCTGGAAGACGTAGCCGACGAGCAGCGCGACCGTGCCGAGGAGCCACATCGTCTGCCCGACGAGCCGCAGCAGCGATGCGGGGCTCTTCAGCGACAGCTCGGGGAGGCTCAGCGCCCCCTTTTGCTGGAGCGCCGCCGCCAGCGCGAAGAGGAACGCGGCCACGAGTGCGAGGATCGAGGGCACCGGGAGAGCCTAGGCCGCCCCGTCGGATGCCGCAATGCCGCGGCGACGCGACGGTATGGTGCGGCCATGGTCGAGTCGATCCGCGACCTGCCGGCCGGGATGCTGGGCTTCCGGATAACCGGGAAGCTCGAGCGGGACGAGTACCACGAGACGCTGATGGCGCCGATCTACGCGGCGCTCGAGCGCGGCGAGAAGCTGCGGATCCTCGTCGAGCTGCCTCCCGAGTTCGAGGGCCTCGACGCGGGCGCGCTGTGGGAGGACCTCAAGGCCGCCGGCTCCGTCGGGTTGAAGCATCGTTCGGCCTGGGAGCGGTTCGCGCTCGTCACGGACAAGGACTGGGTCCGGCGCGGCGTCGCGGTGTTCGGCTGGGTGAGCCCCGGCGAGATGCGCGTCTTCGCCGACGGCGAGCGGGACCAGGCCGCCGCCTGGCTGGCCGAGTAGATTGGCCCGCCGCCGGAACGCTCCGGACGGCACGGCAGCCCACCGCCTCACGAAGGACCAGGCTCGCAGCATCGCGATCCGAGCGCAGCTGCTCGACGCGCCGCGCCCGACGAGCCTGCTCGCCGTCGTGGAGCGGCTGACGCTCCTCCAGATCGATCCCACGGCCGCGATCGCGCCGAGCGCCGACCTGGTCGCGTGGAGCCGACTCGGGTCGACGTACCGGCCGGAGCACCTGACCCAGGCGCTCGAGCGGGATCGCACGTTGTTCGAGCACAACGCGCTGATCCGGCCGATGAGCGACGTCGGCCTCTATCTGGCCGGAGCCGGCGACTGGCCGCCCTGGGAGCGAACGCGCGAGTGGATCCGGAAGAACGACCGCTTCCGCCGCGACATCCTCGAGCGGCTGGCGACCGAGGGGCCCGTCGCGTCCCGTGAGATCCCGGACACGTCCGTCGTCCCGTGGGCGTCGACGGGATGGACGAACAACCGCAACGTCACGCAGATGCTCGAGTGCCTGATGATGCGCGGCGAGATCGCGATCGCGGGGCGGATCGGGCGGGAGCGGATGTGGGACCTCCCCGAGCGCGTGTACCCGCCGGACGCGGCGATCCCGACGGTCGAGGAGGCCGAGCGCATCAGGAACGAGCGGCGTCTCGCGGCGGTCGGGATCGCCCGCGCGAAGGCGAGAGTGATGCCGATGGAGCCGGTCCACGTCGGCGACGCGGGCGAGCCGGCCGTCGTCGAGGGCGTCAAGGGCGAGTGGCGGGTCGACCCGACGTTGCTCGGCCAGGAGCTGGAGGTGAGGACCGCGCTCCTCTCGCCGTTCGACCGGCTGATCCACGACCGCGTCCGCTCCGAGGAGCTGCTCGACTTCGAGTACACGCTCGAGATGTACAAGCCTGCCGCGAAGCGCCGCTGGGGCTACTTCGCGCTCCCGATCGTCCACCAGGACCGGCTCGTCGGGAAGCTCGACGCAACCGCCGCTCGCGACGCGTCCGTGCTTCGTGTGAACGCGATCCACGAGGACGTGAAGTTCACGCGGTCGACGACGAGGGCGGTTCGGGCGGAGCTCGACGACCTTGCGGCGTGGCTCGGGCTGGACGCAGTCGAGGGCGGCCCGACGTCGTGATCAGCGCGCGGGGGGTCGTCAAGCGGTACGGCCGGACGACTGCGCTGGCCGGCCTCGACGCCGAGATCGGGCCGGGCGTCACGGGCCTCCTCGGCTCGAACGGCGCCGGGAAGACGACGTTCATCTCGCTCGTGCTCGGTCTCCGTTCGCGCGACGCAGGCGAGCTCACCGTGCTCGGGCAGGATCCCGCCTCGGCCGGCATCGCGGTCCGCGCACGCATCGGGTACGCCCCCGAGCACCATGACCTGCCCGCCGAGCTCACCGCGACCGACTTCGTCCGGCACCTTGCCGAGATGCACCTGCTACCGGGCCGCGCGGCGGTGCAGCGGACGAACGACGCGCTGTGGCTCGTCGGTCTCGGGGAGGAGCGCTTCCGGCCGGTCGCGACGATGTCGACCGGCCAGCGACAGCGGGTGAAGCTCGCTGCGGCGATCGCGCACGACCCGATGCTCGTCCTCCTCGACGAGCCCACCGACGGGCTCGATCCCATGCAGCGAACGGAGATGCTCGCCCTCATCCGCAGGATCGGGACCGAGTTCGGCATGCAGATCCTCGTGTCGTCCCATCACCTCGAGGAGGTCGAGCGGATCTGCGATTCGGTCGTGATCGTCGAGGGGGGCGAGGTCGTTCATGCCGGGACGCTCGCGGGCCTGCGCAGCGGGCCGGAGGGTCTGGTCGTCGAGGTCGACGAACGCCTCGCAGAGCTCGTCGCGCTGCTCGAGCGCCGCGGTCTCGCGGTCGAGGCGGACGAAGGCCGCATCCTCGTCGGAGCCGGATCGGTCGACGCGCACGACGTGGTCCGCGACGCCGTCGCCGAGCTGGGGGTCGGGCTCCGGCGCCTCGAGCCGCGCGGCCGGACCCTCGAGGACGTCTATCTCGGAGACGAGCCGTGAGCTCGGGCGACGCCCGTCTCTTCGACCTCGGCTACCGCTCCTACGACGGGCCGCGCGAGCGACCGGCGTACGCGGTCCTCAGTCTCGCCGTGTTCACGGTCCGGCGCGTGCTCGGCCTCGGTCGCGGCGCGCGGCACAAGGTGCTGCCCGCGATCACGCTCGCAATCGCATACCTCCCGGCTCTCGGGTCCGTGGCCTTCGCGGTGATCGTCAACGACATCGCGGCCGGCGACCTGATCGGGTACGGCGACTACATGTTCATCATCGGCTCGGCGCTCGCGCTCTTCGCTGCGCTGATCGCGCCGGAGGCGTTGTGCCCCGACCGGCGAAGCGGAATGCTCGGGCTCTATCTCGCAGGCCCGCTCGACCGCTCCCGCTACCTCGTCGCCAAGGGCTCCGCGGTCCTGGCGGTGATGCTCCTCATCACGCTCGGCCCGCTGCTCTTCATGCTGCTGGCGTTCGAGCTCGCAGGCTTCGGCCCAGGCGCCGGCGAGCTCCCCGAGCTCCTGCTCCAGATCCTCGCCGTGGGGATCGCGACCGCTCTGCTCTACGCTGCGCTGGCGCTGGCGGTCTCGAGCCTGACGACCCGTCGGGCGGCGGCCGCGGTGGGCGTCGTCCTGCTGCTGTTCGTCCCGGTGAACGTCGTCCGTGCGGCGATCGAGAACACCGGCGCTCCCGACGAGCTCGATCTGCTCAGCTCTCCGTTCGTCGCGGCCGAGCTCGCGTACCGGATCTTCGGCGAGACGCCCGACGACGTCGAGCCCGTGACCAGGCTCTCGACTTGGCTCGTCGCGGGCGGCGTCGCCGCGACGGTCGCCGTCGGTGCGCTCGTCTGCTGGCTCAGGTACCGCCGCCTGGAGGCGTTTCGGTGACACCGGAGCCGCGCGTCGTCGCCGACAACGTCTCGAAGTGGTTCGGCCCCCTGGTCGCGGTCTCGGACGTCAGCTTCGACGTCGGGCCCGGCATCACGGCGTTGCTCGGGCCGAACGGCGCGGGAAAGTCGACGATGTTCCGGCTCCTCTGCGGTCTCGCACAGCCCTCGAAGGGCTCCGTTCGCGTGCT
The DNA here is from genome assembly GCA_036406535.1 of Gaiella sp. Lineage (GTDB taxonomy): Bacteria > Actinomycetota > Thermoleophilia > Gaiellales > Gaiellaceae > Gaiella. Next base: position 12,926 of record DASXAW010000103.1, read on the forward strand.
CGGCCGGGACCCGCGCGCCGACCCGGGCGTCGCACGCAGCATCGGGCTCGTGCCCCAGCAGGAGACCGTCTTCGAGCCGCTGACGGCATTCGAGTTCGTGCAGCTCTCCGCCCGTCTGCACGGTCTCGCGAACGCCGCCGATGCCGCGTCCGCTGCTCTCGACGCGGTCGGGCTCGACCCGGGCGACACCCGTCGGCTGCCGTCGTACTCGAAGGGGATGCGTCAGCGCGTGAAGCTCGCCCAGGCGATCGTCCACGATCCGGCGGTGCTCGTCCTCGACGAGCCGCTCACCGGGCTGGACCCGCGCCAGCGCCGTGACATGGTCGCGCTGTTCAGGCGATTCGGCGCCGAGGGTCGGTGCGTGATCGTGTCGAGCCACGTGCTCGACGAGGTCGAGCGGCTCGGGTCGCGGATCCTCGTCATCTCCCAGGGCCGGCTCGGCGCCGCCGGCGACTTCCACGAGCTGCGGGCCCTGATGGACGACCGACCGCTGCGGATCCGGGTTCGCACCGATCGCCCGCGCGAGCTCGCGGGCGCCCTGCTCGGCTCGGGCGTCGTCGTCGGCGTCCGACTCGAGGACCAGGAGGTGCTCGAGCTGGACACGACCGACGCCCGCGCGCTCACGCACGCGCTCGCACCGACGGCGCGCGCGATCGACGCCAGGCTGCTCGAGGTGCGCGCGCTCGACGCGGACCTCGAGGGCGTGTTCCGCTACGTGGTGCAGCGATGAGCACCGTCGGCGCGCAAAGCCCGCCCGCGGGCGGCACGCTCGGCGCGCTCCATCGTCTGGTGCTCCGCACGCAGGTGTCCGTCACGCGGCTGCTCGGCATCGCTGCGCTCAGCGCGCTCGCGATCGTGATCGGGCTGTTCGCCCGCTACGCGGATGATCCCACCCAGGCGGCCGTCGACGGGGTGGCCGCGTATGGACTCGCGATCCTCGTCCCGCTCGCGGCGCTCTGGCTCGGGACCTCCGCGCTCGGCGACCTCGTCGAGGACCGGCTGCTCGTCTACCTGTGGTTGAAGCCGGTGCCGCGGTGGCAACTTCCGGCCGCCGCCGTGCTCGCGACAGCCGCGATCGTGGTGCCGCTGACCGCGCTTCCGCTGACCGTGTCCGCATTTGCGGCGGGCGCCCCGGGCCTCGCCTGGCCGACGTTCCTCGCCGCGTCGCTCGGCGCACTCGCGTACTCGGGCCTCTTCGTGCTCGCAGGGCTCTGGTTCCGGCGGGCAGTCTGGTGGGGGCTCGCGTTCATCCTCATCTGGGAGAACCTCGTCGCCAACACCGTCTCCGGGGCCGCCCGATTCACGGTCGTGGGCTGGACCGGCGCCGTCCTCGGGCTCGCCGCGGAAGGAGCGGACCACGTCGACGCAGGCTCGCCCGCCGTCGCGTTCGTCGTGCTCCCCGCGATCGCGGTGGCCGGATGGCTCGTGGCCGTCTGGCGCTACCGCCGCGCGGACGTCGACTGACCCGTCGTCTCGAGGCTAGACGAGCCGGTGCTGTGTCGCCCAGCGCGCGAGCTCGTGTCTCGTCGACAGCTGGAGCTTGCGGAGGACGTTCGAGACGTGGCTCTCGACCGTCTTCACGGAGAGGTGGAGCCGGGCGGCGATCTCCTTGTACATGTAGCCACGCGCGATCAGCTGCAGGACCTCCCGCTCCCGCGGCGTGAGCTCGTCGAGCTCCGCATCGCCGCCGACCTGCTCGCCCGCGCGGAACGCGTCGAGCACGAAGCCGGCGAGGCGCGGCGAGAAGACGGCGTCTCCGGTCGCGACGCGCTCGATCGCGGCCGCGAGCTCGGCCCCGGAGATCGTCTTCGTCACGTAGCCGCGCGCGCCCGCGCGGATCACGGCGATGACGTCCTCCGCGGCGTCCGAGACCGAGAGCGCGAGGAACCGCACCCCGGGACGCTCGGGTGCGACCGCGTTGATGATCGCGTCGCCGCTCCCGTCGGGAAGATGGACGTCCAGCAGCACGACCTCGGGGTCGAGCTCGGTGATCAGCGGCACCGCCTCGGCGACGGTGCCCGCCTGGCCGACCACGTCGACAGCGTCCCCGAGCTCGGCGCGGACACCCGCGAGGAAGAGGTCGTGGTCGTCGACGAGGACGACGCGGCGCTTCACGACTGCCTCCGCGGGAGGCGCAGCTCGGCCTCGGTGCCGTCGCCGGGGCTCGACACCACGGTCGCCCGCCCGCCCGCACGCTCCATCCGGCCTTCGATCGACTCGACGAGGCCACGTCGATCTGCCGGCACTGCGGCGCGGTCGAATCCGGCGCCCCGGTCTCGTACGAACACGCTGACCTCGTCGTCCGTCACCTCGGCGTAGACGTCGATCTCGTCGACGCCCGCGAACTTCGCCGCGTTCGTCATCGCCTCGCGCGCGGCGAGCACGAGCGCACCGATCGAGGCGTCGACCGGGCAGTCTCCGGCGCTCGCGAGCTCGACCCGCACGCCGTGGAGCTCCTCGACGTCGCCCGCCGCGGCCTCGAGCGCCGTGAGCAACGACGCGCTCTCGTCGTCGAGCGGCTGGTCGCCGTAGAGCCAGCCGCGGAGCTCGCGTTCCTGCCTTCGCGCGAGCGACGCAACGCGACGCGGCTCCTGGGAGTGCTTCTGGATCAGCGCGAGCGTCTGGAGGACGGAGTCGTGCACCCGGGCCGCCATGTCCGACCGCTCCTCGCTGCGGATGCGGGCGGTGCGCTCGACGTCCCGCTCGACGGCGAGCCGCCACACCCACGGGCCGCCGATCAGGAGCAGCGCCCCCGCGACGGCTCCCGGCGCCAGGAGATTCGACGACGTGCCGCCGCTCCAGAGGAGGACGACGGCACCGAGCGCCGCGAGGCCGATCCCGCCGTAGGACAGCGGGGCCTCGGGGTGGAAGCTGCCGCCCTGGCGCCACGCGAGCGCGAGCCCGCCGGCGATCAGCGCGATACCGATGACGGAGCGGCTCGAGAGGCCGAGGGCTCCGAGCAGGGCGATGCCTGCGACGAACGCGAGCACGCCGGCGATCCAGGCTCGCTTGCCGTCCGCCCACGCCCAGAGAGCGAGGTAGAGGAGGATCCCGGCCCCGCCGGCCAGCGCCAGCAGCGCGAAGACGAGCCGAACGAGCGTCGGATCGACCCCGAGGGTCTGCGCAATCCCTGCGCAGACCCCCGCGAGCACTCGCTCGTCCGAGCTGGGCGCGAAGGAGCGGAGCGCCATCGCGCGTCATCGTACGGCGCGCTCGACGCGGACGGATCCCGCGCCGACGTGCGCCACCAGGTCGAGCACGCGGTCACCGGAGCCGCCGAGGTCGACGTCCGCGTTCCAGCCGTCGTCCTCTCTCCCGAGCAGGTTCACGTGACCGGCCCGAGCCTCGCCGTAGCCGCGGAGGGCGACGCCGGGCGGGAGGATCACCCGGAGGTCGCCGATGTCCACGCTCGTCTCGAGGTGGGTCGCGCCGAGCGGGAACTGCATCCGGCTGAGGTCGAGCTCGATCGTGCCGATCCCGAGCCGGTACTCGTCCCGGAGCTCCGCTGCGCTCGTGACGACGAACTGGCGGTCCCCGACCCCCCGGCCGGGGTGGACGTCGAACAGGGCAACGAAGACGGCCACGGCGATCACGAGGAACGCGACGATGGTCGCCAGGGTGATGCCGAGCCAGCGAAGCACGCCACGAACGACGTGCGAGTCCCGCGCCGCGGGCTCGGCGGCGTCCGTGGGGGCGTCCGGCTTGGGATGCCGCGTGAGCCAGAGGATCACCGCGCCCGCGAGCAGGAAGCACCACCAGAGATCGCCGTTGGTCCACAGCGTCGCGCGCGACATCAGGATCGCGCCCGCCACTGCGAGGAGGCCGAGGCCGATCAAAGGCCACGGCCGGTCGCGCCGGTCGCGGAGCGCCGCACTCGCGATCGAGTCCTCCTTGCCCTCGTCGGGAATGACGAGAGCGGCCGCGGCGTACAGGAGGATGCCGGCGCCGCCGAGCAGCGTGAGGACGACGAAGCCGACCCGGAAGACGGCAGGGTGGATCTCGAAGTATCTGGCCAGTCCGCCGCTGACGCCGGCGACCATGCGGTCGCTCCGGCTGCGCTCGAGGCGGCGGACCTCGGGGATATGTGTCATTGGTTCGCTCATGGCTCCAGGATGACTCCGCGCCGCTCCCCGAGCCATCCGGAATGACCCCGAGTCGACCCTGAGTCGCCCCGTACCGAGCGGGCGCGTGAACCGGCGCTTTCGCCGGCGCGAGCGACCTCCGGGGCGCTCTATCGTGGAGTCAGAAGGGAGCGATCATGCCCAACCCGACAAACGGCAGACCGGAACGTCACCGCGTCGTGGTCGTCGGCGGAGGCTTCGGTGGTCTCTACGCCGTGAAGAAGCTGCACCGCGCGCCCGTCGACATCACGCTGATCGACCGCCGGAACTTCCACCTCTTCCAGCCGCTCGTCTACCAGGTCGCGACGGGCGCGCTCTCCCCCGGGGAGATCGCGGCGCCGTTGCGCGGCATCTTCAAGCGGAGCGAGAACGTGCGCGTCGTGCTCGGGGAGGTCACGGGGTTCGACCTCGCCGGGAAGCGCGTTCTCGTCGACCGCTCCGCCACCGAGAACGGGGCGCACGAGATCCCGTACGACACCCTGATCGTCGCTGGAGGGTCGCAGTACTCGTACTTCGGCCGAGACGACTGGAAGCCGCTCGCGCCCGACATCAAGTCGCTCGAGCATGCACTCGACGTGAGGCGGAGGGTCCTGACGGCCTTCGAGGCGGCGGAGGACGAGCGAAGCCCCGAGCGCCAGGCGGCCTGGCTCACGTTCCTGGTCGTGGGGGGCGGGCCGACGGGTGTCGAGCTCGCCGGCCAGATCGCCGAGATCGCCCGCGACACGCTCCGCGGGGACTTCCGCGAGATCGACACCCGTGGCGCCCGGATCCTGCTCGTCGAGATGGACGATCGGCTACTGCCGCAGTTCCCGCCGCGGCTCTCGGAACGGGCAGCGAGGTCACTCGAGCAGCTCGGCGTGACGCCGATGACGGGCCACAAGGTGGTCGACATCCAGGACGAGTCCGTCACGCTCGTGGGTCCGGCCGGCGAGGAGGAGCGGATCCCGACCCGCACCGTCGTCTGGGCGGCAGGGGTCGTCGCCTCCGAGCTCGCGGGAAAGCTGGCCGCAGAGGCCGGCGTCGACGTCGACCGCGCGCGCCGCGTCCCCGTCGGGCCCGACCTCACGCTGGCCGGCCATCCCGAGGTCTTCGCCGTCGGCGACATGGCGCTCGTGCACGGCCCCGACGGCTCGCCGGTCCCCCTGCCGGGCCTCGCGCCAGTCGCCATGCAGGAGGGGCGCTACGCGGCCCACGTCGTCCGCGATCGTCTTCGCGGGCGCCGGTCGGGCCCGTTCCACTATCGCGACAAGGGCAACCTCGCCACGATCGGCCGCAGCAAGGCAGTCGCCGACATCAACGGACTGCAGCTCAGCGGCCTCCTGGCCTGGGTGATCTGGCTGACCGTCCACCTCTTCTACCTCATCGGCTTCCAGAATCGCCTGCTCGTCGTCCTGCGCTGGGGCTTCAGCTTCGTGACGCGCGGCCGCGGCGCCCGGCTCATCACCGCCAACGGGAGCGAGCGCCCGACGAGGCCGCGGCCCGAGGTCGAGGAGCAGTCTCCGACGGCGTCGGAGCGCGTCACCGCGGGCCGTCGCTGAACGCGACGCTCCAGGGTCGCCGAGTGCGTGGACGGTGTGGGATCATCGCCCGAGCGTGTCTGCGGACGACCATCACAGCGTCTACCTCGCGCGGGCGGTCGCGGCGTTGACCCCGCCGGGTCGCGCCCGGGCGGACGAGCTCCTGACGCAGCTCGCAGGAGCCGTCGGAGGCCGTGAGCCGGTGGTCCGGTTTGCGAGCGCGCTGAAGGCCGACGTCGACGCGCGCGGCACGAACGAGGCGGAGCCCGTAACGGGAGAGGGCCTCGCCGTTCAGGACGTGAACGACCTCCTCGCCGGCTTCATGCAGATACGCGACCAGGAGCCGCTCGAGGACGTCGCCGATTGGGCGAACGCGGTCGTCGTGCTCCTCGAGGACCTGGCCGCGGCCTGACCTCGGGTGTCTGGCGCGCGCGACGATCACACCCGTTCGGGCGCGGTGCCGGACACGGTCTCGGACGCGTTCCCGCGTTTCAGCAGGTCGAGCAGCTCCCCGATCGCGTAGCCCGCCTGCGCGTCGTGCCGCATCGCAGCTTCGCGGTCGATCGTGTACCGATTGCGGCGACCCACCCGCTCCACCGTGATGAACCCCGACTCGGCGAGGTCGGCCACGATCCTCTGGGCGGCGCGCTCCGTGATGCCGACCATCTCGGCGATGTCGCGCGTCCTGACGTCCTCGTCCTGGGCGATGCAGAGAAGCACCTGGGTGTGGTTCGTCACGAACGTCCACGGCTTCCCGTCCGGATGACTTGACTTGTGAGACATATTTTTCGTATATTTTGATTCGCGGTACAGTTATCGCCTCTAACTGTTCGTAGATACTAGCGAATCCGCAGGAGAAATCGATGACCGGTGTCAATTGGCTTCCCGACCGGAGATACGAGTTCGGCCACGGTGCCGTCGCGCTGGAACGGGACGGCGACCTGAGACGAGTCGTCGTGTCGGGCGACCTCGATCTCTCCACGGTCGCACGCGTTCGTCTCGCCATCGAGAGCGCATGCGAGAGCACGCCTGCAAAGCTCGTCGTCGATCTTTCCGCCGTCGAGTTCGTGGACTCCCACGGCCTCCAGCTTCTCGTCGCCACGCAGCGGCGACTGGCCGCCGGGGGTTGCTCTCTCGTCCTCGTTCCTCCGGTGGAGCACGTCCGACGCGTGTTCACGCTCACCGGCCTCGACCGGTTCTTAGGCGAGGAGCCCACGGCCGGCGCCGCCGCGACCGGCGGTTGCGACTGAGCGGGCGGCGGGCGTTCCGCAGCGACGACGCATGCCGCGCACGACCCGCGAGAGATCGTCGGCGGAACCCGCTCCCGGCCGTGGGCGGGCGATCGCCGCGGGTACGGCTGCCGCGGCGGTGTGGGGTCTGCAGGAGCCGCTCGACAGGCGGCTGATCGGCTGTGACTACTCCGACGTGGCCGTGCTCGGCAAGGCGTTGACGAACGGCAGCGCATGGTGGCCGGTGGGGTTCGCGCTGCACCTCGTGAACGGTGCGCTGTTCGGGCTGGCGTTTCATGAGGTGCGTCGGCGGCGGCCGGCCCATCCGCGCGCGTTGGCCGTCGGCATGGCCCTGGGCGAGCACGTCGCCCTGTATCCGCTCTGCTACGTCGCGGACCGGTTCCACCCGCGGCGAGGCGAGCCCGGCGTGCCGCCGCTCCTCCGGAATCGCAGGGCGTTCGCGCAGGCGACGTGGCGCCACGCAGTGTTCGGCGTCGTGCTGGGGCGTCTCGCCCAGCGCGCTCGGTAGACGACCTGGAGTAGGTTCTCCGGGTACACCGACGAAGCCCCCGATGATTCTTCCCATCGACCTTCCGACGCGCGCGCAGGTCGAGCGGCTGTTGGCCGCCCGTGACCCGTCGAGTGTCTCGATCTACCTGCCGACGAACCCCGCCTCGCGCGGTGAAGCGGAGCGGATCGAGCTCAAGAACCTCGCCGGGGAGGCCGCGAGGCAGCTCGAGGGCGCGGGCGCGCACCGCAACGATGTCGCGGCCATCGACGAGGAGCTCGACGACCTCGTCGACGACGACCAGTTCTGGCGGTACCAGGCGCGGAGCCTCGCGCTCTTCGTGACGCCGTCGGCGCTCACGACGTTCAGGCTCGCGAACAACCTGACCGGTGGCGTGGAGGTGTCGGATCGCTTCCACGTCAAGCCGCTGCTTCGCGCGTTCACGTTCCCCAACACCGCGTTCGTCCTCGCCCTCGCCCAGAACAGCGTCCGGGTCCTCGAGATCACGCCCGACCTCGAGCCGGCCGAGGTCGACGTGCCCGACCTCCCCTCGGACATCGCGAGCGCGGTCGGAAAGTCGTCGATCCGCGACCGGGCCCCCAGCGGCAAGGTCCAGGGCTCCGAAGGCCAGAAGACCCGTATGCGCCAGTACACGCGCCAGATCGACCAGGCGCTCCGGCCGCTGCTCAACGGGATCGACATCCCGCTCGTTCTCGCGGCGGCCGAGCCGATCGACTCGATCTACCGGTCCGTCAACAGCTATCCGCATCTCCTGATCGACGGCATCCCCGGCAACCCGGAAGCTGTCTCCGACGCCGACCTGGCGAAGGACGCCAGGCCCCTGCTCGACGACCTCTACGCAGCCGAGCTCCGCACGGCTCAGGAGACCTACGCGCTCCGCTCGTCCCAGCGTCGCGCCTCGGCCGACATCGCCGACGTCGCCCGCGCAGCCACCTACGGTCTGGTCGACACCGTGCTCGTCGACATCGACGAGGTCGTCCCGGGCCAGATCGACGAGGAGACCGGGGCCGTGACCTTCGACGAGGCCGACGACGCGGTCAACTACGGCGTTGTCGACGAGATCGCCCGGCGTGTGATGCAGAACGGCGGCAACGTGCTCGCCGTCCGCCGCGACGACATCCCCGGCAGGAGCCCGGTCGCGGCGATCCTGCGCTACGCGCCCTGAACCTGCCGCCGTCGGCACGCACCTATAGTCGGCGCGTGATCGACGAGCGCGAGCTCCGGGACGCGCAGCTGTACGCGGTCGACAAGCTCGCCGAGGCGGGCATCGTCCTCACGCCCGAGGAGCGCGAGGCCGTCGAGGTCGCCGATTTCGGCCTTTCCCGGCTCGCTGATACCGGTCTACAGCTCCTCGTCTACGTCAACACCGACCGGTACTGCGCGAAGGAGCTCGTATTGCGGCCGGGCCAGACGTGCCCCGAGCACCGCCACCCGCCCTTCGAGGGCACGCCGGGCAAGGAGGAGACGTTCCGCTGCCGCCGCGGCCTCGTCTACCTCTACGTCGAGGGCGATCCGACCCCCGGGCCGGCGTGCCTCCCCCCACCTGGCGCGTACACGGTCGGCCGCGAGATCGAGCTTCGGCCGGGGATGCAGCACACGATCCCACCCGGGACGCTGCACTGGTTCCAGGCCGGGCCGGAAGGCGCAGTCGTCTCCGAGTTCTCGACAACGAGCCGCGACGAGCTCGACGAGTTCACGGACGCGAACGTCGTCCGCACGTGATGCGACACCGGTTCCCTCTTCCGTAGGGCACGTTGCGTCAGGTCGATACGGACCGGATCGGCTCGCCCAGGGCGTCTGCGTCGACCTCGATGCCCAGGCCGGGCCCTGACGGCGCCTCGCCGAAGCCCTTGTCGGAGCGTGGCGTGTGCTTCGCGATGTGCTCGTTCGTCCAGTCGTTCATGAACGACACCGTGAACAGTGTCCCGGCAGGTGTGCTCGCGGCGAGGTGCGAGACCGCCGCCGTGACGATGTCGCCGCCCCAGGTGTCCTCGATCGTGAGATTGAGCCCGAGCGCGACGGCGAGGTCACGCATGAGCTTCGCCTGGGAGAGCCCGCCGACCTTGGAGATCTTCAGGTTGAACGCCTCCAGGGCGCGCGCCTCGTAGGCGCGGAGGAGCGAGTGGACGTCGCGGATGCATTCGTCGAGAACCATCGGAAGCGACGTGCGCTCTCGCACGATGAGGCATTCCTCGAGCGTCGGGCATGGCTGCTCCAGGAACACGCGCTCGAGTCCGTCGAGCGCGCGGGCGGCCACCACTGCGTCCTGGACGCGCCAGCCGCCGTTTGCGTCGACGACGACGTTGTCCTCGGGGCCGGTCGCCTCGACGACCATTCGCGCGCGCTCCGCATCCTCGTAGGGGTTCGCGCCGACCTTGAGCTGGAAGCTGTGGATCCCCTCGGCACGCCGCGCGCGAACGTACTCGGTCATTTCCGACGGGGACGCCAGAGGCACCGCGAAGTACAACGGGAACCGCTCCGAGAGGCGACCGCCCAGGAGGTCGCACACCGGTAGCCCGACCGAGCGGCCGAGAGCATCCCAGCAGGCGATGTCGACGGCGCTCTTTGCGTAACCGTGGCCCATGAGCGCGCGATCCAGCGCGACGCCGATCGCAGCAGGGTTGCTCACCGCGATCCCGAGCACGGCCGGAGCGAGCTCGCCGAGCGCGGCCCGCGCGCCCTCGCCATGGGCTGGCAAGTAGGTCGGCCCGAGCGGACAGACCTCACCAAAGCCCTCGACACCGTTTTCCGTCGTGACACGCACGACGGTACTCGGCAACGTCTCGATGACGCGGCCGCCCGACATGACGTAGCGGCCGTGCACGTAGGTCAGGTCGTAGCCAAAGACGTCAACGCGCACGATCTTCATCGCCGACAACGGTAGTGCTCCCGCGGGGACTACTTCTCGTGCCGACGGAAGGGGTGGCCGGTGCGGACGCTCGCGAACCACGCGGCTGCCTCGTCGATCGTGAGATTCGCCTCGAGCGTCGCCTCCTCCGCTCCCGCTACGCCTTCCGGGGCCGCCTCCACCTCGACGTACGGCGGGGCGTCGGCGACGGCGGTCTCGATGTCGATCGGCCTCACGGGGACCACGGTGTCCACGCCTCGTTCCTCCGGGCTGGTGTGGATGAGCACGATCATCGCAGCCGGCGTCACCGGACCGTTGGCCCAGAGGTGGAACCACCCCTCTCCGCCGTCGCGGAAGTCACCGTTCGCATCCATCACGGGCGCTCGAGTGGGCTGCAGCGAGGCCTGGAAGCGGGTCCGGGGGGCGACGTCGGCGAAGGCTCTCACACCGGTGTCGAGAGTCCCATCGCTCAGGTAGCAGTCGACGTGGACGCTGATCGGCGACGACCGCGAGTTCGCGATGTAGACCATCGTCGTCGTGGCCCAGATGCGTGTGCGGGCAGAGTCGAAGATGGTCGGCCCCGGATACGTCTCGTGCCCGTGCGACCAGCGCCAGATGGGAGCTACCCAGGCGTGGGTCGGGGCGAAGGAGGGCGGCACGCCTTCAATCCTTCCGGACTCGGCGGTCGAATGCCAAGTAGCCGCCTTCGTCCAGGTGTCGCGTCGCCGCCGTCCACCTGTCGGAGAGCGGGCGACCGCGACTAGGCTGTGGCCGCCGGATCGGAGGAGCGGATGAGCGAGTACATGGTCAGAGCGCTCAGTTCGGAGACCTGGGACGGGTTCGCCGGCCTCGCGCACCGGCACAACGGCGTGTTCGGGGGCTGCTGGTGCACCTACTTCCACACGATGCACTCCGAGAAGACGTTCGACGCCGACGACAACCGGAGTCTCAAGCGGCGCCTCGTCGAGGCGGGCCGGGCGCATGCCGCGCTCGTCTACGACGGGGACGAGGCGGTCGCGTGGTGCGAGTACGGGAGCCCCGAGGAGCTGCCGAACATCTACCACCGCAAGCAGTACGAGGAGGAGCTCGACCTCGTCCCCGACTACCGGATCACCTGCATCTTCGTGGACCGGCGCTACCGGCGAACGGGGCTGTCCGCCGTCGCGCTGCAAGGCGCCCTCGACCTGATCTCGGAGACGGGCGGTGGCGTCGTGGAGGGCTATCCGCACGACACGCAGGGCAAGAAGAAGTCCGTGCTCTACAACGGGACGCGCACCCTCTTCGAGCGGGCCGGCTTCACGTTCGTTCGCAGCAAGGGCACGGGGAACTGCGTCATGCGCCGCACCGTGGCCTGACCCACCGCGGCCGTCGAGGGCGGTGTGCAGGAGACGCGAGCCTGCTGTTGTCCTATCCGACGACGGCGAGAGTCGATGCGGCCTTGGCGCGCGACCTCGCGAGGGGGTCGGGGCACCCGGCGTGCAGTGTGTTCGTCGGTAAGGGGTAGGACGGCTGTGTGAGCATCGAGCCGCACCGCCCGCCCATCCACGACGAGGTCATGATGTCGGCGCTCGTCGGCGCCGCGGCCGGCTTGCTCGACGACCTCGTCGACCGACTGCTCCGCACCGACGAGCGTGTCGCCTCGGCCGCGGAGGGCAAGCGCCTCATCGCCGCCGACGACGATATGGAGGACGTCGCGGACCGGGTCCAGCGCTTCGTCGCGATCGCGACGCCGACGGTGCGGATGCTCGCCCGCGGCGCCCGCTTCACGCGTGTCCCGTGGGTTCTCGTCGCCTCGACGGCCGTGTCTCTGACGACGACGGTGCGCGCGGGTGTTCTCGAGGTGCGTGTCATCGGCTCGCTGCTCGCGTATCGGCTCGAGAAGGCCACCGGCGCGCAGGCGGATCCGGCACTCGTCAAGAAGCTGGCCATCGAGCTTTACCTCGCCCCCAGACGGGAACCCGACGTCGGGACGCTCGACCTGCCTCTCGCACAGCTGGTGCGGAAGTGGCTTCTCCGCGGCGTCTTCGGTCGTAACACCCGCAAGGCCGCCGAGCGGGCATTGGAAGCCGCGGAGCGGCTCGACCTGAAACGCGTGCTGGTAGAGCGACGCGAGGCCGACTGACTATCTGAGGTTGTGCGGGCTCGCGTTCTCTAACGCAGGGCCGTCGATCCGTGGCATTCGGCGTTCACGTAGCCGGATCGGAACGGGCGCGCCTCTCCGGTCTGCTCGTCGAACGTGTGGCGGACCACGCAACCCGTGTCGTTCGCCAGCAGATGGATCGAGACGGACGTCACATCCGAGGTCGTGCGGACGCGGTGCACGTCGTCGCGTGGCGGAAGGAGGGTGTACGAGTCCCCCGGTTGCAGGGCACGCCGGCGAACGAGTTGGAGCGCGCCGTCCCCGGGCTCGTAGAACTCCTCGTCCTGATTGCCCCTGTAGAGGCCGACCAAGCCCCAGGCCAGGTGGTCGTGGACCGGTGTCATCGACCCTGGTGGCACCACGAGGCTGAACAAGCACAGAGAGCGATCCGCGGCCCGGAAGAGAAGCCATTGACCGATGCCACCTCCCATCCCACTCTCCGGCGCGTCCTCCTGGAACTGCCCAGGAAGCCAATCGGGGTCCGTGAGCAGCTCTCGGAAGCGCGGCTCGAGCAGCCGACACGTCTCGGCCGCGGAGGCAGACCGCTTGGCGGCCGCGCGCACGCCGTCGACGAAGCAACGGATCAGCGGCGTGTCGAGGATCCACTCGTCGTCTTCGAGGGGCTCGAGGCCTCGGTGGTCCATGAGGTCGCACATGGCCGGAGGCGACAGACGATATCGAGGCGCCGCACCAGGCCCATCGTCATGCTCGTCGCGAGGGGTCGGGTACGGGAGGGTCGAAGCGCGTACCCCGGCCTGGGTGGCTTTGGAGACGTTCGTCTAGGCGGATTTCGTGGCTGTGAAGCAGAACTGCGTGCTCGCGAAGTAGAACTCGTCTTGTTCCACCAGCTCGCGCTGCTCCGCGCCCCACGCTTCGGCTTCCGCATCGCCAATGCCTTGCCTGCCCGCGACGAACGTCGCGATGAACGGCACGAGCGCCGCTCCGTATGTCTCCGGGTCACGTCCGCTCGCGGCGAACGCATGCGCCTCCACGCGTACGCCCTCGAATCCGGCCGAGCGTAGGTGGGCGCCGAGTGTTCGCGGCAGCGTCGGGTCGGCGAGGTGCTCGTCCCAGGCTTGCAGCACGCGCGTGGTCAGAGCGGTGTCTCGCGAGTGAATCGACACCGTCGCCCAGTCCACGTCCCAGACGACCACACGTCCGCCCGGTCGAAGGGTCCGGTGCAGTTCGGCGAGAGCAGCATCCACGTCCGAGACGTACTCGAGAACCTGCACGCAGACCGCGCCGTCGAATGTCCCGCTCTCGACCGGGAGCGCCGTGGCCTCCCCCTCGAGGAGCCTGACGGCGTCGCGACCGGCGCAGCGGGCACGCGCAAGCTGAAGCATCGCGGGGCTGCTGTCCACGCCCACCACGGAGCCGGACGAACCAACGATGCTCGAGAGCTCGAGACAGTAGAAGCCCGGCCCGCACCCAACGTCGAGGATTCGGTCACCAAGGACTGCCCCGAGCGCCTCGCGAACCAACTCGCGGCGATGTACAGCGTCGCGAATTTGATAGAGGGCCTCGATCCGCCTCGCGGTGTCAGCGTCGAATTGCAACTGGCTCATCGTCCGCTCCTCGCCAGCGCGTGCCTTTCCGGCAGCGACCCTACGTGATCGCTCCTCGTGACCCGGCCGCGCGGTAGTGGCACGCGATCAGCCCCATCCCGTGCACACGACGGAAGCCGCCGTAAACGAATGCGTCGTGCGCCTTTGTCTCGTCGACAGCGCCCTCCGTCAGGCCGAGGTGCCAACCACAGCGTACTCGCCCCCTGGGTGTGTCGATCAGCCGCCTTGCGTGCTTGACCACGTCCTGGTCAGGGGCGTGGGCGGGCAGGCTCGCATTGGCGCCAGATTGCGCGTCAGTGAATCCCGAGACGCTCGTGGAGCTCACGCCGACGCTCGGTCGCGCCGCTCTCGGCCGTAGTAGGCTGTGGCTCCGTCGCCAGGATTGCGCTCCGAGACGCCGGCGCTGCGTGAACCTGTCCAACCGAAAGGTTCCCCGTCTTCAAGGTAGTGCTCGCCGGCGAGCCCGTCCTCAGCCAACACGTGGAGCTGCTCGCGCGCATGCTCGACGACCATCCCCTTGCAGCTCGCCTCAAACGCGGCCTCGGTCAGAGGAACTCGATCGTTTCGCTCACCACAGAGGACCGGCTCATGCTCATCGAGCTGCTCGACACCCCACCCGCGGGGTTGGCAGCCTTGCAAGACACGCTGGTCAGGCAACAGCGGCAGCGCGAACGGCGACCGCCGAACTACTGACCGTTCCCGACGCACCCGTGCCATGATCCGCGTGGCGGGTCCGCCGCGTGAGCGCGATCCGGGTACCCACGCGCCTCGCGCGGACCTGCCGTCACGCAGGCACTCCTAGTAGGCTCACCGCCAGCGGCGCTCCCCGCGAGACAACCCGACGATCGGAGGAGCGCACCTCGCCGGAATCCCCGAATGAGACCAAGGCATCTCGAGCTGGCAAGGCTCGTCGCCGACCCCGACCTCGCCGACAAACCGGAAGACGCGTTTCGACGGAACGGCAAGATCCTTGCGCTCGAGATCGCCGAACGCGAAACCATCCTCGCCGCGTTCGAAGACGCGCTCCGGACCTCGCCGAACTCCGAAGCGTCCTGCTCCGGGAACACACCTGGCGGCGCGCCGAGGGGCTCGAACCGGTCCGCGGCCCGACCCGCCAATAGTCCAACCCCAGCCTGGTCCAACCGCTGGCGATCAACCCAACCCGGATCCCGAAAATGAGAACATGAGCCTGATACTGAGACGCTGGCGCACCTGGATCTCCCCGGCCGCACGCCGAGGACGCAAGGCACAGACCGCGACCAACGCATACGCCGCCTGGGTCGCGCACCAGCGCGATCTGCACACCAAGCGGAGCTAGCCGACAGCGCGACACACCCCGGGCGGTCGCGCGATCCTGACGACCCGCCGGCGACCCGCGGTACCTCGAAAAACCACAAGTCCGAGACTCGCCCCGAGAAGATCGGGTAGGGCTCCGAGCCGTTCTGAGCGCCACGAGTGTTCGTGGCCAGGAGGATCACGGCCGAACCGGCGCCGCGGCCAGATCCCAGCACGCAAACCGAACTTTGGTACCTGATGGCGTGCTGAGGATGCGGGTTCCTCCTGAGGCCGTCATCCGTGTTGTCAGTCCGCAACTGGTCGAAGGACCAGGGCCGCAAAGATGAATCGGGGCTATGGTTGGAGAGATTCGGGGCCTTGTGCGTTCGGGCGACAGGCTTCGCAGCCCGGCCTCCACGCGGCAGGCCCGCCAACCTCGAAACGAAGGGTGATCATGGCCGAAGCGGTTGGGCGTCCCGTCCCGCAGAACAGGCTGTCGAACTGGGCGGAGAGACGCCCTCATCTCTGGGGCGCCCGGGGAAGGTGAACAGGTTGCGCTGCTCGTTCTGTCAGGCCGATCTCGACGCGGAGACCGAAGCGGGGGATGCCGCGCCCGGAAAGCAGGGCCCGCGCATTTCGGCCAGCAGATTCTGCTCGGCACGCTGCCGCGACTGCGTTCTGGCGCTGGAGGCGCTCAATCCTTCGCCACTGGCGTCATACGACTTCATCCTGAGGCGTGGGCTGCTCACAGATCGGCTGATCGACCTATGGCGAAGCGGTCAGGGGCCAGACCCGACGCTCGTCCTCAGGGCTGCCCGAAGCTCCAGCAATGGGCTCATGAAGCCTACGGCCTCCGACTGACGCGCATCGGCGCAACCCCGGGGACGCCTCGAGCATCGACGCGAGCACGGGCGCCCGGGCTGCTCGTTCTCGACGGCGGGGCTTCCTGGGTGTAGAACGAGCGTCATGCCCATGGTCCCGAGCGGACACAAGACGCTCGTGCGCTATCCGGACGGCTCGTCGAAGGTCATCACGCTCTACACCCGCCCGGTCGAGGGCCAGATCATCGCCCATGGTTGGCAGGTCAAGAACGTCGCGCTCGGCGGAGACGATGGGACTGGAGTTCTGATCGAGTACCAGATCTCCGTCGCACGCCCAACGAACGAGTTTCCGGAGAAGCCCGCTCCTTCTTCATCCTGACCCCGGTACCTCGAGAACGTTCATGCTCGACGCGATAGTCGAACCGCGGAGCCGCGTATCGCCGCTGCCCGGCCAACCCGGCCCGGCGAGCGGGCCCCATCTCGATCACGCCGGCGAGGGGGTGGTCTACCGGGCCCGGCTCGCATGTGCGCGATGCGCGAGCGACAGGTAGACGTTCTGGACACGCGCGGGAGGCCGACCACGTGGGCGCACTTGCGCCGGGGCGGCTATACGGCGACCATCTCGTGGAGGCCACTTGGGAGGCTCGCTGTGCCCACGGTGACAGTTAACGGGGCGGAGCTCTACTACGAGGTCCGTGGGACTGGACCGGCCGTCCTTCTGATAATGGGTTCGACGGGTGACGGCGGCCATTTCGACACGCTCGCAGCCTTGCTTGCGGACGAGTTCACCGTCGTCACGTACGACCGGCGCGGGAACGGGCGAAGCCCCGCTCCGGTCGGATGGACGATGACGTCGCCCGAGGAGCAGGCTGATGACGCGGCCGGCCTGATCGATGTCTTGGCTGTCGGTCCGATGGCCGTCTTCGGCACGAGCAGTGGCGGGAACTTTGCTCTTTGGATGTTGACCCGGCATCCCGCGGCCGTGCGTGGTGCAGTCCTGCACGAACCCGGCGTGTATGCGCTCCTCGACGACGTCGACTCGATCCGAGCGCCCATGCAAGCAGTCGTCCGGGAGTCGATGGAGGAAGGTGGGCCTTCGCTGGCGGTTGAGCGCTTCTGGCAGTACATCGCCGGAGACGACGCATGGACACAGCTCCCTCACGCACTCCGCGAGCGGCTGCGTGGCAGTGCCAGCACGCTCTTCGACGTCGAACTGGGAACGTATGAGCGGTACATGCCCGACGAGCAGGCGCTCGACGCGATCGGCGTTCCTGTTCTGCTGGTGGTGAGCGAGGACAGCCACGATTTCTTCGCTGAGGTTGCCGGGCGCCTGAGCACGCGGATCGGCGCGGAGGTGACGACGACGCCGGGCAGGCACGGCGCCTACCATGACAATCCGGGCGAGCTTGCGGAGACCGTCCGCCCATTTCTGCGCGAGGTCTGCGCGAGCTGACGATTCGGGCTCTTTGGCCCGGCGACCAGGTCCCGTCCCAATGACCATCGCGACGGGGCGCGCTCGCATGGACGCCGCGTTCGCCAGGGTCGCCGAGTTGGCTCGTCGGCGTTCGCGGCCGCGAGGCGCGTGGCCGGCCCCGGCGCCACGAAGTGCGTGAGGGGGTGGGGGTGCCCCGGACGGGCTGGCCTCGCGTTAGAGCTTGATTCCCTTGTCGCGCAGCTCCGCGAGCGCCGCCTCGCTCTTCTCCAGATCGGCGGCGTTCTGCGCCCGCAGCACGGCCTCGGCTTTCGTGAACTGCACGTCGCGATACGCAACCACGTCGAAGCGATTGCCCCACG
>DASXAW010000104.1:0-8542 GCA_036406535.1 Gaiella sp.
TCGCGTGAAGGTCCTCGGCATCGATCCAGGGACGGCTGCGTGCGGGTACGGGATCGTCCACGAAAGCGACGGGCGTATCAGGGCAATCGCCCAGGGGTGTTGGACGTCCAGCGCCAGGGAGCGACCCGAGCTGCGGCTCAGACGGATCTTCGAGGGCGTCGGCATGCTCATTGCGGAGCACGAGCCGGACGCCGTCGCACTGGAGGAGTCCTTCGTCGGTGCCGACGCCCGCATCGCGCTCTTCGTCGGGCAGGCGCGCGGCGCCGCGCTCGTCGCGGCGGCGGCCGCGGGCGTCACGTGCACCGAGTACGCGCCCGCCCGCGTGAAGCAGGCGGTCTGCGGCTACGGAAGGGCGGACAAGGGCCAGGTCGCGCGGATGGTGCGCATGCTTCTCTCGCTCCCGGACACGCCTTCGACGTCACACGAGGCGGATGCCCTGGCGGTCGCGATCTGCCATGCGCTGACGCCGCCGCTCGCGCGGATGGCGTCGTGAGGGGATCGCAGTGATCGCGCGGCTTCGCGGACGGCCGGTGGGTCGCGGGCCCGACGGCCTCGTGCTCGACGTGAACGGCGTCGGCTACCTCGTCGCGGCGACGCCGTCGGCCCTGCGCCGTGCGGGGGCAGGCTCCGAGGTGACCGTCGAAACGTATCTCCACGTGCGCGAAGACGCGTTGCAGCTCTACGGCTTCGCCGATGCGGAGGAGCGCGAGCTGTTCGTCCATCTCCTCACGGTGAGCGGCGTCGGCCCGAAGGTCGCGTTGGCGGTCGTCTCGGGGTCGCCCGCGGCAGAGCTGCGGAAGGCGATCGCGATGGGCGACCACGCAAGGTTCCAGGCGATCCCCGGGATCGGCAAGAAGACGGCGGAGCGGATCGTCCTCGAGCTGAAGGAGAAGCTCGGCGCGCTTCCGGAGCCCGCGCTCGCCGCGGTCGGCGACGCGCCGAGCCACATCGTCGCCCGCGACGCGCTCGTCGAGCTCGGCTACTCGGTGCTCGACGCCGAGCGCGCGCTCGCGGAGATCGATGCCGACCTGCCTGCGGAGGAGCGCGTCCGGCTCGCGCTGCGGGGAGCGGCCGCATGAGCCAGTTCATGGCGCCGGCGCTGCGCGCCGACGAGGAGGAGGCGGAGCGCTCGCTCAGGCCGCGCCGGCTCGACGACTTCGTCGGCCAGGAACGGGTGAAGGAGCAGCTCAGCATCTCGCTCGAGGCGGCCAAGGCCCGCGGCGAGGCGCTCGACCATGTCCTGCTCGCCGGCCCTCCCGGGCTGGGCAAGACGACGCTGGCGCAGATCGTCCGCGAGGAGCTCGGCGTCGGGTTGCGGACCGTGGCGGGGCCGGCGCTCGAGAAGAAGGACGTCGCCGCCGTGCTCACCGCGCTCGAGCCGCGCGACGTGCTCTTCGTCGACGAGATCCACCGGCTCGCGCGCGCGGCGGAGGAGATCCTCTATCCCGCGCTCGAGGACTTCCGCCTCGACATCGTGTTCGGTCAGGGCGCGGCCGCGAGGACGCTGACGCTCGATCTGCCGCCGTTCACGCTCGTCGGCGCCACAACTCGCACCGGGCTCCTCACGACGCCGCTCCGCGACCGGTTCGGGATGACGTTCAGGCTCGGCTACTACGACCCGGGTCAGCTCGCGACGATCGTCCGCCGCTCGGCCGGGATCCTCGGCGTCGAGAGCGCCGACGACGCTGCAGAGGAGATCGCCTCGCGCTCGCGCGGGACGCCGCGGATCGCGAACCGCATCCTCCGCCGCGTCCGCGACGTCGCGGAGGTGCGGCATTCGGGCGCGATCACCACCGATGTGGCGCGGGAGGCGCTCGAGCTGCTCGAGGTCGACGGGCAAGGGCTCGAGCGGATCGACCGCGAGCTGCTCGACGCGATCGCGTCGAAGTTCGGCGGCGGCCCGGTCGGGCTGTCGACGCTGGCGGTCGCCCTCGGCGAGGAGACCGACACGATCGAGGACGTGTACGAGCCGTACCTCCTCCAGCTCGGGTTCCTCCAGCGGACACCCCGCGGACGCGTGATCACCGAGCTGGGCCGCGCCCACCTCGGGGCGGTACGCGACGACGCGAGCCTGTTCTGAGCAACCAGCTCTGGACACCCGGGATGGCCGGGCCGCTCGAGGAGCTGGTCAAGCGGATCGAGCGCAGGGTCGAGCGCTTCAAGGACGAGCACGCGCTCGCGGACGTCGAGGTGACGATCGAGCTCGCGGACGGCGCGGTCCACCGGCTCAGGACCGTCTCGGCCGAGCCCGGGTTCGGCTTCGTCAGCTTCGCGCCGCACGGCGACGACGACGACTTGCACGAGATCATCGTCCCGCTGGGGGCAGTGCGCGAGATCCGGATCGGCGCGCCTGGGCCGGAGCAGGCCTTCGGCTTCAACAGCACGACCGAGTCGGGCTGACGAGCGCTCCCCGACTCAGCGCCGATACTGGACGGCGTGCCAGGACGGCGTCGGCGCGAGCTCGAGCAGCGAGCGCCCTCCCTCCGGTTCTGCATACATGAACTCGCCGCTCGAGTCGTCCCACGAGACGTCGAGGAGGCCCTGCTTCACCCGCTGGTCGAGGTAGGCGCTGCGGAACACGAGCTTGCGCAGCCAGTAGACGAGCGACTCGCCGTCGACGAGCGCGAGGCGCTCCCAGTGTCGGACGAGGTACGCCCCGAGCGGGCTGCGCGGCTCGGCGATGCGCGCGTCGGCGGCAAGCTCGACGAGGTCGGCGACCTCGTCGAGGTCGAGGTCGTTCGTTCGCACGAGCCCGAGCTTCACCGCCGCCGCGGCGACGCGCTCCTCGAAGTCGCGCTCACCGAACGAGAACTGGTAGCCGAGGAACTCGAGCGCATACGCGTCGCCGGACGAGTAATTGCGCGCCTCCCCTGACACTCCCAGAGGCTAGCCTCTCGGCGTGGGCAACTGGAAGCTCGTCTCTGCGATGGTCGTCCTCGTGCTGGCGATCTGGCTCGTGGGCGCGGCGGTGACGCGGTACTCGCTCGAGCAGATGGCGCTCTTCGCGCCGATCGCCGTGTGCGTGATCGGCGCGACGGCCGCGGTCGTGCTCCTGTGGGTCAAGGTGATCGCGCAGGCCCGCCGCGAGCGCGGCGAGCGGCACTCGGTCTGACCCTCGTCGGTCGCCGCCTCCGGCGGCGCGAGCGAACGAGACGGGCTACGCCTCGACCGGCTCCGGCCGGCGGTCCGGCACGTCGACCTGCATCTCCGGATTCGCAGCGCGAACCTCGGTCTGCGGTGCGCCGAGCTCCCCGCGGACGATGTTCGCGCCCTGCGCGAGTGCGGCGGCCTTGTACATCGCGATCGGCCGGGGCACGCCCTGACGCCCGAAGCCGCAGTCCGAGGACAGCACGAGCTTGTCCTCGTCGATGAACTCGAGCGCGGTGCGGATGTCGGCTGCGACGTCCTCCGGGGTCTCCACCTGGAGCCGGCGATGGCTGATCATCCCGACGGCGACCTTCTTCGGCAGGTCGCCCTTGTACGGCTTGAACGCGGGGAGCAGGCTGTGACCGTTCTCCTTCGACTCGATCGTCCACACGTCGCCCTTCAGGCGGTTCAAGTAGATGTCGACCGAGGGCTCGTAGGAGATCTGCGGGTCGAAGCAGTGCTGGGCGCCCGGATTTCCCCAGCACGTGTGGATCCAGAGCTCGACGTCGTCGAGGCCCTCGACCGTGTGGTTGAAGAGGTCGACGAGGAAGTCGAGGTACTCGGCCGGAGCGCCGTACGCGGCGCTCGAGTGGATCGCCGGCTCTTCGACCTGGATCACGGTCGCGCCCGCGGCCTGCAGCTCGCGGAGCTCCGCGTTGAGGAGCGTGGCGATGTCCCACATGAGGTCCTGCTTGTCCTGTGCGTATGCGTCGGTCTTCACCGTCAGCACCGTCGCGGCGAGGTCGGCGGCGATCGTCCCGAACTTCACCGGCTTCTCGGTGCGGGCCTGCGCGACGCGCCAGATCTTCGCGAACTCGAGCGGGACGCGGGGGCCGATCTTGTCGATCACCGCGTGGTACTTCCAGCCGCCGACGATCTCGTTGAGCCACGAGCCGATCGGATACGACCAGCCGAACGTCGTCTCGGTGTCGTACTCGGAAAGGCCGTCGAAGCGCTCGGTCGGGTACGAGAACCACGAGCGGCCGGCGAGGTCCGCGTCGAGGTGGTAGTCGCCGTTGGTCAGGATGTCGAGCCCGGCGAGCTCCTGGTCGGAGAGCACCGACGAGACCGCGTCGACGAACTGCTCCCGGTAGGCCACGTCCGCCATGCCGGTCGAGAACGGGCGCTCGAGGAGGTTGCCGGTGTACCACGAGGGTCGCGGCCAGGAGCCGGTCACCGTCGTCGGGAGGACCAGGTCTTTGGTTGCCGTCAGCACGTCAGGCTCCTTTGCTCGGGCTGGCCGTCGACTCCGGCGCCGCCGGTCACTCGTCGACGATAGACCTGTCTCGCTCGCCGGGTCAACGAGCGCTCCCACGATCGGCGCACTTCGGGCGCTGTGAGCGCTGTCCGACCGCGCCCGTACCGTCGACGGGGCCATGCAGGACGGCCGCTGGACGACGAAACCGTGCGACTGGGAGCGCGTCGACGCCCTTGCGCGAGAGCTCCGGCTGAGCGAGACGACCGCCACCGTGCTCGTCCGGCGCGGCCTGGGCGACCCCGACGACGCGCGCGCGTTCCTCGCGGCAGAGCCGCCCGGTCACGACCCCTTTCTCCTCGGCGACATGGCCGCGGCGGTCGAGCGAATTCGCGCCGCGGTCCGGAACGGCGAGCGCATCTGCGTCCACGGCGACTACGACGTCGACGGCATCTCGGCGACCGTCGTCGCTGTCCTGACGCTCAGAGAGCTCGGCGCACAGGTCGAATGGAGGCTCCCGAGCCGCTTCGAGGAGGGCTACGGGCTCGCCGTGGAGACGATCGAGCAGCTCGCCGCCGACGGCGTCGATCTCGTCCTCACCGTCGACTGCGGGATCACCGCGGTCGACGAGGTCGCGCGCGCCCGCGCGCTCGGGCTCGACGTGATCGTCACCGACCACCACCGGCCCGCCGAGGCGCTGCCGGACTGCACGATCGTCGCGACGCGGCCGTCGGGCTACGGCTGCGCCGACCTCTGCGGAACGGGCGTCGCGCACACGCTTGCCCGCGCGCTGCTCGGCGACGACCATCCTGCCGTCGCCCGCTCGCTCGACCTCGTCGCGCTCGCGACGATCGCGGACGTCGTCCCGCTCGTCGACGAGAACCGGGCGCTCGCCGCGGCCGGGCTTCGCGCGCTCGCGCGCACGAGCCGCCCCGGCCTGCAGGCGCTCATGCGGTCCGCGCGCGTCGACCCGGCGACCGTCGACTCGACCGCAGTCGCGTTCAGGCTCGCTCCGCGGATCAATGCCGCCGGGCGGCTGGGACGACCCGATCTCGCGCTCGAGCTCCTGCTCACGACCGACCGCGACGAGGCGGACAGGCTCGCGGCGCAGCTCGAGGAGCTGAACCGTGACCGGCAAGGCGTCGAGGAGAAGATCCTGCGAGAGGCCATGGCCCTCGTCGAGGCGTGGCCGGAGGCGCGCCGCGCACGGCGCGGCTACGTCCTCTGGCACGAGGACTGGCACGAAGGGGTGATCGGGATCGTCGCCTCTAGGCTGGTCGAGCGCTTTCACCGGCCCGTCGTGCTCGTCGCCCCGAGCGCCCACGGGTGGAAGGGCTCCGGCCGGTCGATCGTCGAGTTCGACCTGCACGCGGGGCTCGCGGCGTGCGCCGCGCACCTCGAGGGGTTCGGCGGCCATCGAGCGGCGGCGGGCCTGACGATCTCCGCCGACCGCCTCGACACCTTCGCGGAGGCCTTCGCGGCGGAGGCGGACACGAGGCTCGCCGGCGTGGACCTGCGGCCGCTCACCGTCGTCGACGCAATCGTCCCCGCGGGGTCGCTGTCCCTCGAGCTCGCGCAGGAGCTCGACCGGCTAGCGCCGTTCGGCCTCGGCAACCCGGAGCCCACGCTGCTCGTCGCGAGCGTCGAGGCGGCGACGCCGGCAACCGTGGGGGAGGGGCGGCACCTTCGCTTCCGCATCCGCCAGCACGGCCGCGACGGCGGCTCCGCGATCGCCTTCGGCCTGGGCGCCCAGCTCGATCGTGTCCAGCCAGGCGGTCGGTTCGACCTCGCCTTCCGGCTGAAGGAGAACCGCTGGAACGGAACGATCTCGCCCCAGCTCGTCGTCCGCAGGCTCTTCGACGCCGCGGAGGCGTACGACGAGCTTCGTGTCTGGCTCGCCGAGGAGTGGCGCGCCGGCGAGACGTCGTGGACGCCGGAGGCGAGGACGATCTTCACCGAGCTCGGCCTGGTGACCGACGGGCCGTCGCGCCAGCTGCTCGAGTCCAAGACCTTCCGGGCGCTGCTAGCCCACGGCGGCGCAGAGCTGCGCGAGGCGGCCTAGAGCTTCAGGCCTCGCCGTCCCAGTAGTCGAGCGTGTCGCGCCGCATCGTGAGGCGGTCGCGGTCGTCGCCCGGGAAGATCGAGACCTTGTCGCTGTCCGGGTAGACGGCGATCGCGGGCGTCTGCTTCGTCGAGGACATCACGACCCGCGCCACCTCGTCGCCGAGGCAGGTCACCTTGTGGGCGCCGTCCGGCCCCGGCGGGAAGCAGATCACGTCCCCCTCGCCGAGCTCCTGCTCGCCGCCCGGATGCCGGAGCAGGACTCGGCCGGAGAGCACGGTGAGCCATTCCTCCTCCGGGTACTCGTAGTGGTACGGGCAGATGCTCTGCCCGGGCGGCAGCTCGTACAGCGAGGCGCCCATCTGGGAGGCGCCGATCGACGGGCCGAAGCGCGCCATGCCCGCGCGGTAGCCCTCGGGATCGTCCTGGTCGTACCTCGGGACGAGCTCGTGCAGGTTTATGCGCGGCAGTTCGGCCACACGATGAAGTGTCTCACGCCTGCAGGTGAGCCTCGACGAACCAGAGGTGCTTGTCGATCGCCCGCGAGATCTCGATGAAGAGGTCCTGGGTGTCCATGTCCCCGAGCTCCGAGTCGCTGACCTCGATCGCCTCGCGCACGGCTGCGCCGTAGGCCGCCAACCGATCGGCGACGACGTGCACCGTGTCCTCGCCGGCGATCGCGTCGAGGGGATACTCGTCGAGGGTCGTGGCCTCGGCCGCCATGCGGACGGTGCCGGTGGCGAGCCCCCCGAGCGCGGTCGCGCGCTCCGCGATCTCGTCCACGAACCCGAGCACGCTCTCGGCGACGGTGTCGTACAGCTCGTGGAGCTGGATGAAGTCGCTCCCCCGCACGCTCCAGTGAGCCTGCTTCAGCTGGCTGTAGAGGTCGAACGTGTCGGCGAGGCGGGCGTTGAGGAGGGCGATGACCTTCTCGCGGCTCTCTACGTCGAGGTCGTTCCGAGTCTCGAACATCCTGGCGGTCTTGGTGGCCATCGCCGTGCGTCCTCCTCGTCGATTTTCGTATCGGGGCGCGCAGAATCGGAGGCACGCCCCCTCCATGCAGGTATTGCCCCGGGTCGCTCCGGCGAAACGCCGGAGCGTCAGCGACGGGTGGCCGCTGCGAGGAGAACGAGCATCCTGCGAAGCCGCCGGCGCTCGAGGTATTCGTGGATGAGCCGCATTGCGTTCATATCGGTTCGTGCTCGGGGTCTACCCCCCTCCCCGAAGGAGGGAACCTGAAGGCCCGGCCCGTACACTGAGCCCATGGCGGTCGTCGGCACCCAGTCGCACCACGAGAACCTCGTCGAGGAGCTGCTGACGAGCGTCGAGTCGTACAACCCGGGGGTCGATCACGACCTCATCCGGCGGGCGTTCGAGACCGCCGAGACCCGCCATCGCGGCCAGGTGCGGCGCTCCGGCGAGGAGTTCATCCACCACCCGTGGGGCGTCGCGTGCATCTGCGCCGAGCTGCACCTCGACGAGCAGACGATCGCGGCCGCGCTCCTGCACGACGTCGTCGAGGACACCGACGCGGAACTCGACGAGGTCCGCGCGGAGTTCGGCACCGAGATCGCGCAGCTCGTCGAGGGCGTGACGAAGCTGACGCGGATCCAGTTCTCGAGCCGCGAGCAGGCGGAGGCCGAGAACTACCGGAAGATGATCGTCGCGATGGCCCAGGACGTGCGGGTCATCCTCATCAAACTCGCGGACCGCCTCCACAACATGCGGACGATCGAGTACCTCGGCAAGCAGAAGCAGGTGCAGAAGGCGAAGGAGACCCTCGAGGTGTACGCGCCGCTCGCGCACCGGCTCGGGATCCACGCCGTGAAGTGGGAGCTCGAAGACCTCTCGTTCCAGATCCTCCATCCGCGGAAGTACGCGGAGATCAAGGCGATGGTCGCCGACCGGCGCGCCGACCGGGAGGAGCAGGTCGAGCAAGCCGCGACGATCCTCGGGCTCGAGCTCGAGAAGGCCGACATCCCGGCCGTGATCTCGGGACGCGCGAAGCACTTCTACTCGATCTACGACAAGATGGCCAAGAAGGGCCGCGAGTTCAACGAGATCTACGACCTCACCGCGATGCGCGTGATCGTCGAGCGCTCGGGCGAGGAGGGGACGCGCGACTGCTACGGCGCGCTC
>DASXAW010000105.1:0-9298 GCA_036406535.1 Gaiella sp.
CAGCCCTTCGAGCAGAAGGTGACCGTCGGCTACATGTACATCCTCAAGCTGCTCCACCTCGTCGACGACAAGATCCACGCGCGCTCGACGGGCCCGTACTCCCTCGTCACACAGCAGCCGCTGGGCGGCAAGGCGCAGTTCGGCGGGCAGCGGTTCGGCGAGATGGAGGTGTGGGCGCTCGAGGCGTACGGCGCGGCCTACACGCTCCAGGAGATGCTCACGATCAAGTCCGACGACACGATCGGCCGTGTGAAGGCGTACGAGGCGATCGTGAAGGGCGAGAACATCGCCGAGCCTTCCATCCCGGAGTCCTTCAAGGTGCTCCTGAAGGAGATGCAGTCCCTCTCCCTCGACGTCCACGTGCTCTCGGACGAGGGCCGCGAGGTCGAGGTGCGCGAGGAGGACGACGAGCTGCTCCGCGCCGCGGAGGAGCTCGGCATCGACCTCTCGCCCGCGAGCGTCCGCCAGGCGGCCGCCGACGTGCGGAGCGCCCAGGAGGTCGAGGAGGGCGCGCCCGAGGAGGGCGGCGACCTCTCCGTCGCCTCCGACGAGAACCTCGAGGAGGAGCCGTCGGACGAGGAGCTCGCTCCGGTCGACGTGGAGACGGAGGAGTAGAGGAACCCGGTGCGTCGCTTCGCGCTGCACCCAGAAGACCGAAGAGGCTGACGAGACGAGTGGAGAGCCGCTCTTGTGGCTCTCCGAAGGAGAGACACCCTTGGCGCAGATCGACATCAACGACTTCGACGCGATCCGGATCGGTCTCGCTTCCCCGAAGCAGATCCGTGACTGGTCGATGGGCGAGGTCACCAAGCCCGAGACAATCAACTACCGCACCCTGAAGCCGGAGCGCGACGGCCTGTTCTGCGAGCGCATCTTCGGTCCCACGAAGGACTGGGAGTGCTACTGCGGCAAGTACAAGCGCGTCCGCTACAAGGGCATCATCTGCGAGCGCTGCGGCGTCGAGGTGACGCGCCAGAAGGTGCGCCGCGAGCGGATGGGCCACATCGACCTCGCCGCTCCCGTCTCGCACATCTGGTTCTTCAAGGGCGTCCCGAGCCGCATCGGCTACCTCCTCGACATCGCTCCGCGCGAGCTCGAGAAGGTGCTCTACTTCGCGGCCTCGATCGTCACCGGCGTCGACCGCGAGAAGCGCGCGGCCGACCTCGCCGACCTCGAGGACAAGGTCCGCGGCGAGTCCGAGCAGATCAACGTCGACCGCGACGAGCAGCTCGCGGCGCTCGACGAGCGCCTCGCGCGCCGCCGCGCGTTCCTCGCGCAGGGCAAGGACAAGGGCTTCGACGAGGACGACGAGTTCTGGGCCCGCGGCCTGTCGAACTGGGCCGAGGACCAGGTGCTCCCGCCGCTCGACGAGGCGCGCGCGATGGCCGGCGGGATCCTGCCCGGCCTCGCGAAGACGATCACGAGCGAGGACCCGAAGCGGCTCCGCGAGCTCGTCCGCCAGGCGGCGACCCGCGAGGATCGCCGGCTCGCCCCGCGCGAGATCGAGTCCGTCGCCACGGCAGCGGTCGAGATCCGAGAGGCGCTCGAGCCGCTCCGCAGCGAGCTCGAGCGCTCGTCCGGCTCGAAGAAGGGCGCGATCACGAAGCACCTCCACAAGCTGCTCGACCAGCTGCTCGGCGGGGAGGAGCTCGCCGAGGAGGACGCGCAGCTCGTCTCGTCGATCGACCTGAAGAACCTCGACCGGGCCCGCGAGATCGGCAACGGCCTGCTCCGGGACGTGCTCGAGCACGCCGAGGGCGAAGCGACCGCCGACGAGGTGCGCGAGCTCGCGTACGACCGCTGTCTCGTGGAGGGCGCCCGCAAGGAGGACCTCGAGGTCGTCCAGCAGTGGGCCGGCAAGGTCAAGGAGATGGTCGCCGACATCGAGAGCCGACGCGCCGACGCGCGCGACGCGGCCGTCGAGGGCGTCCGCCGGCTCGAGGAGACCTGGAAGCTCTTCCGCGAGCTCGACGTCAAGCAGGTCGTCAACGACGAGCAGATCTTCCGCGAGCTGAAGGACCGCTTCGGGTCGCCGTACGGCTTCGGCGTGTACTTCCGGGGCGGCATGGGCGCCGAGGCGATCCGTGAGCTGCTCCGCGACCTCGACCTCCAGCAGGAGTCGATCACCCTCCGCGACGTGATCAAGACGTCGAAGGGGCAGAAGCAGCAGCGCGCGATCAAGCGCCTCAAGGTCGTGCAGGCGTTCATCACCTCGGAGAACAAGCCAGAGTGGATGGTCCTCGAGGCCGTCCCGGTGATCCCGCCGGAGCTCCGGCCGATGGTGCAGCTGGACGGCGGCCGCTTCGCGACGAGCGACCTCAACGACCTCTACCGCCGCGTGATCAACCGCAACAACCGCCTCAAGCGGCTGCTCGACCTCGGCGCGCCGGAGATCATCGTCAACAACGAGAAGCGGATGCTGCAGGAGGCCGTCGACGCGCTGTTCGACAACGGCCGCCGCGGCCGGGCCGTGACCGGTCCGGGCAACCGCCCGCTCAAGTCGCTCTCCGACATGCTCAAGGGCAAGCAGGGCAGGTTCCGCCAGAACCTGCTCGGCAAGCGCGTCGACTACTCGGGGCGCTCGGTGATCGTCGCCGGCCCGAATCTGAAGCTGCACCAGTGCGGGCTGCCGAAGCTGATGGCGCTCGAGCTCTTCAAGCCGTTCATCATGAGCCGGCTCGTCGAGCGGAAGTCCGTCCAGAACATCAAGGCGGCCAAGAAGTACGTCGAGTCGATGGTCCCGGAGGTCTGGGACGTCCTCGAGGAGGTCATCGCGGAGCATCCGGTGCTGCTCAACCGGGCGCCGACGCTGCACCGCCTCGGCATCCAGGCGTTCGAGCCCGTGCTCGTCGAGGGCAAGGCCATCCAGGTCCACCCGCTCGTCTGCCATGCGTTCAACGCGGACTTCGACGGCGACCAGATGGCGGTGCACCTCCCGCTCTCGGCCGAGGCCCAGGCGGAGGCGCGCATCCTCATGCTCTCGTCGAACAACATCCTCTCGCCGGCGCACGGGCGACCGCTCGCGACGCCGACGCAGGACATGGTCCTCGGCGCGTACTTCCTCACCTTCTGCGAGCACGACCTCGCGGCGACGACCGCGGAGGAGCTCGAGAAGGCGATCGGGTACCGCCCGCCGCGGTTCGCCAGCGAAGAGGAGGTCGAGCTCGCGCTCGAGACGAAGAAGGAGAACGTCTCGCTCCAGGCGCCGATCGAGTTCCGCGCCGGCGACGAGGTGCGCCTCACCACGCCGGGCCGCGTGATCTTCGAGAGCGAGATCGCTCGGTCGCTCGCGGACGCGGTGAAGGACGGTCTGCAGGAGCCGCTCGTCATCGACCGCGCTCTCACGAAGCGTGAGCTCGATGCCACGATCGACCGCCTCGTGGGCCAGTACGGGGCGTACGTCGTCGCGTCGGTCCTCGACACGATCAAGTCGCTCGCCTTCCGCTACGCCACCCGCGCCGGCATCACGGTCTCGAAGAACGACATCGTGATCCCCCCCTCGAAGGAGGAGATCCTCGCGGGCTACGAGGAGCAGGTCGCGAAGGTCGAGCTCGAGTACGAGCGCGGCCTGATGACCGAGGAGGAGCGCAAGGAGCGGGTCGTCGCCGTCTGGACGGAGGCGACGGACGAGGTCGCCGACGCGATGAAGGACAACCTGCGCCAGACGAACTCCATCTTCATGATGGCCAACTCGGGCGCTCGCGGCTCCTTCAACCAGATCCGCCAGCTCGCCGGGATGCGCGGCCTCATGGCCAATCCGAAGGGCGAGATCATCGAGCGGCCGATCAAGGCGAACTTCATGGAGGGCCTCTCGGTGCTCGAGTACTTCATCTCGACCCACGGCGCCCGCAAGGGGCTCGCGGACACGGCGCTCCGCACGGCCGACTCGGGGTACCTCACCCGCCGGCTCGTCGACGTCTCCCAGGACGTGATCATCCGCGAGGACGACTGCGGGACGGGGGACCACGTTCAGCTGCCGGTCATCCTCGACGGCCAGCCGAACCTGAACGCCGCCGGTCGCGTCGTCGCCGAGGACGTGCACAAGCCGCTCCGCGACGGGAAGCCCGGCAAGACGGTGCTCGCCGAGAAGGGCGAGCTCCTCACGAAGCCGCGCCTCGTGGAGATCGCGGAGCAGCTCGAGGAGCACGCCGAGGAGGCCACGCTCCCGGTCCGGACGGTGCTCAAGTGCCGCAGCGAGGTCGGTGTCTGCCGGGCCTGCTACGGCACGTTCCTCGCCACCGGCGACATGTGCGAGATCGGCGATGCCGTCGGCATCGTCGCGGCGCAGTCGATCGGCGAGCCGGGCACCCAGCTCACGATGCGCACGTTCCACACGGGCGGCGTCGCGGGCGCGGACATCACGCACGGCTTGCCGCGCGTCGTCGAGATCTTCGAGGCGCGCAACCCGAAGGGCGCGGCGACGCTCGCCGAGTTCGGCGGCAAGATCGACGTCGAGGAGCAGGAGCGGACGACGGTCGTCACCGTCACGCCGTCCGAGCTCGACGCGGACGGCGAGCCGCTGCCGGTGCGCGAGTACTCGTTCCCGCGGCGAACCCGGCTGCTCGTCCAGGCCGGCGGCACCGTCGAGCAGGGCGACCCGCTCAACGAGGGCTCGCTCAACCCGACCGAGCTGCTCGACCTGCACACGCGGGCGGCGCGGGGCTCGACCCCGACGGAGCAGTACCTCGTCGGCGAGGTGCAGAAGGTCTACAAGTCGCAGGGAGTCGACATCCACGACAAGCACATCGAGCTCATCGTCCGCCAGATGATGAAGAAGGTGCGCGTCGAGACCCCTGGCGACACAGAGCTCCTGCCGGGACAGCTCGTCGACCGGGTCGTGCTCGAGCGGGCGAACGACGCCGCCCGGTCGGGCAAGGGCGAGGAGGCGACGTTCGAGCCGCTGATCCTCGGGATCACGAAGGCCTCGCTCGCGACCGAGTCCTTCCTCTCGGCCGCCTCGTTCCAGGAGACCACCAAGGTGCTCACGGACGCCGCGATCGAGGGCAAGGTCGACCGCCTGCTCGGTCTCAAGGAGAACGTGATCATCGGGAAGCTCATCCCGGCGGCCACGGGCCTGAAGAAGTACCGCGGGATCGACATCGAGCCGACCGAGCCGCTGCCCGCCGGGATGTTCGGCGGCGGCACGGAGGCCGAGCTGCTGGCCGCCCTCGAGGAGATCGGGGACGGTGAGGGGCTCGACCTCTCCGCGCTCGGGCTCGACTACGACGCGGGCCTGCCGGAGCTGCCGGAGCTGCCCGAGCTCCCGGACGCCGGCGTCCCGGAGGACGAGGCCTAGCGGGCTTCGGGGCGAGCCTGCCTCGGCGGGCTCGCCCCGGCTACGACTTCGCCGGAGGCGGAGTCTCGAGGAGTCGCGCCACGAGCTCGGCCGGCGTCTCTCCCGGCGCCCATTCCGCCGCGTGCCCGGCCGAGGGGGCCCGGGACTCGATCCGTGCGAGGGCGGCGAGACCGTCGGCGCGCCCGAGGCCCGGCAGCGTGAACGCGGCGGCACTCGGTCCGACCGCGTAGGCACGCCGGCCGGTCACCTCGCGCACCGCTTCGACGAGCGCGTCACCGGTCGTCGGGCCCGACACGCGCACGAGCCCGACCGTCAGCCGAGTCGACCCGGCGCGAGCGCGGTCGATCTCCGCCGAGACCGCCTCGAGCAGGGCTGCTCGTCCCGGCAGGCGCTCGGCCACGAGCGGGGCGGCGCTCCCCGCGGCCGGCGCCGTGGGCTCGAACGGGGGGAACGTCGGCGGATGCACCTCGCCGAGCGACCGGTCGAGCCGCTCCGCGAGGCGGTCGAGCGCCTGGACCCGTCGTGCCTCGAGCGCGACGGCCCGTCGCCGGGCGCGGAGACCCACGAGCAGAAGCAGGAGGGCGACCCCGACCAGCGCGAGCAGCCAGGCGGTCATCCGCGCCGCTCAGCGCCGCGCGGACCAGTCATCCGAGTCGGGTGGCGTCTCCCGTTGCTGCGTGGAGCGCGAGCGTCTCGCGGACCGGCTCGCGGCCCGAGTCGAGGACGATCGTGCCACGACCGTTGGCCTTGGCCTGCTGGAGCGCTGCCTCTGCGCGCGCCCCGAGCGAGTCCGCGTCGTCGCGGGTCACCAGCTCGGCGACTCCTCCCGACAGGGAGACGACCTCGCCCTGCGCGATCGGGTTCGCGACGAGCTCCGCGCAGACCTGCTCGTAGAGGTCGCGCGCCTGTGGGCCCTCCGACCCCGGCCGCAGGATGGCGAAGCGGCCGCCGCCGAGCCGGAACGTGTAGTCGAGGTGATGGATCGCGCCCTGGAGTCGCTTGGCGAGCTCGAGCAGCACGCTGTCTGCGCCGACGAGCCCGAGCCGCGCGTTGAGGGTCGTCAGCCGGTCGACGTCGAGCACGAGCAGTGAGAGGGGGTGACCCGCGAGCCGCGCGCGCACGATCTCGCGCTCGAGCACCGCGCCGAACGACTGCCGGTCGAGGAGGCTCGTGAGCACGTCGATCTCCGGGACCACGTCGGGCTCCCGCAGGTTGAGCGCCCGCGTCACCGGCGAGCGGGCGACGCGGACGACTCCGTCGAGTGCGTCGACATCCTCCTCGCTGAAGCGTCGCCCCTGCTCGCGTGTCAACACGCCGAGGAGGCTCTGTGCGTCGCCCTCGTCGAGGAGCGGCACCACGAGGCCGCCGCGGACGGGCGGTGAGCCCTCGGGCGCCGGGAGGTCGCCCGCGAACGCGACCTCGATCGCACGCGCCCCGCGGTAGTCGGGGAAGCCCATCCGCGCGATGTGGTTCGTCTCCGACTCCGAGAGACCGACGGTCGCGACGATCGGCGTCCCGGCGCCCCCGGTAACGAGCGCGATCGCGCCGTCCGCCCGGGTGCGCTCCCGTGCGAGCTCGAGCGTTCGCATCATCGGCTCGGGGTCGTCCTCGAGTGCGGGCGCCGCGAGCGGCGGCGGCGTCTGGAACGCGGCGATCGCGTCGTTGAGCGTCTGCGCGAACGTCCCGAGCCGCTCGTCGTAGCGACGCAGCATCGTCACCGTGACCTCCGCCTGGCGGGAGAGGAGGCGGCGGATCGCGAAGACGAAGAGGAGGAGCGAGACGGCGGCGAGCGCCACCGCCGCGATGGCCAGCTCCGTGGTCGTCACGCTCACGCCGGGCGTGCCTCCATCGAGGTAACCCTACAGAGGGGTGTGGCTGGACAAGCCTCCGCGAGGGGGCTGTCGGACTGCAGGGCTATCCTCGTCACGTGGCCCGACCTTCCTCGGCCCAGCTCGTCTCGTTTGCGGAGCGCACGCCGGTCGAGGCGACCCCGGCCGCGCCCGTGGTTCTCGCCCCGGTCGAGCTGCCGCCCGCCCGGCGCCCCGGCTGGCCGACCCTCGCCTCGCTCGCGATCGCATCGGGGTTGGTCGCCCTCGCGCTCGGCGCCTGGGCGATCGTCTCGGGCGTGGACGACGGCCCGGCCGGTCTCGAGGGTGCGCAGCTCGACCGCGCGCTGTCGCTCCTCGCGGCCCCGGGCGCCGAGCGGATCCCGTTCCGCGGCTCCGTCGGCCGGATCGTGCTCGTCGCCGACCGCGACGGCGCGGCGCTCCTCTCGGTACGGGGCCTCGCGCCCGCGCCGGGCGGGTACGACTACGAGGCCTGGGTCGTCCCACCCGGGTCCGCAACGCCGGTTCCCGCAGCCACCTTCGACGGGACGCAGCGGATCGTGCTGCTCTCGAAAGACGCCCCGCCCGGGGCGCGCGTCGCGGTGACGCTCGAGGCCGACGGCGGCAGCGAGCGCCCCACGAGGCCGCTGCGGCTCGTCGCCGAGCGCGCTCCATAGCGCCCTTACTCGGACGCGGTCGTCGCGCGGTCCTTGCCCTGATCCTTCGAGCGCCGCAGGGCGGAGTCGGCGCGCTCGAACAGACCTGCGGCCGTCTCGCCGTGGCGCAGCTCGGCGATCCCTGCCGAGAGCCGTACCTGCTGGCCGCCCGGCATCGGCATCGCCGCCACGCCCTCGCGCATGCGGTCGAACAGCTGGGTCGCGTCGTCCTCGGTCGACTCCGGCATCACCACCGCGAACTCGTCCCCGCCGACGCGGCAGCCGATGTCGACCGAGCGGATCTCGTTGCGCAGTTGCTCGGCGACCTGCGCGAGCACGGCGTCGCCGGCGAGATGGCCGACGCGGTCGTTGACCGACTTGAAGTCGTCGAGATCGAGGATCAGGAGCGCGAGCTGCCGGTCGTAGCGCTGCGCGCGAAGCGACTCGCGCCGCAGCGTCTCGTGGAAGTACCGCTGGTTGAAGAAGCCGGTGAGCGCGTCGGTCTCCGCAAGCTGGCGCGCCTCGCGGTAGCGCCGGGCGTTGTCGATCGCGGGGATGCAGGTCTCGGCGATCTGCTCGATCGCGGCGATCCGCTCCGAAGGCGGCTCGTAGCCGGGCGTGCGCCAGAACAACGCGAGGCTCCCGAGCTGGTTCCCCTCCCTGCCGACGAGCGCCAGGAACAGGCCGCCGCGGATCAGGTGGGTGTCGGCCGCGTCGGCGGACCCGTAGCGGTAGCTCACCGTGATCGGGCCGGCGGGCAGCACGCCGCCCGCGCCGGACGAGGGGGGATGCGCAGCTTCCTCCGGGGTCATGCCCCGCGTCGCCGTCGTGGCCGGCCCGTTTTGCTCGTCCAGCGAGACCATCGCCGCGTCGAAGCCGGGCACCTCGAGCGCCGCGTCGAGCACCCTGTCGAGCAGCTCGTCGAACTCGATCGACGTCCCGAGGTCGCTCAGGAACCGGTTGCGGCGGCTCTCGCGCTCCGCGCGCTCCAGCGCCTGGGAGAGGTCGCGGCCGAGATCGTCCATGCGGGTGCGCATGTCGTCGACCGCTCGCGCGAGCCGGTCGTCGCGCTCGGTCGGCTCGCTCTTCCGGCGGATGATCTCGAGCGCGGCGATACCAAGCCCCAGAAGTGCCGTCGCCGCGATGATCGTGGTGATCGTTCCGCTCGAGATGTCCGTTCCCCCACCTTCCCCGCAACGCACTGTAGTGCGCGATTCCCAGTTCGGCCATACCCGGATCGCGACTCGTCGAGGTCGGCCGTGATCCCGCTCCCCGCGAGGGCGGTCGACGTTCGCGGCCGACGCGTGCGGTGCGTTTCGGCTACCATTGCCGATCCCGGGCGGCAGGACACGACGTCTGCCGGCCCTTTCTGTGCGAGTAAAGCCACGACCGAGTACCGAGGAGCAGCGTGCCCACCGTCAACCAGCTCGTCCGCAAGGGACGCAAGGTCCCGAAGACGAAGGTGAAGACCCCGGCCCTTCGCGGCGCCCCCCAGAAGCGGGGCGTGTGCACGCGCGTCT
>DASXAW010000106.1:0-15281 GCA_036406535.1 Gaiella sp.
GTCATGGTCTCGACGGTCGTGAACGTCTTCGACGAGACGATCGCCAGCGTCTCCTCCGGGTCGAGGTCGCGAAGCGCCTCCACGAGCTGCGTCGCGTCGACGTTCGAGACGAACCGGAAGGCCATCCCGCGGTCGCTGTACCAGCGGAGGGCCTCGTAGGCCATCGCCGGGCCGAGGTCCGAGCCGCCGATCCCGATGTTGACGACGGCGCGGATCGGCCGGCCGGTGTGTCCGCGCCACTCGCCGCTGCGGACCGCCGTGGCGAATGCGGCCATGCGGTCGAGCACCTCGTGCACGTCGCGCACAACGTCGCGGCCGTCGACGACGAGGGAGGCCGACCGCGGCATCCGCAAGGCGACGTGGAGCGCCGGCCGGTCCTCGGAGACGTTCACGTGCTCGCCGCGGAACATCGCGTCTCGCCGGGCCGCGACGCCGCGCTCGTCGGCGAGCGCGAGGAGCAGCGGAACCGTCTCCGCGGTCACCCGGTGCTTCGAGAGGTCGGCGTGGATCCCGGCGGCGTCGAGCGTGAGCCGCTCGACGCGGTCCGGGTCGTCCGTGAACAGATCACGGAGATGGCGATCCCGAACGGCCTCGTGGTGCGCGCGGAGCGCCTGCCAGGCGGGGGTGTCGGTGAGCGGCCCGGTCATGTCGTCGAGGCGTTGCCGCCGTCGGCGTCGCGTCTCGTAGACTCGCAAGCGACTCTAGACGGTCGGACTCGGGAGGGGCGATGGCGACGGACACGCCGATGCAGCTCGGAATGGTCGGTCTCGGACGGATGGGCGCGAATCTCGTCCGGCGGCTGATGCGCGACGGGCACGAGTGCGTCGGGACAGACGTCAGCGACGAGACCGTCGGCGCGCTCGCGAAAGAGGGAATGACCGGCGCCGCGAGCGCGAAGGAGCTCGTCGCCGCTCTCGAGCCGCCGCGTGCGGTGTGGGTGATGGTGCCCGCGGGCGAGATCACCGAGCATGCCATCGCGGAGCTCGCCGACCTGCTCTCGCCGGGCGACACGATCATCGACGGCGGCAACACGCGCTACCACGACGACATCCGCCGCGCGAAGGAGCTCTCCGCGCGCGACCTGCACTACGTCGACTGCGGGACGAGCGGCGGGGTGTTCGGTCTGGAGCGCGGCTTCTGCCTGATGATCGGCGGCGAGGACGACGTGGTCGACCGGCTCGCGCCGATCTTCACCTCGCTCGCCCCCGGCCTGGGGACGATCGAGCGGACGCCCGGCCGCTCGGGCGATCCCGCGCCCGAGGAGCTCGGCTGGCTCCATTGCGGCCCGGCCGGCGCGGGGCACTTCGTGAAGATGGTCCACAACGGGATCGAGTACGGCCTCATGGCGGCGTACGCGGAGGGACTCAACGTGCTCCACCACGCGAACGCCGGCTCGCTCACGCGTGACGCGGACGCCGAGACCGCGCCGCTCGACGACCCCGAGCTCTACCGCTACGAGCTCGACCTCGCGGCGGTCGCAGAGGTGTGGCGGCGGGGATCCGTGGTCGCCTCCTGGCTCCTCGACCTGACCGCGGCGGCGCTCCAAGACTCGCCCGCGCTCGACGAGTTCGCCGGACGCGTGTCCGACTCCGGCGAGGGACGCTGGACGTCGATCGCCGCGATCGACACCGGCACGCCCGCGCCCGTGCTGACGGCCGCCCTCTACGATCGCTTCTCCTCGCGCGGCGAGGGCGAGTTCGCGCACCGCATCCTCTCGGCGATGCGCCACCAGTTCGGCGGCCACGCCGAGAAGCCGGGCGGCTGATCAGTCGGGCTCGGGCATGAAGTAGCACTGCACCCGAACTCGCCGGGCGCCTGGGGGCAGGTCGGCTTCGGTGCGGGTGGCGTACGGCGCCGTGAGCTCCTCGATCCGGTCGTCGAGTGCCCGCAGCTCGGCCGCAGTGAGCCAGAGCCCGGCGTTGATCAGGCCGGCCACCTGCCGCCACTCCGCCGGTAGCCGAGGCTCGTCGTCCGACCACCACGGCGCCGGCAGCGCTGCGGCATCGAGAAACATCCGCGTGGTCAGGAGCCGCGTCGCCTCTTGGCCGGCCGCGTCCGCAGGCAGCTCGACCAGGAGTCCGCGGCCGAGCGCTTCCCAGGCGTGACCCGCGACTTCCCGGACGAGGCCGTGCTCGGCCAGCACCCGGAGATGCGTCTCGACCTCCGACGGCGGACGCCGGAGCCGGCTCGCGAGGTCGTCGACCGTCGTTCGCTCCTGCCGCTGCAGGTGCGTCAGCAGCGTGTAGCGGTCCGGCTCGGCGAGGAGGCGGGCTACCTCGGGGTCGGTGAGCACGAGGTCGCCGTGTGGATTCTCTTGGGCCATCTGCGGGACCGTATACCCGCCCAGCCCGGCAACACCCGCCCCGCTCCGGCGCTGCCGCTCAGTCGAAGCCCTCCGCCGCGAGCCGATGCCAGAACGCGGTCATCGTGCGGAGGCCGCGGTCGAAGTTGTCGAGATGGAAGTGCTCGTTCGGCGCGTGGGCGTTCTCGTCCGGCAGGCCGAAGCCGAGGAGGACGGAGTCGAGCCCGAGCTTGCGGTCGAGGATCTCGACGACCGGCACCGACCAGCCGGAGCGGAAGAGCACGGGCTCGCTGCCGTACGCCTCGGCGAGCGCGACCACGGCGGCCCGGATCGCGGGATGGTCGGGCGGCGTCAGCATCGGCCGGGCGCCGGCGAGCTCGAAGTCGATCGTCACGACGGCTCCGGGCGGGGTGCGCCGGTCGAGGTGCCGGCGGATCGCCAGCAGGACGTCCTCCGGCTCCTGGTCGGGGACCAGCCTGCAGGAGAGCTTCGCGTGCGCCTCCGCAGGGATCACCGTCTTGATGCCCTCGCCCTCGTAGCCGCCCCAGGCGCCGTTGAGCTCGAGCGTCGGCCGCGCGGTGAGACGCTCGACCGGGGTGTAGTCCGCCTCGCCGAACAGACGCGAGAGGCCCAGCGCGTCGCGCACCCGCGCCTCGTCGAACGGCAGCCGGCTCCACTGCTCGCGCTCCTCGGCCGTGAGCGGGCGCACCGCCTCGTAGAAGCCCTCGACGAGGACCCGGCCGTCGCCCGGATCGTGCAGCGAGTCGAGCAGCACGGCGAGCGCGTGGAGCGCGTTCGGGACGGCGCCGCCGTAGACGCCGGAGTGGGCGTCGACCTCCGCGGTCCGGACGGTCAGCTCGAGCGCCGCCATCCCGCGCAGGCCGATCACGATCCCGGGCACCCCGGCCGCGTAGAGGTTGCTGTCGCAGATCACCGCGACATCGGCTTGCAGGAGGTCGGCGTTCTCCTCGACGAACCCCTCGAGATTGTCGGCGCGGAGCTCCTCCTCGCCCTCGACGATGACCTTCACGTTGCACGGGAGCGCGCCGTCCGCCCGGAGGAGCGTCTCGATCGCCTTCAGGTTCAGGAAGACCTGCGACTTGTTGTCGGTCGCGCCGCGCGCATAGACGCGCCCGTCGCGGAACGTCGGCTCGAACGGAGGCGACTGCCACAGCTCGAGGGGCTCGGGCGGCTGGACGTCGTAGTGCCCGTAGAGCAGCGCCGTCGGCGCGTCGGGGCCGGCGTGCAGCCAATCGCCGTAGACGATCGGGTTGCCGCCGGTCTCCAGCAAGCTCGCGTGCTCGAGCCCGATCGACTCGAGCTGTTCGCGCAGCCACGCGGCGCAGCCGAGCACGTCGTCGCGTCGATCCGAGACGGCGCTGACGCTCGGGAAGCGGAGGAGCTCCACGAGCTCGGCGAGATGACGGTCGCGCTCCGCCTCGAGCGTCGCGCCGACCCGGCTCGACGGCGCGCTCACGTTCGCTGCGTCCTCGACTGTGGGCTCAGGTACGAGCGAACGCCGTTCCCGAGGAGGTTGATCCCGAGCACGAGCAGGATCAGCGCAACGCCCGGCCAGATCGCGAGCCAGGACGCCCGGGTGATGTACTGGCGCCCCTCCGCGAGCATCGATCCGAGTGACGGGTCGGGCAGCTGGACGCCGAGGCCGAGGTAGCTGAGGCCCGCCTCGAGAAGGATCACGATCGAGACGTTCAGGGTGGCGAGGGCGATCATCGACGGGAGCAGATGCGGCAGCACGTGCTTGAAGAGGATCGTCGAACGTTTCGCGCCGAGCGACCGCACCGCGAGGACGAACTGCTGCTCGCGGAGGACGAGCGCCTCCCCCCTCGCCGTCCGCGCGAACGTCATCCACTGCGTGAACGCGATCACGAGCACGAGCGTCCGCAACCCCGTCCCGAGCACCGCGATCACGCTGATCGCGAGCAGCACGAGCGGAAACGCGAGCACGGCGTCCGCCACGCGCATGATCCCGTCGTCGAGCCAGCCGCCGTTGTAGCCCGCGATCATGCCGAGGAGGACGCCGAGCACCGCCGAGATCACGACCGCGATCACCGAGACCTCGAGCGAGATCCGCACCGCGGTCATGATCCGCGCGAGCACGTCCCGCCCGAGCGTGTCGGTCCCGAGCGGATGCGCGGTCGTGCCGCCGTCCTGCCACGCGGGCGGCGTGAGGCGGCCGATGAGGTCCTGCTCGTACGCGCGGTCGTGGACGAAGCTCGCGCCGATGGCGAGCCCGACGAACGCGAGGACGATCGCGGCGCCGAGCGCGGCGGACGGATAGCCCCGGAAGAAGCGCGCGATCGAGCGGAGCCGTCCGCCCCGCCGCCTCGAGGGGCGCGCGACCTGCAGCCCGACGAGCCGCTCGGCCGACTGCGGGTCGGCGTTCACGAGGCCTCGCTCCCACCCGTTCGGACCCGCGGGTCGAGCACGAAGTAGGTCAGGTCGACCAGCAGGCTCAGGCCGACGACGATCACGGCGGTGACGAGCGTGACCGCCTGCACCACGGGGTAGTCGCGTGCGTCGATCGACTCGATCGCGAGCCTGCCCACGCCCGGCCACGCGAACACCTGCTCCGTGATCACGGCGCCGGAGAGCAGCTCCGCGACGCTGATCCCGGCGATCGTCACGACCGGGACGAGCCCGTTGCGGAGGACGTGGCGGCCGAGGATCGTGCGGCTGCGAAGGCCCTTGGAGCGGGCGGTGCGCACGTAGTCCTCGGGAAGCACGCCGATGAGGCTCGAGCGCGTCAGGCGGGCGATCGCGACGAGCGGGATCACGCAGAGCGTGATCGCGGGCAGGATCAGCGACTCGATCCCGCTGCGGCCCGAGATCGGCAGGAGCTCCCAGCGGACGCCGACGAAGAGGATCAGCAGGATCCCCAGCCAGAACGAGGGGGTCGCCTGGCCGAGCGTGAGCACCGAGGTGATCACGTGGTCCGTCGGCCGGCCCTCCTTCAGTGCGCCCGCCACCCCGAGCGGGATGCCGATCACGACCGCGAGGAAGAAGGCCGCGAGCGCGAGCTCGATCGTCGCGGGCATGCGGTCGAGGACGAGCTCCATGGCCGGCGCGTGGAAGCGGATCGACTCCCCGAAGTCGCCCTGCACGGCGCCCGTCAGGAAGTGCCAGTACTGGACGGGCAGCGGCTCGTCCAGGCCGAGGTCCTCGATCATCTGCTCCCGCTGGCTGGGCGGCGCGCCCTGCGGAAGCATGAGGTCGACGGGATCGCCCGACAACCGGGCGATCCCGAAGACGATCACGGTCAGCAGGAAGAGGACGCCGAAGGCCTGGAGGAGCCGACGCAGGACGTAGCGCGACATCCGCCTTCGGCCACTCCGCTAGCCGGCGGACGCGTCGTAGAGGTAGATCAGCTCGTCGCTCCTCGGCTTCCAGTGGAGCCTCGTCGAGACGCCGTAGAGATCCTTGTAGGCGAAGAGGTAGATGAAGGGCGGGTCGGTGTAGATCATCCGCTGGATGCGCCGGATCAACGCGTTCTGCTTGCGCTGGTCGAGCGTCGCCGACGCCTTCGCGGTGAGCCGGTCGACCGCCTTGTTGCTGTACCACGAGAAGCCGGTCGTCCCCGTCACGACCGCGACCTGCAGCTCGTCGATCGGGTTGAAGAAGTTCTCGCCCCAGGCGGCGTAGAAGGCGGACGGGATCTTTCGCGTCTGCGTCACCTTCGCGAAGACGCCGAACTCCACGGCGTCGATCTTCGTCTTCACGCCCACCTTCTCCAGATACCCCGCTACGGCCTGAACGATCTCCTCGGCGAGGAGGTAGCGGCCGCGCGGCACCATCAGCGTCATCTCGAAGCCGTTCGGGTACCCGGCCTGCGAGAGCAGCTGCTTCGCCTTCGTGGGGTTGTAGGGATGGGGCTTGAGCGCCGGGTCGTACCCGGCGAAGTAGGGCGGGACGAACGTCGCGACCGGCAGGCCGTACCCGCTCATCACCTTCGAGACGATCGTCCGCGTGTCGACCGCGTAGTTCAGCGCCTCGCGCACCTTGGGGCTCTCGAACGGCTTGAAGTTCAGCGTGTCGAGCCACACCGAGGCCACGCGTGCGCTCGGCACGGTGCGGACGACGGCCTTGCCCGAGCTCTTGACGTCCTCGACGTTGTCCGGCGGCACGTTCGTGATCACGTCGACGTCGCCGGACTGGATCGCCGCGAGGCGGGAGGCGGCGTCGGGCATCGTCTTGAAGATCACGTTCGTGATCTTCGGCCTGCCGCGGAAGTAGTCGTTGCGGGCCTTGAGCGTGACCTGGTTGTTCCGGTCCCAGGTCACGAGCGTGTACGGGCCCGTCCCGATCGGCTTCGAGGCGAGCGCGTCCTGGTCCGTGTCGATGGAGTGGTTCGGGATGATCATCAGCGACTCCATCCGCGAGAGGATCAGCGGATCGGGCTGCTTCGTGAGGATGTCGACCGTGTAGCGGTTCACGACCTTCGCGCCTCTCACGGTCCCGAACTGGTACGAGATCAACGCGGGCTTGGTCTTCGGCAGCTTTCCGAGCACGCGGTCGATGTTGTACTTGACGGTCGGCGCGTCGAACGCCTGCCCGTTCGAGAACGTCACGCCGTGCCGGAGCGTGAAGCGCACGGTCTTCCCGCCGATCCGCTTCCAGCGGGTGGCGAGGATCCCGTCGAACTTCGTCGGGTCCTTCGCGTTCCGCGCGACGAGCGGGTCGTAGATGTGACGCAGGACGTTCACGGTCGTGGTCTCGCGCTGCTGGTGGGGGTCCATCGTCGTCGGGTCGACGCCCTGCGCGACCACGACGGTGTCGTTCTCGGCGGCGGGCTCGGCGGCCCCCTGGGGGACCATGAAGGCGAGCAGCGCGAGAGAGGCGAGCGCCGCGAGGTGGAAGATTCTCGGCCGGGTCATGTCCCATCCTTCCGTCGGTGCAGGTCGTCTGTCTTGGGAGGTCCGACTGCTCATCGGTGCCGGCCGGCCGGGACGCGTCCACGGCCGGCGATGTCCGCCGCCACGGCCTCGGCCGCGATCTCGAGCAGCTGCTCGCCGACCTCGGCGGTCGCGCCGGTCGGGTCGCCGAGGACGCCGTTCGGGCTCTGCGC
Source organism: Gaiella sp. (assembly GCA_036406535.1). Lineage (GTDB taxonomy): Bacteria > Actinomycetota > Thermoleophilia > Gaiellales > Gaiellaceae > Gaiella. The sequence continues at coordinate 7,386 of DASXAW010000106.1, forward strand.
CTGGACGCCGTAGAGGAACGACTCGAGCTGGGAGCGGCGGACGTTCTCGGGGAGGTAGAAGTCGTCGTCGGAGCGGCCGGGCTCCGCCTGTTCCATGCGAACGAGCGCGGGCGCGACATGCAGCATCATCGCGGTCTCGACATACCCGGCGTGGACGCCCGCCTGGCCGAGCGTGACGCCGTGCTCGGCGACGAGCGCCGCCATCCGGTCCGTCTCCTCCGCGCCGCGCAGCGAGAAGACGAGCTCGGCGCGGCCGTCGAGCGCACGCGCGATCTCCGGCGTGTGCGCTTTCATCATGTCCGCGTTGCCGCCATGCGACGGGAACACGACGATCCGCCGAAACCCCTGCCGGGCCAGGCTCTCGCATGCATCCGCCAGCGCCCCGACGAACGTCTCGTTCCGGAGCGTGAACGAGCCCGGAAACCGCATGTGATGCTCGGAGAGACCCGGTCGGAGTGTCGGCGCGACGAGCGCGCCGCCTGCGATCCGCGCCGCCCGCTCGGCGATCGCGGTGCCCAGATACGCGTCGGTTCCCGTCGGGAGGTGCGGGCCGTGCTGCTCGACGGCGCCGCAGGCGAGCACCACCGTCGTGAAGCCGTCCGCGAGGGACGCCGCCACCTCGGGCCAGGTCAGCTCCTCGATCAGGACGGTGTCGGGCACGGCAACCCCTTTCGCGATCCGCCTCGGTGCTGGAGCCGACAGGTTAGATTGGATACGACTTATGGTCAAGTTGGATGCAATTCACGAGGCGTGACGGGTGAGCGCGATGGCTGAGATGCGCGAGGACATCGTCGAGACGATCTCGGCGACGCTCCAGGCGCGGGTGATGACGGGCGAGATCCCGATCGGCTCGTGGCTGCGCCAGCAGACGATCGCCCAGGAGTTCGGCGTCAGCCGAACTCCTGTGCGCGAGGCGCTGCGCAAGCTCGAGGCGAGCGGCACGGTCGAGCTCCACCTCCATCGCGGCGCGCTCGTCCGCGGGACGACGGCGCGCGAGATCCGGGAGGCGTACGACGTCCGCGCCGAGCTCGAGGGGTACGCGGCGGAGCTCGCGGCCTTCTGGGTGACGGCCGAGCAGCTCGAGCAGCTGCGCGACGCGCTCCGGGCCTTCGAGGTCGCCGCCGCGGCCGGCCGCGCCGCCGATCGGGACGTGGTTCGCGTGGCCGACCATGCCTTCCACGAGCTGCTCCAGCTCGCTTCGGGCAACGACCTGCTCCACCGGACGATCCGCCGGATCCATGGACGGTTCACCTATGGGCTCACCTGGATGACCGTCGGGATCAACCCCAGCCTGCTGGCCGAGAACGCGGAGACACACCGCGCGGTCCTCGATGCCGTGGAGCGCCGCGACGGCGCGGACGCGCGCCGGCTGATGAGCGCGCACGTCCGCCGCTCGGGGGAGCTCGTCGGTCACGTGTTCGAACGCCGTGCGTCCCCTGCGCGGCGCGACGGCGGCTGACGCGCGCGGCTACGCGAGCGAGAGCGTCGCGAGGCGCCGGTAGAGATCGACCGCGAGCTCCAGGTCGTCGACCGCGATCCGCTCGTCGGCGCCGTGGACGAGCCGCGCGACGAGCTCGGGGGCCATCGAGCGGATCGGGAAGAACCCGTACGCGGTCGTGCCGAGGCCGCTGCGGACGTAGTGGCTGTCGGTGAACCCTCCGCATGCGATCGGCGCGAGGCGGGCTCCCGGCTCGGTCTCGGCCAGCCAGGTCTCGAGGGCCCCCCAGAGCGGCGTCTCCAGCGGCGAGCGTGTCCCCCCGACGCACTCGTTCTCGATCCACTCGAGCTCCCAGTCGCCCGGGACGCCCGTGCGGACGAGCGCCTCGACCTCCTCGCGCGGCTGGCCAGGCAGGAGCCGGCAGTCCACGGTGATCGTGCAGCTCCCCGGGATCACGTTCCGCTTCCGCGACGCCTCGATCATGGTCGGCGAGAGCGTCGCCGAGAGGAGCGGTGCGATGAGCTGGGCCGCGACCGGATCGAGGGCCCGTGCGCGCTCGAGCGCCTCCTCGACCGGAGGCACCTCGCCGAGCGTCTGCGCCAGGAACTCCTCGACCTCGGGGATCAGCGTCGGTGCGAAGCCGAGGCGTCCGAGCGCCTCCAGCACCGGCGCGGCGTGCAGCAGCGCGTTGTCGGCCGAGTGGGGGTCGGATGCGTGGCCGGCGCGGCCGTGCAGCCGCAGGAGGAACGGCGCGGTCGCCTTCTCGCCCACCGCGCAGAGGTAGAGGACGCGGCCGCCGAGCTCGTACCGCTCGCCGCCGCCCTCGTTGACCGCGTAGTCCGCCCGCACCGAGTCGGGGTGGTTCGCGACGACCCAGGACATCCCGATCGGCTCCGCGCCGACCTCCTCGTCGGCGGTGAGGGCGAGCACGACGTCGCCCGACGGTCGGACGCCCTCGCGCGCCAGCGACGCGAACGCGACGGTCACGGCGGCGACGTGTCCCTTCATGTCGAGCGCCCCGCGGCCCCAGACCTCGCCGTCGACGAGGTCGCCCGACCACGGGTCGTGCTCCCACTCCTCGGCGTCCGCGAGCACCGTGTCGGTGTGGGCCATGAGCAGCAGGCTCGGGCCGTCGCCGCCCGGCAGGCGCGCGACAAGGTTCGCGCGCTCCGGCATGCGCGCGAGCAGCTCGCTCTCGACGCCGTTCCGGGCGAGGTAGGTCCGGAGCGCCTCCGCGGCGTGGGTCTCGTTGCCTGGCGGGTTGACCGTGTCGATTCGGATGAGCGCCTGGAGGAGCTCGGTGGCCTCCTCGCGGAGGGTCAAGCGGACTCGGCCTTGGACCGCGCAGTGAGCTCGTTGCGGACCTCCCAGAGCTCCGGGAAGACGACGGTCTGGACGAGCCTGCCGAGCACCTCGACAGGCGTGCCCTGCGTGCCCACCACGGCGTCGCCGATCACGCGGGCGACGACGCGGTAGTGCCGCACGCGCCACTGCTGGCACCACTCGTCGAGCTCGATGAGCGACTCGGCGAGCCGGTAGAGCGCATCGTGGTCGCGCCGCTGGACGTACAGCTCGGCGACCGAGAGCCCCGCCTCGCGCCGCCGCGCGTGGAACGCCTGGCCGAGCCGGGGAAGCTGTGCGCGCAGGCCTCGCCAGCCGGGGGAGTCGAACCCGCTCCCGTGGCCCAGCACCTTGCGGATCTCCTGGTACTCCCAGGGCGAGAGCTCCTCCAGCATGTCGAGCTGGTCTGTGACGAACCGCATGCAGCGAAGCGGCCGGCGAAGCAGCCGCGCCGCCTCGGCGACATCGCCCTCCTCGGCCTGGCGCGCGGCCTCCCCGACCTCGCTCGTCGCGAGCTTCAGCCAGAGCTCGGACGACTGGTGGACGACCTGGAAGAGCAGCTCGTCGCGGTGGACGCGCTCGTCGGGCGGCTTCTGGAGCTCGAGCAGCTCCACCGTGTTCAGGTAGCGCTCGTAGTCGGACGGCGCGTCGCCCGGGAGGATCGGGGAGTCGAAGTCCTCGCTCGCCTGTGACATGACTCGGAGCATACTGGCGCTCATGGGAGACCTGTTCGGCGACGCCGCGGCCGAGCAGGCCGCGCGCACCGGCCCGCTCGCGCATCGGGTGCGACCCCGGACGCTCGCCGGGCTGGTCGGCCAGGAGGCCGTCGTCGGGCCCGGCACCGCCCTCGGCAGGGCGATCGCGGAGGGCCGTGCGCCGTCGATGATCCTCCACGGGCCGCCCGGCGTCGGCAAGACGACGATCGCGCGGATCGTCGCCGAGAGCTCGTCCGCCGCGTTCGAGGAGCTCTCCGCCGTGTCCGCGCGGATCGACGACGTCCGCGCCGTGATCGCGCGGGCGCGCGACCGGCTCGGCGGCAACGGCGTGCGAACGCTGCTCTTCATCGACGAGATCCACCGCTTCGACAAGCGCCAGCAGGACTCCGTGCTCCACGCAGTCGAGGACGGGCTCGTCACGCTGATCGGCGCGACGACCGAGAACCCGTACTTCGAGGTCAACCAGGCGCTCCTCTCGCGGTGCACGGTGATCGAGCTCGAGCCGCTCTCGCTCGCCGAGCTCGCCCGGGTGATCGAGCGCGGCGCCGAAGCGCTCGGGGCCGAAGTCCCCGACGACGTCTCCGCCGAGATCGCGCGGCGCGCGGGTGGCGACGCGCGGACGGCGCTCCAGACCCTCGAGCTCGCGTGGGACACGGCGTCGACCGCAGGCGAGCCGCTCGCGGTCGTGCACGTCGAGGACGCGGCGCGGAAGCGGCCGCTCCACTACGACCGGGACGGCGACCGGCACTACGACCTCACCTCCGCGTTCATCAAGTCGATGCGCGGGAGCGACCCAGACGCCGCCGTGTACTACCTCGCCGCGATGCTCGAGGGCGGCGAGGACCCGCGCTTCCTCGCGCGGCGAATGGTCATCGCGGCGAGCGAGGACATAGGCGACGCCGATCCGACCTCGCTCCTCGTCGCGGTCGCCGCGGCGCAGGCCGTCGAGCACGTCGGGCTGCCGGAGGCGCAGCTGAACCTCGCGCAGGCGGCGATCCATCTCGCACGGGCTCCGAAGTCGAACGCGGTCGCCCGGGCGATCTGGCAGGCCCGCGAGGACGTGCGCCGCGAGGGCATCCAGCCGCCCCCGGCACCGCTTCGCGACTCCCACTACAAGGCCGCCGCGACCCGTGGGCACGGCGTCGGCTACGTCTCCCCGCACGACGATCCCACTCGTGCGCCGGCCGATCACCTCCCCGAGGGCATGCAGGGACGGAGCTACTATCGTCCGTCGTCCACGAGCGAGGATCCGGAGGTGGCGACGCGTGACGATCGGGACGGGTGACAGAGCGCCCGAGTTCGACCTGGACGAAGCGTCCGACCGCCCGCGCGTCCGGCTCTCCGACTACCGCGGCCGCTCGAACGTCCTCCTCGTCTTCCATCCCTTCGCGTTCACCGAGGTGTGCGCCGAGGAGGCCATGGATCTCCAGGAGAACCTCGAGTCGTTCCGCAACGCCAACACCGAGATCGTGTTCGTCTCGTGCGACGCCCCGGCGGCGCGCCAGGCGTGGAAGCAGGAGCTGGGCGCGGAGTACACGTTCGCCTCGGACTTCTGGGGCCACGGCACCGCGGCCAAGAGCTACGGCGTGTTCAACGAGGAGAGCGGCGCGCCGATCCGCGGGACGTTCCTCATCGACCGCGACGGCGTGGTGATCTGGTCGCTGGTCAAGGACGCGGGCACTCGGCGGACGGAGATGGTTCCCGGGTCGCTCGAGCGCCTCGACGAGACCGCCTGAGCGGGTCGCGGCGGCCGGCAGCGCGTTCGGGAGACGGCACGAAGTGCGCACACAGCCGTCACGCCATCCGGGCTACCGTGACTCCAGGGGGCCCGGCGCCCCCATCGGGGGGCGTGGACCGACCGCCCTCCGAGGCGGGGCGGGAGAGGGAACGCTCGCGCGAGGGGGCCGATGAGCGGGCTCCACGTGCACCGGTACGGCGACGAGGGCGCTCCGGCGATCGTCTGCCTCCACGGCGTCACCTCGTGGGGCGGACACTTCGAGGCACTCGCGGCCCGTCTGTCGCCCCGGTATCGCCTGGTCGCGCCGGACCTCCACGGGCACGGCGACTCCGGCCGCGAGCCGCCGTGGCGGATCGACGACCATCTCGGGCATCTCGCCGACGCCGTCGGCGACGACGCCCGGGTGTGGCTGGGGCACTCGTTCGGCGGCCGTCTCGCGTTCGAGTGGGCGGCCGCGAACCCCGGCAGGATCGACCGGCTCGTCCTGCTCGACCCCGCCATCCTGGTCCCCCCGCACGTCGCGCTGTGGGCGGCGGAGACCGCCCGGCAGGAGCGCCGCTACGCGAGCTTCGAGGAGGCGCTCGACCGGCGCTACGAGGAGAGCCAGCTCCATCGCGCGCCGCGGGAGCTCGTCGAGGGCGAGCTCCGGCACCACCTCGTCGAGGAGGGGGACGGCTGGCGGTACCGCTACACCCAGGCCGCCGTGGTCGCCGCGTACGGAGAGATGGCCTCCGAGCCACCGCCGTTCGCGGCGGCCCGATTCCCGACCCTGCTCGTCCTCGGCGAGCGCTCCTACCTGCCCTACGACCACCTGCTCGACGCCCACCGCGACGCGCTGGGGGACCTCCTCGAGGTCGCCACCGTCCCCGGCGGTCACACGGTTCTGTGGGACGCGCTCGACGAGACCGCCGCCGCGGTCGACGCGTTCCTCGCGCGGACTGCCTGAGCCGAGCTCCGGCCGCGCTATCCCTCGTAGTGCTCGTCCGCGAGCGAGAGCACGTCGTCGAGGATCGTGACGCCCTCCTCCGCCTCCTCCGTCGTGATCGTCAGCGGCGGCACGACCATGACCACGTTCCAGTGCGTCATCAGGTACAGGCCGCGCTCGAGCGCCGCCTTCGCGAGCCTCGCGACCGGGGCAGCCGCCTCGCCGGAGGCGTTGAACGGCACGAGCATCTCGCGCGTCTCCCTGTTCTTCACGAGCTCGACGCCCCAGAAGCAGCCGAGCCCGCGCACGTCGCCGATCGACGGATGGCGGTCGGCGAGGGCACGCAGCTCCGCACCGAACCATTCGCCCATCGCGGCCGCGTTCTCCACCACGCCTTCCTCGCGGAACGCCTCGATCGACGCCACGCCGGACGCGCACGCGAGCGGATGGCCCGCGTACGTCAGCCCGCCGGGGAAAAACCGGTCGCGGATCCCGTCGACGATCTCCCCGCGCGCGATCATCGCGCCGAGCGGCACGTAGCCGGAGTTGATCCCCTTCGCGACCGTGAGGATGTCCGGGACGACGTCCCAGTGGTCGCACGCGAACCAGCGGCCCGTCCGGCCGAACCCGGCCATCACCTCGTCGAGGATCAGCAGGATCCCGTGACGGTCGCAGACCTCGCGGATCGCCCGCAGGTATCCGTCGGGCGGCGGGATCACCCCGTTCGTCCCCGTGACGGTCTCGAGGATCACCGCGGCAACCGTGTGAGCGCCCTCGTACTCGAGGATCTCCTCGAGATGGGGCGCACCCGTGCACACGGGACAGGGATCGGGATGGCCGGCGGGACAGCGATACGTGTACGGGTCGAACATCCGCACCACACCGGGCATCCCCGGCTCGACCGCCCAGCGGCGCGGGTCGCCGGTGAGCGTCACGGCGCCGTTCGTCGCGCCGTGGTAGGAGCGGTAGCGCGCGATGATCTTGTGCCGTCCGGTGGCGAGGCGGGCGAGCTTGACCGCGTTCTCGTTCGCCTCCGCGCCCCCGTTCGTGAAGAACGAGACCGAGAGGTCGCCGGGTGTGACCTCCGCGAGCATCCGGCCGAGGGTCGAGCGCGACTCGCTCGCGAGCGGTGGGCCGATCGTGCAGAGCTGGTCGGCCTGGTCCTTGATCGCCTGGATGATCCTCGGGTGCTGATGACCGATCGAGACGTTGACGAGCTGGGAGGCGAAGTCCAGGTAGCGCTTGCCGTCGTAGTCCCAGAAATGCCGTCCCTCCGCGCCCGCCACCGGGATCGGGTCGATCTGGCTCTGCACCGACCACGAGTACAGGACGTGCTCCTTCGCGTCCGCGACGATCTGTGCTCCGAGATTCGGGTTCGCCTCGACGATTGCCATCTCCACGCTCCTTCGCGTTCGCTCGCGCTGCGATCGTACCCCCGGGTCGGCGTCCTCCCGGCCTTGCGCCGGCCGGCCTGCGGCGCGAACATTGACCGATGGCGATAGCCCTGCCCACCGGGGCGCCGGGGCTTCTCGAGCGAGACGACGTGCTCGCCCAGCTTCTCGAGGCCTACGCCCGCGCAGCGTCGGGGAACGGCCGGCTCGTCCTCGTCGCCGGCGAGGCCGGGATCGGCAAGACCGCGCTCGTCCGCCGCTTCTGCGACGAGCTCGAAGCCTCGGCGACGGCGTTGCGTGGGGGCTGCGACCCGCTGCTGACCCCGAGGCCGCTCGGGCCTTTCGGC
>DASXAW010000107.1:0-2868 GCA_036406535.1 Gaiella sp.
GCCCGAGACGCGTCGCACGGAGGACATCTGGGCGCTGAAGGACGTCTCGTTCGAGATCGACCCGGGCGCGTCGATCGGCTTCATCGGCCGAAACGGATCGGGGAAGACGACGCTCCTGCGCCTGATCGCGGGCATCTTCGCGCCCTCGACAGGTCGGCTCGAGGCCGGGGGGACGGTCGGCTCCCTGCTCGAGCTCGGCGCGGGGTTCCACCCGGATTTCACGGGCCGCGAGAACATCTTCCTGAGCGGCTCGATCTACGGGCTGAAGCGGAGCTACGTGCGTGAGCGGCTGGACGAGATCATCGCCTTCGCGGAGCTCGAGCAGTTCATCGACCTGCCGGTGCGCACGTACTCGTCGGGAATGCACATGCGGCTCGGCTTTGCGATCGCGGTGCACGTCGACGCGGACATCCTCCTGCTCGACGAGGTGTTCGCGGTCGGAGACGAGGCGTTCCAGCGCAAGTGCATCGACAAGATCCTGGAGTTCAAGCAGGGTGGCGGGACGGTCTGCTTCGTCTCGCACTCCGCGGCGGCGGTCGAGCGTCTCTGCGAGCGCGCGATCCTGCTGGACAAGGGACGCGTCGAGTTCGACGGCTCGACGTCCGAGGCGCTCAAGCGCTACCACGCAGCGCTCGCGATCGAGGAGGGGTCGGAGGAAGCCGCACCGGAGTTGCGCGAGTGGGGGAGCGGCGAGGTTCGGGTCGGGTGGGTTGCCGTGACCGGCGTCGACGCCGTGCCGCGACCGCGGTTCGTCTCCGGCGAGCCTTTGACGATCGTGCTGCAGCTCATCGGCGAGCAGGCGGTTCCGCCGCCGGTGCTGTCGCTCGAGCTGCGGGACTCGGGCGGGTCTCTCCTCGGGGCGAGCAGTCGCGACCTCGGCGAGCTCGGCTGGGACGGAGCGCCGGTCGAGCGCAAGCTGCTGTTCGCGATCGACCACCTGCCGCTCGGTGAGGGCGACTTCCAGGTGAGCGTCGCGCTGACCGACGCGACGGGTGCGCGGCGGTACCACCGGATCGACGCGGCGACGCACTTCGCGGTCGAGCCATCCGACGGGGCTCGTGGCGCGCTGCGGCTCGAGGGCGAATGGTCGCTCCTCGGCGTGGGCGAGAAGGTGCGTGCCTCGTGAGCTCGCGGACGTGTCCCGATTGGCCTGAGCTGACGGAGATCGCGCCGGATCTCCAGTTCAAGCACTACACGGTCGCGGAGGCGCGGCTGCCGGCCGAGGCGCTCGTCCAGCTGGGGGACTTCCCGCTGGGAGCCGTGGCGCTGTGTGCGGACCTGGACAAGAACGTCTTCTACGCGACCCACACCGACCCGCAGGTCGCCGAAGCGCTCCGCGACACCCACTGGTACGAGGTGCGCGAGTGGTCGTCGACGGGCCCCGGCGCCGGCGCGTAACCGAGGGACAGTCCCTAACAAGGGACAGGCCCTAACAAGGGACAGGCCCTGGGTTAGGCGATTTGGGACAGGGGTCCCGTGTTCACGATGTTCGCCGCCGTCGCCCAGCCGCGGCGGGCGGTTGCCACCGACAGGGCCATGTTCCCGAGCCCGCGCGTCGAGTGCGCGTCCGTCGAGCACACGACCGGAACCCCCGCCTCGATCGCCGCCCGCACGTGGACGTCGCGCAGGTCGAGCCGCGGCGCGAGCCCGTTCACCTCGACCGCGACGCCCGTCTCGAGCGCGACCGTGAACACCTCGTCCAGGTCGACCGCGTTCTCGGGCCGGTGGTTGATGATCCGCCCCGTCGGGTGGCTGAGACAGCGAACGGCCGGATGCCGCATCGCCTCGACCGTCCGCTTCGTGATCTCCGCTCTCGACGCGCGCTGCCCCGCGTGGACGCTCGCCTGCACCCACTCCAGGTCCGCGAGCACGTCGTCCGGAAGGTCGAGCGAGCCGTCGGGCAGGATGTCGCACTCGATCCCGCGCAGGATCCGGAACGGCGCGAGCGTCTCGTTCGCCGCGGCGATCTCCTCGCCCTGGCGCCGCACGTCGTCGGCGTCGAGACCCGGCACGACGCGCACGTTCCGCGTGTGGTCGCAGATCGCGAGGTACTCGTACCCGAGCGCGACGGCCGCCTCGCCCATCTGGAGGACGCTCGCCTTTCCGTCCGACCATGTCGTGTGCACGTGCAGGTCGCCGCGGATCTGGGCCAGCTCCACAAGCCGAGGCGGCTCGCCGCGGAACGGCTCCTCGCGCAGCTCGGGTGGACAGAACGGGATCCCGAGCGCGCGGTACACGCTCTCCTCGTCCGCGCCGTCGGGCAGCGGCTCGAGCGCCGCGACGTAAGCCTCCGAGCCGGTCGCGCGCACGAGCTCCGTCCCGAACCGCTCCGGCTCGGCGACGACGATCTCGACCGGGACGCCCTCGACGGTGACCCCGACCGCCCGCCGCTCCGAGCGCTCGACGACGGACACGATCTGAGGCAGCTGCTCGAACCGCTCGAGGAACGGCTCCGGAGACCCGGCGCACACCACTGCGAACAACTCGTTCGAATCGCGCCGGCGACGCGGGTCGCCCGCCATCTCTCCGCCCAGCGCCTCCGCCAGGCCCTCCCCGAGCGCGAGCGCCTGGTTGAGGAGCAACCCCCGGCGCGGACGCGGCCGGTCGGCCCCCGCCAAGGCGGCGAGCAGCTTCGCCTCGGTCTTCGGGCCGATCCCCGGCACGGTCTTCAACCGTCCCGCAGCTGCGGCCTCGCGGAACTCCTCGACCGTCCGCACTCCGAGCGCGCGACCGATCTCGACCGCCCGCTTCGGCCCGAAGCCGAGCATCCGCCCGAGCCCGACGAGCTCCGGCGAGACCTCGCTCTCCAGTTCCTCGAGCTCGGCGATCCGCCCGGTCTCGACGAGCTCCAGCAGCCGCGCCTCGATC
>DASXAW010000108.1:0-48489 GCA_036406535.1 Gaiella sp.
CGGTACGGCAGCGCTCACTCCGGGGTTCCTCGAGGAAGCCGTCGAGCGGTTCGGCGATTCGGTCGTGGTGGCGGTCGACGTCCGCGGGGGGCGCGTGGTCGTCGAGGGGTGGACAGAGGCGTCCGAGCTCGCGCCCGGCGAACTGGCCGAGCGCTGCGCGGCTCTCGGCGTCGCGCGCCTGCTCGTCACGAGCGCGGCGCGGGACGGCTCGCTCGCCGGACCCGACCTCGCGCTCGTGGACGAGGTCGCTGCGGCGGGGCTCCCCGTGCTCGCCGCGGGCGGCATCGCCTCGCTCGACGACCTGCGCGCGCTGCGCCGCGCCGGCTGCGAGGGCGCCGTCGTCGGCAGCGCGCTCCTCGCCGGCCGGTTCACGCTCGCGGAGGCGCTCGCGGTCGCCGCGGAATGACGGGTCGACCGGCGGGGCCGGCCGGAAGCGCCGTGCCGCCGGGGACGATCGTTTCCGGCCGAGCCGTGACACAGACGACACGAAGCCGGCACAGCCCCGTTTGCAGCGCGCCGATAGCGTGACATCAGGGACACGGGAGTGCCCCTGGGGGCGGTTGGGGCGTGGCTCCGCGGGTGCACGACGAGCGCTCGCCGAGCCCGACGAGCGCGTGCGCCCGGGCGGTGACGCGCCTACGCTGGGCCGATGAGGATCACGCTCTGCGACGACCGCGGTGCAGCCGGGTTCTCGTGGATCGTCGACGAGCCGGCCACGCGAACGTCCCATGCGCTCGCGGACGACGGTCGCGTGTGGCTCGTCGATCCTGTCCGGCACGACGACGCGCTCGAGCGGGCATCGGCGCTCGGGCGTCCCGTTGCGGTCGTCCAGCTGCTCGATCGGCACAACCGCGACTGCGCCTCGGTCGCGGCGGAGCTCGGCGTGCCCCTGATCGTCGTCCCGGACGGGATCGCGGACAGCCCGTTCGAGACGATCGCGCTGACACGCAACCGCGCCTGGCGCGAGACCGCGCTCTGGTGGCCCGCGACGCGGACGCTCGTCGTCGCCGAGGCGATCGGCACCAACGAGTTCTTCGTCGCGGGCGGAGAGGCGGCCGGTGTCCAACTGATCCTCCGGCTCACGCCGCCCACGGCGAAGCTCGGCCGGTTCGCGCCCGAGCATCTGCTCGTCGGGCACGGGAGAGGCCTCCACGGACCGGCCGCCGCCTACGCGCTCCGGAACGCGCTCGCGCACTCGCGCAAAGGGCTGCCGCGGCTCCTGCTCCGGGTTCCCGGGTTCGCCGCGGACGCGATCAGGCGCCGGCGCTGAGCGCCGCACCGACCGTCAGCCGGCGAGCGCCGCCGGGCGGAGGAGCCTCGCCGGCCGCCGGAGACCCGCGTCGCGCACCGGGGGGTTGAGCGGCTCGGCGAGCGGCGGAGCGCCGAACGACCGCCGCACCTGCTCGGCGGGCGGCTCGCCGTACGTGGTCGTCCGCTGACGCGGCGTCCGCCCGGCGGAGCGGATCAGGTCCTCCATCGCCTCGGGCCGCAGCTCCTGTCCCCACTCCGACCCGGCCGCCCGCGAGATCGACTCGTTCATGAGCGTCCCGCCGAGATCGTTCACGCCCGCCGCGAGCGCCTGGCGGACGCCGTCCGGCCCGAGCTTGACCCAGCTCGCCTGGACGTTCGTGATCAGCGGATGGAGCGCGAGCCGGGCGACGGCGTGGAGCAGCAGGGCCTCGCCGAAGGTCGGCCCGCGCCGCGCGCGTCCCTGCAGGAAGATGGGCGCCTCCATCGGGACGAACGGGAGCGGCACGAACTCGGTGAACCCGCCCGACCGTGCCTGCTGCTCACGCGCGCGCAGGAGATGACGGGCCCAGTGCACGGGCCGCTCGACGTGGCCGAACATGATCGTCACGTTCGAGCGGAGGCCGGCGCGATGCGCGGCGCCGTGCACGTCGAGCCACTGGTCGGTCGTCACCTTGTCGGGACAGATGATCGCCCGCACCTCGTCGTCGAGGATCTCGGCCGCTGTGCCGGGGAGCGACCCGAGCCCCAGGTCGCGCAGGCGCGCGAGGTACGTCTCGAGATCGAGTCCGAGCGTCGCCGCGCCCTGCCAGACCTCGAGCGCCGAGAACGCGTGGACGTGGATGCCGGGCACCGCATCCTTGATCAGGCGGACGACACCCGCGTAGTACTCGCCCGTGAAGGAGGGATGGATCCCGCCCTGGAGGCAGACCTCGGTGGCCCCTCGCTCCCACGCCTCCCGGGCGCGCCGCGCGATCTCGTCGTCGGGGACGAGGTACGCGGGTCCGCGCAGATTCGCCGCGAGCTTTCCCTTCGAGAACGCGCAGAAGCCGCAGCGGAAGTAGCAGACGTTCGTGTACTGGATGTTCCGTGTGACGACGTACGTGACGTCGTCGCCGCCAACCTCGCGGCGGAGTCGGTCGGCAGCGGCGAGCACTCTCTCCCGTTCCCGGTCGCGCGCCCCGAAGAGCCGGACGAGCTCCTCCTCGCCGAGGTCCTCGCCGACGAGACCGACCGGCGCGGGATCGCGGCGGACGAGGAACGGCACCGCGACCGGCTCGCCGGGCGCCCACCGATCTTCCCTCGCGAGCCCGTGCGCGTCGGCTGCCCGCCGGATCGCGGGCGCGACAGCAGGGTCGGCCCAGCGGTCGAGGTCGGCGACGTGCTCGGGGTAGAGCGGCAGGCGCGGGGCGAGCTCGAGCCCACGAGACCGGCACGCCTCCCGGAGGCGCTCGACCTCGGGCCATGGCGCCTCGGGGTTGACGTGGTCGGCGGTCACCGGCGAGACGCCGCCCCAGTCGTCGATGCCGGCGTCGAGCAGGCGCGGGAAGTCGTCGTAGGCGAGGTTCGGCGGCGCCTGCACGTGCACCCCCGGCCCGAGGACGACCCGGGCGGCGGCGATCGACCAGAGATGTTCCTCGAAGGGCGCGTCGGGATGCTCGGCCATGCGCGTGCCGGGCTTGGCGCGGAAGTTCTGGACGATCACCTCGCGGAGGTGCCCGTGGTCGTCCGCGAGCGCGCGGAGAGCGAGTAGCGCGTCGAGCCGCTCCGCGCGCGTCTCGCCGATCCCGACCAGGATCCCGCTCGTGAACGGGATCGAGAGCTCGCCGGCGAGCGCCACCGTCTCGAGGCGCCGCGCAGGAATCTTGTCGGGCGAGGCCCAGTGCGGCCCTCCGCGCGCGGCGAGCCGCTCGGCGGTGGTCTCGAGCATGATCCCCATCGACGCGGCCACCGGCCGCAGTGCTGCGAGCTCGTGGCGCGACATCACCCCCGGGTTGAGATGCGGCAGCAGCCCGGTCTCCGCGAGCACCAGCCCGGCGCAGCGGGCGAGGTACTCGAGCGTCGATTCGCACCCGAGCGCGGCGAGCTCCTCCCGGGCGACGCGGTAGCGCGCCTCCGGGCGGTCACCGAGGGTGAACAGCGCCTCGGTGCAGCCCGCGTCGGCGCCCGCCCGGGCGATCGCCAGCACCTCGTCCTCGCGCAGGTATGCGCGCTCGCCCCGCCGCGGCGGTCGCGCGAACGTGCAGTACCCGCAGACGTCGCGGCACAGCATCGTCAGCGGCACGAAGACCTTCGGCGAGTACGTGACGCGCGTTCCGGTGCCGAGCGAACGCAGCCGCCGGGCCTCGGCCATGAGGTCGTCGGGCGACGTGGAGAGAAGCTCCGCGAGATCTGCCATCGGCGTCGGATTGTCGCCGGGCGGTCTCCTCGCGCCGGAAGGGGCAGCATACTCGGAGCGATGGACCAGCCGACGGCGGTGCGGGACACGTCCAGGCTCGCGCGGCTGACGCGCTGGCCCCTCGACGTCATGCGGAATCTCTTCCGCGTCGTGCCCGCCGCGATCGACGGGTACTTCCGACACCGCCTGCCCCAGCACGCGGCCGGCATCGCCTACCGGGTGCTGTTCTCGCTCGCGCCGCTCTCGATCGTGCTCGTGTCGATCGCCGGCATCGTGCTCCAGAACGACGTCAGGCGGCAGCAAGTGGTCGACTGGATCGTCGGCTGGGTGCCGGTCTCCGACGAGGGTTCGCAGTCGGTCGAGGAGGCGATCACGCGGCTCGCGAGCCCGACGAGCGCGCTCGGGGTGTTCTCGCTGCTCGTGTTCATCTGGGCGTCGACGGGGATGATGGCGTCGCTCCGGACAGGCCTGGAGGCCGCTCTGCAGGTGGAGCGGCGCCGTCCGGCCGTGCGCGCGAAGCTCGTCGACCTCGTGCTGGTGGCAGGGGCCGGCGCGCTCCTGATCATCGCCATCGCGCTCACGGTCGTCGCGCAGGTGGTGACGCGGTTCGTCGGGGGCTTCGCTGAGGACGTCGGCCTGGACAACGGGCTGTTCGGCGAGGTGGCCGGGATCGTCCTCCCGCTCGTCGTCACGACCTTCGTCGTGATGCTGCTCTACCGCTTCGTCCCCGCGCGTCGCCTCCGGTTCGGCGACGCCGTCGCCGGCGGGATCGTCACCGGGATCCTGCTTCTCGCGATCTCGGCCGCCTCGGCGCTCGTCCTCCAGAAGGTGTCAGACCTCTCGGTGGTCTACGGGTCGATCACCGTCGTGCTCGTCTTCCTCTACTCGGTCTACCTCTACGCCTCGGCGGTGCTGCTCGGCGCGGAGGTGGCCGCGGCGTGGTCGGCGCCGAGCGCCGGGCCGCCAGAGCCGATCCGCGTGCAGGTGAAACGCGCCGTGCTCGGCCTGTTCGTCCACCAGGATCCGCCGCCGCAAACGCCGGAGCAGGCGCCGGATCAGCCGCCGCCGCGGTAGGCCCAGAGACCGCCGAAGCTGCGCCAGGCGTTCTTCTGCCAACGCTGGAGGAGCATCTGGTCGATCGGGTAGCGGTCGCCGGGTCCCGTCTTCAGCGAGATACCCGGCAGGAGGAACGGATTGCCCTGAAGGTTCAGGGAGCCCATTGCCTGGACGAGGCGCTCGCGGGTCGGCTCGGTGCCTGCCCTCCGGAGCGCCTCGACGGCCGTCCACGCAGCGGCCATGCCGTAGACGAGGTAGACGTCCGAGACGTCCGATCCCGGGGCGAAGCGCTTGACGATGCGCCGGTAGAGCTTCATCGCCGCGTCCTTGAGCCAGCGTGGGTCGGTCGGATCCTTCACGAACGCGACGGAGACCATGCCCTTGACGAGCGGGTTCGCGCCCTTCTCCGCGGCGTCGCCGAGGACGACGGCCGACGAGGCCGCGGCGTTCCCGATGGTCAGCTTCGGCTTCCAGCCGAGCCGGTGCGCGTACTTGAGCGCCTCGGCGGCGTGCTGCGGGGACGCGAACACGGCGAAGACGGTCGCGCCCGACACGCGCAGTCGCGCGACCTGCGCCTCGACGTCGTACGAGTCGATGTCGTAGGGCTGGGTGGAGACGATCTTCACCTTCGAGCGCTGGAGACCGCGACGGAGCCCCGAGAGCAGCTCCTGGCCGAAGCTGTCGTTCTCGTAGAGCACGCCGACCCGCGCCGTGCCCTGCGTGCGTGCGAGGTACTGCCCCAGCACCCAGCCCTCGGCGGTATAGGTCGGCCGCAGGCCGATCGTGTACGGGAACCTGCTCGGCTCGGAGCCGAGCGCGGACGCACCGGAGGCCGCGAAGAGCTGGGGCACCTTCCGCTGGTTGAGGTAGTCGCGGACGGCGAGGTTCTGCTCGGTCCCGAAGGAGTTGAAGATCGCGAACACGCCGTCCTGCTCGACCAGCCGGCGCGTCTCGGCGACGGTGCGTACCGGATCGGAGGCGTCGTCGCGCATCGTGTACTCGATGCGGCGGCCGTTCACACCGCCCCGCGAGTCGACGTAGTCGAAGTAGGCCTTCGCGCCGCGCGCGATCGAGGCGTACGCGGTCTGCGGACCGGTCAGCGGCGCGGTGCCACCCAGGAGGATCGACGTCGGCGTGACCCCGGGGTCGGTCGAGGGGCGCGTGGTCGCGGCGAGCGCGGCCGTGGCTCCCAACGCGAACGCGAGGGCGAGCGAGAGCAGCGTGAAGAGGAGCTTGCGTGTCATGTCGTGAGACCGAGCCGGTCGGGTGGTGCGGCGTCGCTAGGAGCCGGAGCGATGGTAGATGCGACGTGTTAGGAGTCTGAGACGCTCCACGAGCCCCGCGACGCCCATCGGCAGGAGGAACATGAGGGCGATCAGGAGCGCGCCCGAGACGACGGACGGCGCGCCGGGGGACTTCGAGACCTCCTGCGACCACGACGGGAGGAACTGGATGAAGACGGCGCCGGCGATGAGACCGACGAGCGAGCCGAGCCCTCCCACGACGACGCCGACGAGCAGGAGGATCGAGAGCGCGATCGGGAACGTGTCCGGGTTGACGTACGTCGTCGCGATCGCGAACAGGGATCCCGCGACGCCCGCGTAGGCCGCGCTCACTCCGAACGCGAGCGTCTTGTAGCGCGCGAGGCTCACGCCCGACGACTGCGCGGCCGTCTCGCTGTCCCGGACCGCGCGAAGGGCGCGCCCGGAGCGCCCGCGGAGGAGAAGCCAGGCGACGACGTAGCCGAGCAGGGCGATCGACCACGAGAGGTAGTAGAGCCAGTCGTTGAACGCCACCTCCCGCCCGAGGATCTCGATCGGGGTGAGCGATGCCGTCAGCTCGGGGATCCCGAACAGGTTGATCCCGGTGCCGCCTCCCGTGAACCCCTCGAAGCGCTTGATCACCGCCGGCATCGAGACGGCGATCGCGAACGTCGCGAGCGCCAGGTACAGGCCGGAAAGGCGCAGCGCGGGAATCCCGAACAGGAAGCCGGCCGCGCCGGCGACGAGCCCGGCCAGCGGGATCGTCCAGATGTCCTTCACCCCGTGGTCGGCCATCAGGATCGCGGTCGTGTACCCGCCGACCGCCATGAAGGCCCCGTGCCCGAGCGAGATCTGCCCGGTGTAGCCGGTGAGGACGTTGAGCCCGATGATCGCGATGAGGTAGATCCCGACGTACGCGAACTGCTGCGCGCGGAACTCCGAGACGAACGAAGGGACGACGGCCACGACGGCCGCGAGGACGACGAACGAGAGGACCGGGACGACCGTCCGCGCGAGCCTCATACGCGCCGCACCTCCTCCTTGCCGAAGATCCCGGTCGGCTTCACCAGCAGCACGACGAGGATCACGAGCAGCGCCACCGGTAGCCGCAGGTCGGCGCCGACGAAGTCGACGTACGTCCCGATCAGGTTGAGGCCGACGCCGAGCGTGAGGCCGCCGACGACGGCACCGATCGGCGAGTCGATCCCGCCGAGCACCGCGGCCGCGAACGCGTAGATGAGCAGCGCCGCCATCAGGTTCGGGTCGAGGAACACGCTGGGCGCGGCGAGCATCCCCGCGACCGCGCCGAGAACGGCCGCGAGCCCCCAGCCGAGCGAGAGCATCCACGTCACGCGCACGCCGACGAGCCGCGCCTCCGCGGGGTTCACCGCGGCCGCCCGCATGGCAAGCCCGAGCTTCGTGTACTGGAACAGCGCCCAGAGAAGCGCCACGGTCGCGAGCACCACCGCAATCGTCCCGATGTCCGCGGTCGTGATCGCGACGCCGGCGATCTCCGTGGTGCCTGCGGGAAACGGGCTCTGCACCGCCCGCACCTCGCCGCCCCAGATCCACGTCACGAGCCCGTTGATCAGGATCAGCAGGCCGATCGTGACGATCACGACCCGGAGCAGGGAGCCCTTCTCGTTGGGCCGGATGACCGTCTGGTGGATCGCCGCACCGCCGAGGAACGAGGCGCCGAGAGTGAATGCGAACGCCGGCCAGTACGCCCAGCCGTGGTTCGTCGTGAGCGTCCACGCGATGTAGGTCGAGAACGTCGCCATCTCGCCCTGCGCGAAGTTGATGACGCCGGTCGCGCGGTGGATCAGCACGAGCGCGAGCGCGAGCGACGCGTAGATCGATCCCGACGCGAGCCCCGCTACGACCTGCTGGAGGAAGTCCGCCATCAGGCGTCCGGTCCGGTCAGAGGCCCACTTGACGTGATCGGACGGGACGCCATCAGTAGCCGAGGTAGCTCCGCCGGACCGACTCGTTCTCCTGGAGCTCGTCGCTCGTGCCCGCGACCGCCACGCGGCCGACCTCGAGGACGTACGCGCGGGCGGCGGTGCGCAGCGCGATGCGCGCGTCCTGCTCGACGACGAGCACCGTCAGGCCCTCCCGCTCGTTCAGCTCGCGGACGATGCGGAAGATCTCGCGCACGATCATCGGCGCGAGCCCGAGCGACGGCTCGTCGAGGAGCAGCAGCCTCGGGCGCGCCATCAGCGCGCGGGCGACTGCGAGCATCTGCTGCTCCCCGCCCGAGAGCGTCCCCGCTTGCTGGCCCGACCGGTCGCGGATCCACGGGAACCACTGCGCGACGCGGTCGACGTCCGCCCGCACGTTCCGCTCGCGCCGCGTGTACGCGCCGAGGCGCAGGTTCTCGAGCACCGACAGCTCGGTGAACGTGCCCCGCCCCTCGGGGACGTGCGCGATGCCCGCCCGCGCGACCGCCTCCGGTCCGCCGCGAAGGGCCTTCCCTCCGAACGCGATGCGTCCCGAGCGTCGGACGGTGCCGGAGATCGCGCGGAGGGTCGTCGTCTTCCCCGCCCCGTTGGCCCCGAGCACCGCGACCACCTCGCCCTCGGCGACCTCGAGCGCGATGCCGCGGAGCGCCTGGACAGGCCCGTAGCGCGCCTCGACCCCGTCGAGCTCCAGCAGCGCGCTCACGACTCGACCCCCAGGTACGCCTCGATCACGGCCGGGTCGGCCTGGACCTGCGCGGGCGGGCCCGACGCGATCGTGCGGCCGAAGCTCAGCACCGTGACGGCGTCCGAGACGCGCATCACGAGCCCCATGTGGTGCTCCACGACGAGAATCGTCAGGTCGTGCTCGTCGCGGAGCCGGAGCACGAAGTTCCCGAGCTCCTCGACCTCCTCGTGGTTGAGACCGCCGGCCGGCTCGTCGAGGAGCAGCAGGGTCGGCCGGGCCATGAGGGCACGGGCGATCTCGACGCGCTTCTGCGTCCCGTACGGCAACGCGGCGGCCAGGCGCCCTGCCTGCGGCCCCAGCCCGACGACGTCGAGCGCTTCCATCGCCTCGCGCTCGCCGACGTCCCGCCCGAGCGCGTGACCGCCGACGAGCACGTTCTCGAGCACGGTCATCGAGCGGAACAGGTTGATGTTCTGGAACGTCCGGGCGATGCCGCGCCGGACGATCCCGTGCGGCGGCGTCCGCAGCAGATCCTCTCCGTCCAGCTCCACGACGCCCTCGTCGGGCGCGTAGAGGCGTGTGATCACGTTGAACGCGGTCGTCTTGCCGGCGCCGTTCGGCCCGATCAGCCCGGAGACGGTTCCCTTCGCCACTTCGAACGACACGGCGTCGAGCGCGACGATGCCGCCGAAGCGGAGCGTGACCTCCCGGACGGAGAGGAGCATTGGCGCAGGATCCTAGTGGGGGGCGCGGGCTAGGGCAGCCGCGGCGCGAAGAGCATCGCCGCACCGGCGGCCCCGACGAGGAGCAGCGCACCCGCCGCGACGAACGCCGACGTCACCTCGCGCGGGCGCTGCCGCCTGCCGACGCGGGAGCCGAGGCCCTGGTACACGTCCCTGAGCGCGCCTGCGGTTTCTGCGTCGAACGACTCGCCGCCCGTGTACTCGGCGATCGACGCGAGCGTCTCGCGGTCGGGCGGCACCGGGATCACCTGCTCGCGGTCGACGATCGTGCCGCCCTCGGTGCCCAACGCGATCGTGAAGACGGGAATCCCGGCGGTCCGCGCCCGCTCCGCCCCCTGGCCGGGGCTCAACAGCCCGCGGGTCTGGAAGCCGTCGGAGAGCAGGAGGATCGACGCGAGCGCGCGGCCCTGCTCGTCCTTCACCTCCGGTTCGTCGCCCTGGGGCTGTGCCTGGTTCTTCCTCGGCGTCGCCGTCGTCGTGCGCGCGAGCTCGACGGAGCGCGCGATCGCGTCACCGAGCGCGGTGCCGAACGCGGGCTCGAGGAAGTCGATTCCCTGGCGAAGCGCCTCGCGGTCGAGGGTCGGCGAGACGATCACCTGCGGCTCGTTCGAGAACGCGACGATCCCGACGCGAAGCGTGTCGGGCGCGTGCGAGAGAAAGCTCAGCATCGCCTGCTTCGCGGCTGCGAGCCGCGTGGGCTGCACGTCCTGGGCGCGCATCGAGCCCGAGATGTCGACGACGAGCACGACGCTCGCGCGCTCGTCGGGCGCGTCGACCATGATCGTCGGCCGTGCGAACGCGACCGCGAGGGCGGCGAGCGCGAGGAGGAGGATCGCGGCCGGGACGTGCCGCTTCCACGTGTGCCGCCCGGTCGCAACGGTCGCCAGCACCTCGACGTTCGGGTAGCGGATCGCGTAACGCGACGGCCGTCGCTGCAGGAACCAGTACCCGACCGCGACGAGCGGCAGGAGCAGCAGCCCGAGCAGGAGCGCGGGCGCCTCGAAGCTCACTTGGTCACCTTCGAGCAGAGCGCGTGCACCTGCAGCTCCACCCGGAGCCGCCGCGGCACCGACGCGTCGACGGACGCCCGGGCGACGACCGTCCGCCCCGCGACCGCCTGACGGACGTTCACGGCATCGAGGAGGCTCGTGCCCGGTTGCGCGCCGATCCGGAAGCCGTACGCGTGCTGCGCGCCGAGCAGCCGTGCGCCGGCCGGGCAACTCTGCGCGACGCGGACCGTCGTGCCCGAGACGAGCCGCTTGCGGGCGACGCGGCGCTCGATCGGCTGGGACGGGACGTAGGCGGCACGCGCCGCCCGTCCCGTCAGCGACCGTCCCCCACCGCCGCTCGAGGGGATGCAGCCGACGAACGGCTGGAACGAGGTCGTCTGGCGCCCGGTACCCGTGTAGACGGCGGTGAACAGCACCTCGCGCCCCGTGGTCACCCCCGGTGAGACGGGCGCGCCGTTCTCCCCGCGGAAGCTCACGTCGATCGCGCGGTCGCTGACGCGGGCGTCGATGCCGGCGACGATGTAGCCCTTGAGCGGGCACCGGAGCTCCCACACGGCGACCGCCGGTCCGCCGCCCTCGGTGGCCGGGATCGCGACCCACGGCCCGGTGACGGGCAGGCAGACCTGGAGGCCGCGGCACTCGTCTGCGGCGCGTCCCGCCCCGGCGCCCAGTACTGCGGCAACGGCGGTCGCGACGACCGCGAGCGCGCCGAGCCGCAGGCCCCTCACAGCGCCCTCCGGAACCACCACGTCGAGAGGGCGCCGCCGAGCACCAGCAGGATCGCCCCTCCCGCGGCGAAGGCCGAGGTCACCTCGACGCGCTTCGGGTCCTTCGCGAGCCGCGTGCCGAGGTCGCGGTACACGGCCTGGAGCTTGTCGGCGCTCGGCGCCTCCGCGAACGTCCCGCCCGTCGCCTTCGCGATCTGCTGCAGCGTCTCCACGTCGGGGGCCACGGTGACGCGCTGCTGGAGCCCGCCGGGCAGCGGGACCTGGACGACCGCATCACCGGTCCCGAGCGCGACCGTCGAGACCGGGATGCCGAGCTTGAGCGCCTCTTTCACCGCGTCCTCCGGGGTGACACCGCCGGCGGTCTGCGCGCCGTCGGAGAGGAGCAGGACCGCCGACGGCGACTTCTCGCCGCTGCTGCGCGGCTGCTGCCGCTCGTCGGTCGACGCGAGCTCGACGGAGCGTACGATCGCGTTCCCGATCGCGGTGCCCGAGCCCAGCCGCAGCTCACCGAGCGCGACCTTGGCGGCCTCCCGGTCCGTCGTCGGCGTCAACACGGTGCTCGCGCCGGTCGAGAACGAGACGATCCCGACGCGGTACGCCTCCGGGACGGTGTCGAGAAAGGTCGTCGCGGCCGCGTTCGCGGCCTCGAACCGGCTCGGTTTGACGTCGTTCGCCGACATCGACCGCGAGGTGTCGATCGCGAGCACGATCGTCGCCTCGTCGCGGGTGACGGAGCGCACCACGTGCGGGCGGGCGATCCCGACGACGAGCAGCGCGAGCGCACCGAGCGCGATCGCGAAAGGTACGTACCGGCGCCATCCGGGCCCTGACGGGACGAGGTTCGGGACGAGGGCCGGGTTCGCGAAGCGGTCGGCCGAGCGCCTGTGCCGCCGCCCGACGAGGAGGTAGCCGAGCACGAGCAGCGGGATCGCCAGCAGCCCGACCAACGCGAGTGGCACCTGGAAGCTCACGGGCGCCGCCTGCGGACGAAGATCGCAAGGTCTCGGAGCCAGTCTCGGTCAGTCGAGAGGGTCACGTGCGCCACGCCCGCCGAGGCGAGCTGGTGGGCGACCGCCGCGCGCTCCTCGGCCGCAGCCTCGGCGAAGCGCGCGCGCAGCTTCGGATCGTCGGTGTCGACGCGGAGCTCCCGCCCGCTCTCCGGGTCGACGAGCCACAAGGTGCCGGCCGGCTCGAGCTCCTGCTCGCGCGGGTCGCGCACCTCGACCGCGACGACCTCGTGGCGGCCCGCGACCTGCAGGAGCGGCCGGCGCCAGTCGCGCTCGCCGCGGAAGTCCGAGGCCACGACGACGAGCGAGCGCTGCCGAGCCACCCCGCCCAGCGTCTTGAGCGCGTCGGCGAGCGGGCTCAGCCCGGACCCGTTCCGTTCGAGCGTGAGGGACGGCTCGTGGCCGTCGCGGAGCGCGAGCAGCAGGCCGACGAGGCCTGCGCGACCCTGCCGCGGCGGCACGACGCGCACGCCGTCCCCACCGAAGCCGACGAGCCCGACGCGGTTGCCGCGGATCGTCGCGGCGTGGCCGATCGCTAGCGTCGCTCCGAGCGCGACGTCGGCCTTCCGCCGCTCGGCGGTGCCGAAGGCCATGGACGGTGTCGTGTCGAGTACGACCCACGTCACCAGCACGCGCTCTGCGAGATGGACCCGGACGTGCGGCTCGGTCGTCCGCGCGGTGACGTTCCAGTCGATCAGCCTGACGTCGTCGCCCGGGACGTACGGCCGCACCTGTGCCAGCTCCGTGCCGCGCCCCAGGAGCGCCGAGCGGTGGTCGCCGGCGAGCATGCCCTCCACACGGCGTGCGATGGTCAGCTCGAGCGCCTTGAGCAGCGACTCGGGGACCGGCCCCGGCCCCGGCTTCGAAGGGGTCGGCTCGGCGCCGAGCGCGCGGAGGACTCTCACGCGGCCGCCGGCCTCCCGAGCTCGAGACGCGGCTGCGGGACTGCCGCGAGCACCGCGTCGAGGACGTCGTCGGCCGACCGCTCCTCGGCGAGCGCCTGGTACGTGAGCACCAGGCGGTGCCGGAAGGCGTCCTTCGCGAGGGCGCGGATGTCGGCCGGGATCACGTAGTCGCGACCATGGACGAGCGCGAGGGCGCGGGCGCTCTGGACGAGCGCGATCGGCCCGCGGGGGCTCGCGCCGTACGCGACGAGCTCGCCGACGTGGTCGAGGCCGAACGTGTGCGGCTCGCGCGTCGCAGCGGCGAGGCTGACCGCGTAGCTGACGAGCCCCGGGTCGACGTAGACGCTCTTCACCGTCCGCTGCAGCTCCGACAGCTCGCCGAGCGGCAGCACCTGCCGGACGTCGACGGGGTCGTCGAGCGAGCGGTTGACGACCGTGAGCTCCTCGTCGCGCTCCGGGTAGCCGACGAGCACCTTGAGCATGAAGCGGTCGACCTGCGCCTCCGGCAGCGGGTACGTGCCCTCCGACTCGATCGGGTTCTGGGTCGCCATCACGAGGAACGGGTCGGGGACGAAGTGCGTGTCGTGCCCGATCGTGACCTGGTGCTCCTGCATCACCTCGAGGAGGGCCGACTGCACCTTCGCCGGCGCGCGGTTGATCTCGTCCGCGAGGAGGAAGTTGCAGAACACGGGGCCGAGGTCCGTCTCGAACCCACCCTGATCCGGCCGGTAGACCCGCGTTCCCACGAGGTCCGACGGGACGAGGTCCGGCGTGAACTGGATCCGTCGGAAGGTCCCGCCGAGCACTGCCGCGGTCGTCTTGATGGTCAGCGTCTTCGCGAGCCCGGGGACGCCCTCGATCAGGAGATGGCCGCCGGCGACGAGACAGACGAGCACCCGCTCGAGCATCTCGTCCTGCCCCGCGATGACGCGCTTGATCTCGACGAGCGCCTCTTCGAGCCGCGCGCGCGGCTTCGAGGCCTTGCGCTCGACGGGCGGCTCTGAGGGGACCGGCGTGGGCTGCGTCTCGGGGGCGGTGGGCTCGCTCTCCGGTGTGGACATGTGGACTCCTCGCGTCGACGTCGGACGGCGAGCGGCCGCGGGCGGCGCGCCCGTGGCCCGATCCTAGTCTCCCGCCCTGAGCCCCCAATGTTGCAGCGCTGTTATGCCGCTTCGCAACCCATTAGCATCGCGCGCGATGGACTTCCGCGACACCGCCGACGAGGCGCGATTCCGCGAAGAGGTCCGGACGTGGTTGGACGAGAACCTCCCCGACGAGCTTCGCGGCCATCGCGGGGGTGCGGCCCGGTTCGACGGGCCGGAGGTGCGGGCCTGGAGCCGCGCGCTGTACGACGCGGGCTGGTCGGGGATCTCGTGGCCGGCAGAGTACGGCGGCCGCGGCCTCTCGCCCCGCTTCCAGGCGATCTACCTCGAGGAGGAGGCCCGAGCCGAGGCGCCGCCGCACATCGGGGTGATCGGCCTCGGGATGGCGGGGCCGACGATCATGGCGCACGGCACCGACGAGCAGAAGGCGCGCTACCTGCAGCCGCTCCTCGCCGCGGACGAGATCTGGTGCCAGGGCTTCTCCGAGCCCGGGGCGGGCTCCGACCTCGCAGGCGTGCGCACCTCGGCGCGGCTCGACGGTGACCGGTTCGTGCTCGACGGCCAGAAGGTGTGGTCGTCGTACGCCCACATCGCCGACTTCTGCATCCTCCTGACCCGCTCCGACCCGGCCTCCGAGCGCCACGACGGGCTCACGTACATGGTCGTCGACATGCACGGCCCGGGGGTCGAGGTGCGCCCGCTCACGCAGATCACCGGCGAGGCGGAGTTCAACGAGATCTTCTTCGCGAACGCCGAGGTTCCCGTCGCGAACGTGCTCGGCGAGATCGGCGGCGGCTGGGGCGTGGCGATGACGACCCTCCTCCACGAGCGCGGCACCCTCGGGTTTGCGCTCGTCGCGCGGCTCGAGGTGCAGATGCGGAAGCTCCTCGCGCTCGCCCGCGACCGCGGCGCGAGCCCGACGCAACGCGACGCGATCGCCCGGGAGTGGATCCAGCTCCAGGCGCTCCGCGTCACCGCGTACCGCTCGCTGACGGCGCTCGAGCGCACCGGCGTGCCGGGGCCCGAGGGGTCGATCCTCAAGCTCCAGTGGTCGGAGGCCAATCAGCGCGTCACCGCGCTCGCACTCGACCTGCTCGGCCCGGACGCGCAGCTGCTCCCGCCGAACGGCCCGTATGGCGGCTACTGGGCGGTCCAGCAGCTCCGCAGCCGCGGGAACACGATCGAGGCCGGCACCTCGGAGATCCTCCGCAGCATCGTGGCCGAGCGCGTGCTCGGCCTTCCGAGGTCCCGCTGATGGACCTCGCCTTCACGGAGCTTCAGGACGAGCTGCGCTCACAGGCCCGAGGGTTCCTCGACACGACGGCCGAGCCGACGTGGGCCGCCCTCGCCGAGCTCGGCTGGACGGGCGCGGCCGTGGCAGAGGAGCACGGCGGCGCGGGCCTCTCGTTCCTCGAGGAGGCCGTGATCCACGAGGAGGCGGGACGCGCGCTCCTCCATGCACCGCTCTGGTCGACGTCGACGCTGCTGCCGTTCCTCCCGGCGGAGGACCAGAGCGCCGTCGCCGCGGGCACGGCGAGCTGGACGCTCGCCCTCGGCCCCCTCGTCCCCGACCTCGACAGCGCCACGAACGTCGCCGTCCCGGGCGGCGACACGGTGTGGGAGCTCGTCGGCTTCGAGCGGGAGATCCTGCCGACGAACGACGCGACGCGGCCCCTCGGCGTCGTCTCGGGCGGCGAGCCGGGACGGGAGCTGTTCGCCTCCGAGGCCCTCCCCGCCCTGCGCACGCGCTCGCTCGCGATCCTGGCGCTCGAGGCGGTCGGCGTCGGCAGCCGCGCGCTCGAGCTCGCGGTCGGGTACGTGAAGGACCGCGTGCAGTTCGGTCGGCCGATCGGCTCCTACCAGGCGGTCTCGCACCCGCTCGCGACGACGTACATGGAGCTCGAGCTGGCGCGCTCGCTCGCCTGGTGGGCGGCGTGGTGCGTCTCGGAGGAGGACCCGCAGGCGGCGATCGCGGCCGCCGCGGCGGGCGCCGAGGCGGCGGACGCAGCGGTCGCAGCGTGCGAGCGGGCGATCCAGGCGCACGGCGGCATCGGCTTCACGTGGGAGCACGTGCTCCACCGGATGTACAAGCGCGCCCTCGGAATCCGCTCCTGGGAGGCGTCGTCGGCGCAGCTCCGGGCAGAGGTCGCGAGCGAGCTTCTCGATCGGGGAGGGACGTGATGGACGGCCTGATGATGGACTACCAGCTGAACGTGCCGGCGATCCTCCGCCGTGCCGACGAGCTCTACGGCGACCGGGAGATCGTCTCGCGGCTGCCCGACAAGAGCTGGCACCGGTACGGCTACGGCGCGTTCGCCTCGCGCGCGAAGCGCCTGGCGGTCGCGCTGCGCGGCCTCGGGCTCGAAGACGGCGACCGTGTCGCGACGTTCATGTGGAACCACCATGAGCACCTCGAGACCTACGTCGGCGCGCCCGCCGGGGGGCTCGTGACGCACACGATGAACCTCCGGCTCCACCCCGACGACAACACGTACATCGCCACCCATGCCGGCGACCGGGTGCTCGTCGTCGACAAGGTGCTCTGGCCGCTCGCGGAGCAGTTCGTCGAGCGCGTCGGGTTCGAGCACGTGGTCGCGGCCGGCGCGGGCGAGACGCCCGCCGGCGCGATCGACTTCGAGGAGCTCGTGGCGTCGGCCGACGAGAGCGCGTTCGCGTACCGCGACCTCGACGAGCGGCTCGCGGCGGCGATGTGCTTCACGAGCGGGACGACGGGCAAGCCGAAGGGCGTCCTCTACTCGCACCGGGCGATCGCGATCCACGCGCTCACCTCGGTCTCGCTGCTGGCCCTCAACGAGGGCGACACGGTCCTTCCCGTCGTGCCGATGTTCCATGCGAACGCGTGGTGCTACCCGTTCAGCTGCACGCTCGTCGGGGCGAAACAGGTGTTTCCCGGGCCGCACCTCGACCCCGAGAGCCTCCTCGACGCCTTCGAGCAAGAGCGCGTCACGCTGACGGCGGGCGTCCCGACGATCTGGATGGGGATCCTCCAGGCGCTCGACGCGAATCCCGGCCGCTGGGACCTCTCAGCGATGCGAGAGATGACCGTCGGCGGGTCGGCGCCGCCCCGCGCGATGATCGAGGCGTTCGGCGAGCGCCACGGGCTACACGTCCTGCACGGCTGGGGTATGACCGAGATGTCGCCGATCGGCACGCTCTCGGGCGCGCCTGGACAGGAGCGGGGCCTCGACACGGCGGCCGCGTACGACAAGCGCGCCCAGCAGGGCCCGCCGATCCCGTTCGTCGAGATCCGCGCCCAGGGCGAGGAGGGCCTCGTGCCCTGGGACGGGAGGAGCATGGGCGAGCTGGAGGTGCGCGGCCCCTCGATCTCTTCCGCGTACTACGAGGCGCCCGAGGCCGCCGACCGGTGGACGGACGACGGCTGGTTTCGGACGGGCGACATCGTCACGATCGGACCCGACGGGTACGTCGAGGTGCAGGACCGGGCGAAGGATCTCGTGAAGTCGGGCGGCGAGTGGATCTCGACGGTCGCGCTCGAGAACGCGCTGATGGGTCATCCGGCCGTCGCCGAGGCGGCGGTGATCGCGGTGCCGGACGAGAAGTGGACCGAACGGCCGCTCGCGGTGGTCGTCGTCCGCGAGGACGCCGCCGCGAGCGGCGACGAGCTCCGCGACTTCCTCGCCCCGCAGTTCGCGAAGTTCTGGCTCCCCGACCGGTTCGAGTTCGTCGACGAGATCCCGAAGACCGCGGTGGGCAAGTTCCGCAAGACCGCGCTTCGCGAGCGGTTCTCGTCCGCCGTCGCGGCCGAGAACCGCTAGAAGGGCTGCCCATGGGAACCTTCGTCACGACGGAACGGCCCGAGGAGATCGGGCCGGTGGCGCTCGTCACGATCGACAACCCGCCGATGAACGCGCTCTCGACGGCGCTGCTCGAGGAGCTCGAGTCGGAGCTCGACGCGCTGGACGAGGACGAGAGCGTCCGTGCGATCGTCCTGCGCGGCGCCGGAGAGAAGGCGTTCGTCGCCGGCGCCGACATCAAGGAGTTCCCCTCACTGCGCGAGTCCGCCGGCGAGGGAGGCTCCGCGCGCGGGATCCAGCGGCTCGGCCACCGCATGGACGCGGCGAACACGCCGTTCGTCGCGGCCATCCGCGGGTACTGCCTCGGCGGCGGCCTCGAGCTGGCGATGTGCTGCGACGTGCGGATCTGCGCCGACGATGCGACGCTCGGACAGCCCGAGATCGGGCTCGGCCTGATCCCCGGCGGCGGCGGCACGCAACGGCTGCCGCGCCTCGTCGGGCAGGGGAGGGCGATGTTCCTGAACCTGACCGGGAACTTCGTCGACGCGGGGACCGCGTACGCATGGGGGCTCGTCGAGCAGGTCGTGCCGACGACGGAGCTCGAGGACGCCGCGCTCGCGATCGCCGGGCGCATCGCCTCGCGGTCGCCCCATGCCGTCGCGGTGCTCCGCGAGCTGGCTCGGACGACGCGCGACCTGCCGCTCGAGGAGGGCCTCCGGCGCGAGGCCGAGGGGTTCGACCGCTGCCTTCGCTCCGAGGACGGAGCGGAGGGCGTCGCCGCCTTCATCGAGAAGCGCCCACCCGAGTTCACGGGCCGCTGACGCCGTGCGCGCGGTCGTCCTCGACGAGGACCGCACGCTCGCGCTCCGCGACGTCCCCGAGCCCCGGCCGAGCGACGACCAGGCGCTCGTCACCGTCCGCGCGGCGGGGGTCAACTACGCCGACGTCCTGGTCCGCGAGGGCCGGTACCCCCAGCCTCCACCGCTGCCCTACGTGCCCGGGTCGGAGATCGCGGGCGAGACCGAGGACGGTCGGCGGGTGCTCGCGTTCGTCCGCGTCGAGGGCGGAGGCTTCGCGGAGCGGGCGGCCGCGGACCGGGAGTGGATGTTCGACCTCCCCGACGGCGCGTCGTACGAGGAGGGCGCGGCCTTCCTCCTCGCGTTTCTCACCGCCTGGATCCCCCTGACGCGCCAGGTGCCGCTGCGGCGCGGCGCGCGGGTGCTCGTGACCGCGGCGGCCGGCGGCGTCGGCAGCGCAGGCGTTCGGGTCGCGCGGGCGCTCGGGGCGGAGGTCGTCGGCGCCGTCGGCTCGGACGAGAAGCTCTCTGTCGTCCGTGAGCTGGGCGCCCAGGCGGTGACGTACGACGCCATCGAGGAGCTGGAGCCGTTCGACGTGATCCTCGACCAGGTCGGCGGCGACCGGTTCGCCGACTCCGTGAAGCGGCTCCGCCCGCTCGGAGCGGTGGTCGCGGTCGGGTTCGCGGGCGGCGCGTGGCAGCCGGTCGATCCCGCCCTGCTGGTCGGCCGGAACGTCACCGCCTGCGGCTTCTACCTCGGCCGCCTGATGAAGTTCCGCCCGGACGTCGTCCAGGAAGCCGCCCGCGAGCTGCTCGAACGCTGGACGGCGGGCGATCTCGCGCCGGTCGTGGGCGCGACCTTCCCGCTCGAGGAGGCCGACGAGGCGCTCCGCAGCGTCGCCGAGCGCCGCTCGACCGGCAAGGTCGTGCTCGTGCCGTGAGCACGGCGCTCGTCACCGGCGGGGCGTCGGGCATCGGCGCGGCGCTCGTCGCGCGTCTGCGGGCCGAGACGTTCGAGGTGCGGGTGCTCGATCTCACGACGGGCTTCGACGTGGGCGACCCGGACGACTGGGAGACGGTGGACGCGGTCGACGTCGCCTGCCTCAACGCCGGCGTGCTCGGCGGTCCGGCCGACCCGGCCGAGCTGACGCTCGACGGCTATCGCCACGCGCTGGCCGTCAACGTCGACGGCGTCGTGCTGGCCGTCCGCCGTCTCGCCCGCGTGATGGCGCCCGGGAGCCGGATCGTCTGCACGGCCTCGCTCGCCGGGCTCACCGCGGTGCCCGACGACCCGGTCTACGCGCTGACGAAGCACGCGATCGTCGGCTTCGTCCGCAGCGCCGCACCGGCGCTCGAGCGGCGTGGGATCTCGATCAACGCCGTGTGCCCCGGCTTCGTCGACACGACGATGGTCGGCGGCGAGCTGCGCACGCGCCTGGAGGAAGCCGGGTTTCCGCTTCTCGCGACGGACGACGTCGCGGAGGCGGCGTGGGTCGCGCTCACGTCGGGGAAGACCGGGCACGCATGGGCGGTCCAGCCCGGCCGGCCGCCGCTCGACTTCCGCTTCCCGACGTTGCCGGGACCGCGCACCGCCGAGGACGAGCCCGTCGGGGTCCCGCCGACGAGCTGAGCGACGTCAGGAGAGCTGCCACGCGACCGGCAGGCCGAGGACGCCGGTCGGTGACGGCAGGCCGAGTGCCTGGAGGGCGAAGGGCAGCAGTGGATGGTCGCCGAGGGCTGCCCGCCCCGCTGCCGGATGGTCGCTCGAGTCGGGTCCCTGCAGTCGCTGACGAATGCCCAGGTGGGGCAGGGCCTTGACGTCGACGGCGTCGCGGCGGACACCCGCGCTCCGGCACGCCGACTCGATCGCGTCCTCGAGCCCGCCGATGCGATCGACGAGGCCGTTGGCGACGGCGTCCGCCCCGGTCCACACGCGCCCCCTCGCGAGCTCCTGCACCCGTTCGAGCGGCATCCCGCGGTCGCTCGCCGCCTTCTCGGTGAAGTCCGCGTAGACGCGGTCGAGCCACGCGTCGAGCCGTTCCCACTCCTCGTCGGTGAACGGCCGCTGCGTCGAGAACATCTCCGCGTGCGCGCCGACCGCCTCGCTCTCGACGCTGACGCCGACCCGCCGCAATGCGTCGCGGATCACCTGCTTGCCGGCGACGACGCCGATCGATCCGGTGATCGTCCCGGGCTCGGCCACCACCGCGTCGCACGGCATCGAGATGTAGTACCCACCCGACGCCGCGACCGTCGCCATCGACGCGATCACCGGCGTGCCCGAGCGCCGGAGCGCGAGCACCTCCCGCCGGATCGCGTCGCTCGCGACGTAGGATCCACCCGGGCTGTCGACCCGCAGGACCACGCCCTTCACCGACGGGTCGCGACCGGCGAGGCGGAGCGTGGCACCGAGCGCGTCGGAGCCGACGGTCGGGGCGGCCAGCGGCGACCCGCCCCCGCGCCCGAGGAGGATCGGGCCGGAGGCGCGGACGAGCGCCACCACGGGGCGGCGCCGGTGGCGCAGGCCGCGCCTGAGCGCGGCGCGGCGCTCCCGGCGCCGCCCGTACCGGTCGACGTAGCGCAGGCCCGCGTGCGCGAACCGGGAGCGCATGCTCGCGTAGACCTCGTCGCGGTACCCGAGCCGGTCGACCAGCCGCGCTTCGAGCGCCTCGCTCGCGGTGAGCGGCGCGCGTTCGATGGCGTCCTCGATCGCCGAGGGCTCGAGCTTCCGGCCCGCCGCGACGTCGGCGACGATCGTCTCGTTCGCCGACTCCGCCAGTCGACGGGCCATCTCGCGCGCCGCGTCCGTCATCCCGGTGCGCAGGAAGGTGTCCGCCGCAGTCTTGTACTCGTGGCGCTGGCGGAGCTCCGGGTCCACGCCCACGCGGTCGAGAGCGTCGCGGACGAAGACCGCGCGGGCGACCACCCCCGTCAAACAGAGGTCTCCCGTGGGCTGGAGCCAGATCTCCTCGAACGCCGACGCGAGGTGGTAGCCGACGTTCGCCGCGCTCATCTCGCCGAAGGTCTCGCTCCAGGCCACGGCGGCCTTCCCCGAGGCTCGGAACCCCAGCACGGCCTCGCGCAGCTCGCTCGAGTGGGCGAGGGTGATCGGGCGTTGCCCGATGTGGGCTACGAGGCCCGTGACGTGCTCGTCACGCGCCGCGGTCGCCAGGGCGTCGACGAGCCCGCGGAGGACGGGAACCTGCCGGCCGCGCACCCGCAGGGGTGACGACGGAGGCGTCTCGGCCACGCCGCGCGAGAGGTCGAGCTCGAGGAGAAGGTGCTCGGGGCGCCGGCGGGCCAACCCTCTCAGGTTACGAGAACGACCACCCCTCGCCGTCGCGGTACGAGCGGAGGATCCGCCGTGCGACGACCATCCGATGCACCTCGTCGGGCCCGTCGTAGATCCGTGCGCCACGGGCCTGGAGCGCCATCGCCGCGAGCGGGGTCTCGTCCGTGAGCCCGCGCGCGCCGTGGACCTGGATCGCCCGGTCGATGACGTCGCACAACACGCGGGCGGCGAAGAACTTCAGAAGCGACACCTCCACGCGCGCCTCAGAGCCCTCGTCGATCTTCCGTGCGGCGTCCATCGTCAGCAGTCGGCACGCCTGGATCTCGGCGGCCGAGTCGGCGACCCAGTTCTGGACGGTCTGCTTGTCCGCGAGCGTGCCGCCGAACGCCTCGCGCTCGTTCGCGTACCTGCACATCAGCTCGAACGCGCGCTGCATCTGGCCGAGCCAGCGCATCACGTGGTGGATCCGGCCCGGCCCGAGGCGCTTCTGCGCGATCGCGAATGCGTCGCCCTCCCCGCCGAGCGTGTCGTCGACGGGCACGCGGACGCCCGTGTACGTCACCTCGCAGTGGGTGCTCCAGCCGCGTCCGGCGTGGCCCATCACCGGGATCGGCCGGACGACCTCCACCCCCGGCCTGTCGACCGGGACGAGGATCATCGACCCGCGCCGATGCGGCTCGGCCCCGGGGTCGGTGATCGCGAACACGATCGCGAACGACGCGCCGTCGGCGCCGCTCGAGAACCACTTGTGCCCGTCGATCACCCACTCGTCGCCGTCCCGCACGGCACGTGTCCGCAGCAGGGTCGGATCAGACCCGGACACCTCGGGCTCCGTCATCGAGAAGAACGAGCGCACCGCGCCCGCGACGAGCGGACGGAGGAAGCGCTCCTTCTGGTCGTCGGTCCCGAACAGGTGGAGGATCTCGGCGTTCCCCGCGTCGGGCGCCTGGCAGCCGAACACGAGCTGCGCGTAGGCCGAGCGGCCGATCTCCTCGTTGAGGCAGGCGTAGTAGAGGAACCCCAGGCCGGTGCCGCCTGCCTCGGGCGGCATGTGCGGCGCCCAGAGCCCCTCCGCGCGCGCACGCTCGCGCAGCTGCTCGACGAGCGTCGCCGCCGCGTCGTCCTCCCGCGAGATCGCGGTCTCGCTCGGATAGACGTGCTCCTCCATGAACGCCCGGTAGCGGTCACGGGCCTCGAGGTATGCGGGCGGGAAGAGCGTCGACACGACCCGAGTAGGATCGTCGGGTGCGGCTCGGCCTGCAACTGGGATACGACGACCCGGTGGTCTGGACAGGTCTCGCGGAGGAAGCGGAGCGCTGCGGCTTCCACTCGGTCTGGACGTCGGAGGCGTACGGCTCGGACGCGGTCTCGTCGCTCGCCTGGGTCGGCGCCCGGACGACGAACGTGCGGCTCGGCACCGCGATCATGCAGATGCCGGCGCGCTCTCCCGCGACCACGGCGGCGACGGTCGCGACGCTCGATCTCCTCTCCGGTGGTCGGGTGCTGCTCGGCCTCGGCACATCGGGCCCGCAGGTCGCCGAGGGCTGGCACGGACAGGCCTGGGGCAAGCCGCTCACCCGCACCCGTGAGTACGTCGAGATCGTCCGCGCGGTCCTCCGCCGGGAGGCGCCGGTCGAGCACCACGGCGAGCACTACGACATTCCGTACACCGGTCCCGGCGCGACCGGTCTCGGCAAGCCGCTGCGGATCATCGTCCACCCGCCGCGCGCCGACGTGCCGATCTACCTCGCCGCGATCGGGCCGAAGAACGTCGCGCTCGCGGCGGAGATCGCCGACGGCTGGCTGCCGATCTTCTTCTCGCCGGAGCGCTTCGCCGACACGCACCGGCCGATGCTCGAGGAGGGCTTCGCCCGTCGCGGCGGCCGCCCCGAGGGCTGGGACCTCGCGGCGCACGTCCCGGTCGTCGTGACCGACGACGTCGGGGCCGCGCGGGACTTCCTCAAGCCGCTCCTCGCGCTCTACGTCGGCGGCATGGGCGCGAAGGGGAAGAACTTCTACACGCGCCTCGCCGAGCGCTACGGCTACGCCGACGCGGCCGCGACGATTCAGGACCTCTACCTCGCCGGAAAGAAGAACGAGGCGATCGCCGCGGTCCCGGACGCCCTCGTGGACGAGGTCGCGCTCGTCGGCGACCGCGCCCGGATCGCCGACCGGCTCGACGCGTTCCGGGAGTGCGGCGTCGGCACGCTGATCCTCCAGGCACGCCAACCGGAGGCGCTCCGGCTGCTCGCGGACCTCGCGTGACCAGGGCTCTCGTGGCCATGGAAGTGGCACCCGCCGTCGAGATCGACCGGCTGCGCGTCGTGCGCGGCGGCCGGATCGTGCTCGACGACCTCTCGCTGCGGCTTCCCCCCGGACGCGTGATCGGCCTGCTCGGCCCGTCCGGGTGCGGCAAGTCCACGCTGCTCCGGGCGATCGTGGGCGTCCAGATCGTCGAGCAGGGCAGTGTCGGCGTCCTCGGGCGCCCGGCAGGGAGCCCCGCGAACCGGACGCGAGTCGCGTACGCGACGCAGGCCGCGTCGGTCTACGACGACCTCTCCGTCGAGGAGAACCTCCGCTACTTCGCCGCGGTGCTCGGCGCGCCGGCCACCGACGTCGAGCGCGTGCTCGCCGAGGTCGATCTCACCGAGCAGGCCGACCGACAGGTCGTGCGCCTCTCGGGCGGCCAGCGCTCGCGGGTCTCGCTCGCGGTGGCACTGCTCGGCGTCCCCGAGCTCCTCGTCCTCGACGAGCCGACCGTCGGGTTGGACCCCGTGCTGCGGACCGACCTGTGGGACCTCTTCCACCGGCTCGCCGACGACGGGCGAACGCTGCTCGTCTCGAGCCACGTCATGGACGAGGCGACGCGCTGCGACGAGCTGCTGCTCATGCGCGACGGCGCCATCCTCGCCCAGGAGACGCCGGAAGCGCTTCTCGCGAGGACCGGGGCGCGGGACACCGAGGAGGCATTCCTGGCACTCGTGAGCGACCGGCGACCGGCACCGGCATGAGCGTCTCCCGCACCGCAGCGACGACCCGCCGGGTGCTCGAGCAGCTCCGCCGCGATCCTCGGACCGTCGCGCTACTGCTCGTCGTCCCGATGGCACTCCTCTGGCTGCTGGAGCTCGTCTTCGACGCGCAGCCGGCGACGTTCGACCAGATCGGGCCGGCGCTCCTCGCGCTGTTCCCCTTCGTCGTGATGTTCCTCGTGACGTCGGTGACAACGCTGCGCGAGCGGACATCCGGGACGCTCGAGCGGCTCCTGTCGATGCCGCTCGGGCGTCTCGACCTCCTGCTCGGCTACCTCCTCGCGTTCGGCCTCGTGGCGGTCGTGCAGGCGGCCCTTGCGTCCGGGCTGATGCTCGGCTTCCTCGGACTCGACGTCGCGGGCTCCGCCTGGCTCCTCGTGCTCGTCGCCGTGGTCGACGCAATCCTCGGGTGCGCGCTCGGCCTGTTCGTGAGCGCGTTCGCGCGGACGGAGTTCCAGGCCGTTCAGTTCATGCCCGCGATCGTGCTCCCGCAGGTCCTCCTCTGCGGCCTGCTCGTGCCGCGCGACGAGATGGGCGCGGTGCTCGAGGCGATCTCGTGGGTGCTCCCGCTCTCGTACGCAGTCGACGCCATGCAGCGGATCACCGTGGAGGCGACCGTCTCGACGCGGACGCTCGTCGATCTCGCGGTCGTCGTCGCCGCGATCGGGCTCTCGGTCGCGCTCGGCGCGGCGACGCTGCGGAGACGGACTGCGTGAGGCGACGCCTCTACCTGATGCGCCACGGTGCGGTCGACTACGTCGACAAGCGCGGACGCCCCGTCGCGCCGGATGCGGTTCCGCTGACCGCGGAGGGACGCACGCAGGCTGCGGCCGCGCGGGAGCTTCTCGCCGGTGTCGAGCTCGACCGCGTGATCGCGAGCGGTCTCCCCCGCACGATGGAGACCGCCGAGCTGGTCGCCCCCGGACGCGAGATCGAGACCTGGCCGGACCTGCGCGAGATCACCGGCGCGAAGCTTTCGTCGATCCCGCCCGCGCAGCTCGAGGAGGCGTTCGTCCGCGCCTTCCACGGCGTCGTCCCGAACGAGAAGCGCTTCCTCGGCGGCGAGACGATCGGCGAGCTGTTCGACCGCGTGCTCCCGGCCCTCGAACGCCTCGTCGGCGACGCCGCCTGGGACACCGTGCTCGTGGTCGCGCACGGCGCGGTGAACCGGGCGATCCTCTCCTACGCGCTGACCGGCGAGCGCACGTTCCTGGGCCGCTTCGAGCAGGCGCCCGGCTGCCTCAACGTCATCGACGTGGGCGGCGCCGACGACCTGGCGACGTGGGTCGTGCGAGCTGTCAACGTCGCGCCAAGCGACCCTGCGCACCGCGCGACGCGGCTCACGCAGATGGAGGAGTACTGGGCGCAGCTGGCGCCGGTGGGCGAGGACGACGAGCCGTCCCCGCCCACCCGCTAGCGGTTGCGCCTAGGTCGACGCCCCCGCGCACTTCATCTTCGAGACGGGCACGAACGTCCCGTCGGTGTACTTGATGATCCGCTCGCACTGGAGCGGGAGCTGGTCGTTGCCGCCGGTCTTCTGCCGGTTGCCCGGCAGCAGGAACGGGTTCAGCTCGTTCCAGCTGCGGAACGCCTTCATCAACGACGCTCGCGTCGGGTTCTTCCCCGCCTTGTACATCAGCTCGACGAACGCCTCGGCGACGGCGACGCCGTAGTAGTTGAGCGCGTCGGTGACCCGAGCGCCCGGGCGGTATTTCGCCATCACCTGCTTGTACAGCTTCATCGCCGCGTCGTTGTCCCACGCCGGGCTCGCCGGATCCTTCGCGTACTGCACCGTGAAGGTCCGGTTGACCAGGTCGCCTCCGCCCGAGCTCTTCGCGAGCGTGAGGAACGTGTCGGTCGCCGACACCGAGTTCGTGTAGATCACGGCCGGCGACCAGCGGAGCGCGTTCGCGATCGCATACGCCTGCACCGTGAACTTCGGGGTGGCGAGGATCACGAAGACGCTCGCCCCCGAGCCACGCAGCTTCGCGACCTGGGCGCGGACGTCGGCGGCGGTCACCTCGTACGCCTCGCTCGCGACGATGTTCGAGCTCTTGCCTCCGAGCCCGGCCTTGAGGCCCCGCAGATAATCGTCGCCGTAGCTGTCGTTCTGGTAGAGCACGGCGATCTTCGCATTCGGGCTGTTGTGCGCGATCGCCTGGCCGTAGATCTGCCCTTCGTACGCATAGTCGGGCTGCCAGCCGCCGGTGTACGGGTACTTCCCGGCGTCCGATCCCCAGGCGGAAGCGCCGGTCGCGTTGAGGATCTGCGGAACCTTGCGTGCATTGAGGTACGGCCTGATCGCCAGGTTCACCTCGGTGCCGAGCGAGCCGACGACGGCGAAGACCTTGTCCTCCTCGACGAGCTTGCGCGTGAGCTGCACCGAGTTGGCGGGGTTGTAGCCGTCGTCGTAGTACTTGAACACGATCTGTCGGCCGTACACCCCACGCTTGCCGTCCGGTCCCTTGCGCGAGTTGATGTACGAGAAATACGCCTTCATGGAAGGCGGAATCACCGCGTAGAGCGACGCCGGGCCGGTCAGCGGGAACGTGCCGCCGATCACGATCGTGCGATTGGTGATGCCCGTCTCCGACGCAGCCGATGTCGCGCTGGACGCCGTAACGCCGAGCGCCACGACGAACGCCGCGGCCAGTAGCACGACTTTCTTCATTCGAGGCTCCCTCCTGGGAGGTGTGTCGGTGTGGACGCGGCGAGCGTA
Source organism: Gaiella sp. (assembly GCA_036406535.1). Taxonomy (GTDB): domain Bacteria; phylum Actinomycetota; class Thermoleophilia; order Gaiellales; family Gaiellaceae; genus Gaiella. The sequence continues at coordinate 27,719 of DASXAW010000108.1, forward strand.
ACGCCCCTCCCCGCGTTTGCCAACACTCAGACGAACCGCCGCTCGGGCGGGTTAGCACTACAGCTACAGCTCGAGCTCGTCGGCGAGGCGCTCCGCCTCGTCCAGCTCCTCGCCGAGCGCGTCGAGGCCGCTCGCCCAGATCGACGGATCCGTCAGGTCGAGACCCACGAGGCGGGCCAGCTCCTCGGGTGAGCGCGACCCGCCGGCGCGCAGCAGGTCGAGGTACGGCCCGACCATCGCCTCGCCCTCGAGCACGTACCGCCGGTAGATCGCCAGGGAGAAGAGGTACCCGAAGGCGTACGCGTACACGTAGCCCGGCGCACCCGTGAAGTGCGGGATGTAGCTCCACCAGGGCGTGTAGCCCTCGAGGCCGACCGAGTCGGCGAAGAGCGTCGACTGGCACTCGAGCCAGAGCTCGCCGAACCGCTCGGGCGCGAGCTCGCCTCGCTCGCGGCGGTCGGTGTGGACCGCGTCCTCGAAGCGGTTCATCGCGATCTGCCGGAACGTCGTCGCGATCGCGTCCTCGATTCGGCCGGCGAGCAGGTCGAGCTTCCGATGCGGGTCGTCCTCCTGCGCGAGCAGCCGCTCGAACGTCAACGCCTCGCCGAACACCGAGGCGGTCTCGGCGGTCGTCAGCGGCGTCGACGAGTTGATGTAGCCGAGCGGCTCCGCGAGGACGCCGTGGAGCCCGTGCCCGAGCTCGTGGGCGAGCGTGAGGATCGCGCGCCGGTCGCCCGTGTAGTTCATGAGGACGTACGGGTGCACGCCGGGGATCGTCGTCGCGCAGAACGCCCCCGTCCGCTTGTCGGGTCGCACCGGCCCGTCGATCCAGCTCTCGTCGAAGAACCGCGCGACGATCGAGCCGGCCTCCTCGGAGAACTCCGAGTACGCGTCCACCACGACGCCTCGCGCGTCGTCCCAGGACACGCGCGTCGGGTCGGCCGCGATCGGCGCGAACCGGTCGTAGTGCTCGAGCCGGTCGAGGCCCAGGAGCCGGGCCTTGAGCCGGTAGTAGCGCTGCGGCAGGTCGTACCGCGAGGTCGTCGCGTCGATCAGCGCCTCGACGGCCTCGTCCGTCGTCTCGTTCGCGAGATTGCGTGACGACAGCCATGTCGGATAGCCGCGCAGGCGGTCGTCGATGGACTTGTCGAGGAGGATCGTGTTGAAGACGAACGTGCGCGTCCTGAGCCCCGGTCCGAGCGCCTCGGTGATCGCCTCCGCGGCGCCGCGGCGGATGTCGCGGTCCGGCTCGTAGAGCTTCGCCATAGCGGGCTCGAGCGACAGCTCCTCGCCGTCGAGCGTCACGCGGAGCGCGCCGAGGAGCTCCTCGTAGAGTCGCGACCAGGCGCCGGAGCCGGAGACCGTCTTCTCGGTGACGATCCGCTCCTCCGGCTCGCTGAGGAGGAACGGACGGAACTTGCGCAGCGACTGCAGGTGGTGGCGCCACTGGTCGAGCGCCGGATCGGCGAGCAGCGAGTCGGCGACGTCGTCCTCGACCGCGGCCCACTCGAGTCCGAAGAAGAGGAGCTGCGTGTCGAGCGCCGCGGCCTTCTCGCCGAGCCGTGCGACGAGTGCGCCGCGCGCCGGCTCGGCCATGTTCGTTGCGAAGACGAGGTGCGCGAACGTCAGCGGGCGGACGAGCGCCGACTCGATCCGCTCGTACTCCGCGACCGCCTCGGCGAGCGCTGCGGCATCGAGTGCGGCGACGTCGCCGTGGTAGCGCTCGCGGAACGCGGCGGCGTCCGTCTCGGCCTGAGCTACGTGCTCCTCGATCCGGGCATCGTCGATCCCCTCGTACAGGTCGGTCAGGTCCCACGCGACGTCCTCGGCACCGGTCAACTCGGTCGTCGCCACGGCCGGAGCCTAGCTGTCGAGCTCGTCCGGTCGTGTCACCGGTGCGCGGCACGCGAAGCGCTCGCAGACGTAGACGGCGGTACGACCGTCGACGAGATTCTTGCCCGCGAGCAGCGGCACGTCGTCCGCCGGACCGACGGCGACGACCGTCGTCGGCTCGAAGCGGCGAAGAGCGGCGCGCGCGACGTCGGCGCGGACGTCGCCGACGATCGCGAGCTCGCGCGGGGGCGACAGATGGAGATGGAGGGTCGAGAGCGCCCACGAGAGCGCGCGCGGGACACGTTCCATCGCGGGCGCGAGGAGGCGCAGAACGCCTTCGCCGCGGGCGACGAGCCCGTCGTCGCCCCAGAGCCTGCCGAGCCGGATCAGCACGGAGGCGAGCATCGAGTTCCCCGAGGGGAGCGGGTCGTCGTCGACGTCTTTTGCCCGGGCGGCGAGCTCCTCGCCGTCGTGCGGCGCCAGGAAGAAGCCGCCTCGCTCCTCGTCGACGAACAGGTCGACCGCGAGCCCTGCGATGCGGTGCGCCTCGTGCAGCCAGCGCGCGTCACCGGTCGCGACGTGCAGCTCGAGGAGCCCGTGCGCGACGTTCGCGTGGTCGTCGAGGAACCCCGGGCCGCTGACCCGGCCGTCGCGTGCGCTTCGCATCACCCGGCCGTCCTCGCCGCGAAGCTGCCCGACGAGGAACTCCCCCAGCCGTTCCGCCGCCGCGACCCAGTCCTCCCGTTCGAGCCTCCGCCCCGCCTCCGCGAGCGCTGCGAGCGCGAGCCCGTTCCACGACGCGATCGCCTTGTCGTCCCGCAGCGGCTGCGGGCGCTCCGCCCGGATCGCGAGCAGCCTGTCGCGGTCCTCGGGCGCCAATGTCCCCCGGACGATCCAGCGACCGTGCTCGAACGGCTCGAGCAGCCCCTCCTCCAGGCCGAGCTCGCGCCATTCGTCGACCTCCCAGGTGTACGTGAGCCCCTCGACGCCGTCGGTGTCTGCATCCTGCGCGGAGGCGAAGCCGCCGTCGGGCAGGAGCATCTCGCGCAGGAGGTAGTCGACGGTCTCCTCGGCGATCTCGCGGTAGCGCTCGAGGCCGGTCACAACCCACGCGTGGAGGTACGCGGAGACGAGCAGCGCGTTGTCGTAGAGCATCTTCTCGAAGTGCGGCACGAGCCAGCGCGCGTCGACCGAGTAACGATGGAAGCCGCCGCCGACCACGTCGTACATCCCGCCGGCGGCCATCCCGTCGAGCGTGCCGCGGACCATCGCGAGCGCCTCCGGGGTGCCGCGACGAAGGAGCAGCTCGATCGTCGACGAGGGCGGGAACTTCGGCGCGGTGCCGAAGCCGCCGAACGCCGGCTCGTAGGCGCGCGCGAGGCCGCGCTCCGCCGCGTCGAGCACCGAGGCGGAGAGCTCGTCGTCCCCCGCCTCCAGCCGCGCCGCGCCGCCGAGCGCGGCGACGAGCCGCGATGCCTGCTCCTCGAGGTCGGGCCGCCGGTCACGCCACGCTTCGGCGACGGCTTCCAGGACCTGCGGGAACGCCGGCATCCCGTGCCTCGGCTCCGGCGGGAAGTAGGTCCCGGCGTAGAAGGGCCGGCCAGCCGGGGTCATGAACACCGTCGTCGGCCAGCCGCCCTGACCGGTCATCGTCACGCACGCCTCCATCGTCAGCGCGTCGACGTCGGGGCGCTCCTCACGGTCGACCTTGACGTTCACGAACAGCGCGTTCATCAGCTCGGCCACCCCGGGGCTCGAGAAGGACTCGTGCTCCATCACGTGGCACCAGTGGCACGAGCTGTAGCCCACGGAGACGAGCAGCGGCCGATCCTCGTCCCGGGCGCGTGCGAACGCGTCGCCGCCCCACGGGTACCAGTCGACCGGGTTGTCGGCGTGCTGCAGGAGGTAGGGGCTCGAGGACTCCGCGAGGCGGTTCACTCGGATGACGGTACGTCCTCCGGGTGTCGCGGCGCGGCATCGCCTCGCTCGACGGAGGCGCGGCGCCGCTCTCTCCTGTGGCGGACGAACTCGACCGTCGCGGCGAGCCCCACGGCGACGACGAAGGCCACGATGAGGCCCTTCCATGGCTGGTCCTCGAAGGTCTTCCCGCCGAAGTACCCGAGGCAGGATGCGTACGTCCCCCAGATGATCCCGGCGACGACGTCCGCGACGATGAACCTCCGGTAGGGGAAGGCCGCGATGTAGCCGGCCGAGAACGTCGTCGCGGTTCTGCCGCCCGGGATGAAGCGCGCGATGATGATCAGGTACGTCCCCCGCTGCATCAGCTGACGCTCCGCCCAGTCGAAGGCCGCGTGGCTCTTCTCGCCGCGGAAGACGCGCTTCACGGTGCGCTCGCCGAGCAACTTGCCGAGCGCGTAGCAGATGTTGTCTCCGACGATCGCGCCGCTCGACGCAGCCAGGATCACCAGAAGGAGGTTCAGGTCTCCCGCGCCGGCGAGCACACCGCCGGTGATCACCACGGTCTCGCTCGGCACGAGGGGGAAGAACGCGTCGATCATCGCGACGGCGAAGATCGCGAGGTACGACCAGTCGCTCGAGACCCACTCCTCGAACTGGTCGAACACCGCGAGCACCTGCGGGAGGAAGGCGAGGACCGCCACGGGGGCATCCTCGCAGACACCTCCGAGCGCCCCGCGGGGCGCTGCGATGATGCGCGCCGTGCACCGGCCGCTCGAGGGGACGCGCGTGCTCGACGTGACGACGTCGATCGCCGGCCCGTACTGCGCCCAGGCGCTCGCCGCGCTCGGGGCGGATGTCGTCAAGGTCGAGCGGCCCGACACGGGAGACGACGGGCGCGCCTGGGGGCCGCCGTTCTGGGAGGGGGAGGGCACGATGTTCCTCTCGGCGAACGCGGGGAAGCGCTCGCTCGCGCTGTCGCTGCGCGACCCGCGTGGCCGCGACGCGCTCCTCCGGCTCGCCGATCGCGCCGACGTGTTCCTCCAGAGCCTGCGCCCCGGGCTCGCGGAGGCGCTGGGCCTGGGCCCCGAAGCGCTCCGCGCGCGCAACCCGCGGCTCGTCTACTGCTCGGTCGGCGCCTACGGGCGCACCGGGCCGCTCGCAGGCGAGCCCGGGTACGACGCCCTCATGCAGGCGGCCGGTGGGCTGATCTCCGTCACCGGAGAGCCCGGCCGGCCGGGTGTCCGGGTCGGGACGTCGACGATCGACCAGGGCACCGGCGCGTGGGCGGCGATCGGCGTCCTCGCGGCGCTGCTCGACCGTGGGCGCACGGGCGAAGGCTGCGTCGTCGACGTCTCGCTCTACGAGACCGCGATCGGCTATCTCGCGTACCACCTCGTCGGGTACCTCGCGGACGGCACGGTGTCGACGGGCGACGGAACGCGGTTTCCGATGGTCGCTCCCTACGAGGTCCTCCCGACGCGTGACGGCTCGCTGATGGTCGCCGGCGGGAACGACCGCATCTTCCGGGCGATCTGCGCCGTCGTCGGCGCGCCCGAACTCGCCGACGACGCCCGGTTCCGCACGAACGCCGACCGCGTCGGAAACCGGGATGCGCTCGCGGAGCTCCTCGCCGCCCGCCTGGCGACCGAGGACACGGCGACCTGGCACGAGAGGCTCACCGCCGCTGGCGTTCCGGCCGCGCCGGTGGCTGACGTTCGCGACGTCGCGGAGTCGCCGCAGACCGCGGCGCTCGGGATCCTCCAGCCGCTGGACCACGCAGGCATCGACGGGCTCGTCGTGCCGGCGCTGCCGCTCTCGTTCGACGGTGAGCGGGCGCTCCACCCGAGCGCGCCGCCGGGCGTCGGCGAGCACTCCGCCGAGATCCTCCGCGAGGCGGGCTACACGGACGACGAGATCGCGGCCCTGACGGCCGACGGGGTCATCCGCGTGTGAGTCACGGGGTGAGGGGGAAGGCGCTCCCCCACCCCGTCACTCGTAGTGCAGCGCCTCGAGCGGGTTGAGCTTCGCCGCCCGTCGCGCCGGGAAGATCGCGGCGAGGATCCCCACGATGATCGCCGCGATGGCGAAGACGATGACCTGCGTCGTCGGGAACGAGAAGATCAGGAAGTCGACCTTCGCGATCAGGATCCCGGCGAGGATCAGGCCGAGCACGATCCCGACGAACGCGCCGATCAGCGCCGTGATCACGCTCTCGTGGCGGATCATCCGCCGGGTCTGGCGCCGGGTCAGCCCGATCGCGCGCAGCATCCCGATCTCCCGCGTCCGCTCGAACACGGTCAGGACGAGCGTGTTCACGATCCCGAACAGGCTCACGATGACCGACAGTGCGAGCAGGACGTAGAGGATGTTGAGCACCGAGTTGAGACCGGAGATCTGGTTGTCGATGAACTGCTGGCGCGTCTGCACCTTCGCGTTCGGGTAGCCCGCGAGCGACTTCTCGATCGCGGCCCGGTTCGCATCGCTCTCGCCTCCGGCGACCGTGAGGAACGTGTACAGGTCCTGCGGCTGCGGGTTCTCCGCGTCCCACGTGGCGGCCGAGATCGTCACCGGGCCGAACGGGGAGCCGCCCGTCGGTGGATCGAAGATGCCCTTCACCGTGAACGTGCGCTTCTTGCCGGTCACGAACGTGACGGGCACCTGCGAGCCGATCTTCAGGTTGTGGTCGTCGGCGAAGCCGTCGTCGACAAACGCACCGTCCTCGCCGAGGTTGGCCATGACGTCCTGCGAGCCGTCCTTCCAGACGAGCGTCATGACGTCCTTCGCGCCCGGCGTGACCGCGGTCGTGAACTCCTTCTTCCCGAAGACGAGCGACTCGCCGGTGCGTACGCTGCCCGCCGCGGTGACACCGGGTGCCTTCGCCGCCGCCTCGCCTACCGAGGTCGGGATCGGCGAGTAGTTGTTCTGGGCGGTGATCGCGAAGTCCGACGTGAAGATGTCGTTGACCGCGCCCCTGAACGACGCCGTGATCCCCGCCGCGAGCGTCGCCACGAGCGTGACCAGCGCGAGGCCGATCATCAGAGCGGCCGCGGTCGACGCGGTGCGCTGCGGGTTCCGGCGGGCGTTGTCCCGTGCGAGCGCGCCGGCGGCGCCGCCGATCTTCGTCGCGGGCCACCCGAGGAAGCCCGAGAGCGCGGGGATGAACGGAGCCGAGAGCATCGCGACGCCGATGAACACGAGCAGCGTCCCCAGGATGAGGAGGATCAACACGGTCGAGGTGCCGTGGGAGAACAGCCCCAGCACAAGCAGTCCGAAGCCGAGCGCGGTGAGCACGGCGGCGAACGGCGTGCGGAAGCGCGCGAAGCGGCCGGGCGGTAGCTCGGCGCCTTCCCGCACCGCCGCGATCGGAGGAACGCGCGTCGCGCGAAGCGCGGGGAAGAAGCTCGCGATGAGCGTGACGACGATCCCGAGGGCGAGCGAGACGATCACCGTGCGCGTTTCCAGCAGGATGCCGTTGTTCGGGAGCGTGAACCCGACCGCGTCGAACAGCGAGAAGAGGCCCTTCGCGAGGCCGAGCCCGAGGAACAGCCCGACGATCGAGGCGAACACGCCCATCACGAGCGCCTCGAGCACGACCGAGAGCCGCACCTGGCGCCGCGAGGCCCCGAGGGTGCGGAGCGTCGCGAGCTCGCGCGTGCGCTGCGCGATCGTGATCGACAGCGAGTTCACGATGACGAAGGCGCCGACGAAGAGGGCGATCAGGCCGAAGGCGAGCAGGAAGTAGCGGAGGAACGAGATGAACTCGTCGGTGTCCTTCGCGTCCTCGCGCGCCTGCGCGTCGCCGGTCCGCACCTCGGTGTTCGGCGGCAGGATCGTCCTGATCTGCGCCATGAGCGTCGAAGGCGAGACACCGGGCTTCGCGGCAACGCGGATCTGGTCGAGCACGCCCCGTTTGTCGAAGAGCTTCTGCGCCGTCGGCAGGTCGAACCCGGCCAGCGTCGCGCCGCCGATCGAGCTGACGGAGCCGAACTTCACGATCCCGGAGATCGTCATCTGCTCGACGGGGCCTTCCGCCTGGACGCCGATGGTCTGGCCGACGGTGAGGTCCTCCTTGTCGGCGGTCGACTTGTCGACGACGACCTCGTCGGCGCCTGGCCACGCGCCGAGCACGAGGCTCAGGCTGTTGAACTGGGGCTGCGACGGGTCGACCGAGAAGCCGAGGTTCGGCGCGCCACCGTAGGCGATCGCATCGCCGTCCTTGATGAACTGCGTGCTGTCGCTCGCGACGCCGCCGATCGCCGCCTGGACGTCCGGCAGCTCTTTGACCTTGCCGAGGAGCGACTCGTCGAACGACGCCTCGGTCGTCCCGGACCCGTCGCCCGTGTCGAAGGGCGACTTCGGGGTGATGGTCGCGTCCGTGTTGCGGTAGACGTCGCTGAAGATCGAGTCGAACGCCTTGTCGACCGAGTCGGTGAGCACGAACGTGCCGCTCACCGTGGCGACGCCGAGGATGATCGCGATCGCCGTGAGCGCGGTCCGGAGCTTGCGGGTGAGCAGCCCCTTGAGGGTGAACGACGTCATCGGGCCGCGATCTCCTCCATCGCCTCGCCGATCTCGTGCTGCGAAGCGCCCGCGAGCTCGCGGACGATGTTGCCGTCGGCCAGGTAGAGCACGCGGTCGGCGATCGCGGCGGCCCGCGCCTCGTGCGTGACCATCACGATCGTCTGCCCCATGTCCTCTACGGAGTGACGCAGCAGCTCGAGGATCTCTGTCCCGGTCTTCGAGTCGAGGTTCCCCGTCGGCTCGTCGGCGAAGACGACCTCCGGTTGCGAGACGAGCGCACGCGCGATCGCGACGCGCTGCTGCTGCCCTCCGGAGAGCTCCGAAGGTCTATGCGAGAGGCGGTCGGCGAGGCCGACCGAGTCGATCAGCTGTGCGAACTGCTCCTTGTCCGGCTTTTCGCCGGCGATCGAGAGCGGGAGGCGGATGTTCTCCTCCGCCGTCAGCATCGGAAGGAGGTTGAAGAACTGGAACACGAACCCGATGTGTTCCCGACGGAGCTTCGTCAGCTCGGAGTCCTTGAGCGTCGTGATCTCCGTTCCGGCAACCGTCACGGAGCCGGAGGACGGCTTGTCGAGCCCCGCGAGGATGTGCATCAGCGTCGACTTGCCCGATCCCGAGGGCCCCATGACCGCGGTCAGCCGGCCTTTCGGCACCTCGACGGACACGCCGCGCAGCGCGTCGACGGCCGTCTCGCCCTCGCCGTAGCGCCGCGTCACGTCACGCGCGACCACGACGGTCCCGTTCTCGTTCATCCCCGTCTCCTCGTCTCGTGTCACGCGAAGCAGCGTGCCCGCTCCCCAACGGACACGTAGTGCGGGTAACACTACTCCTCGTCGTGCGGCGGTTACGGCTTTGTTGCGACGCGGTTCGGAGCGTCTTCAGCGCATCCGACGCGACGCCTCGGTGAGCACCTCGCCGAGGATTCCGACGATCTCGTCCATCTCCGGCTCGCCCGCGACGAGCGGCGGCGAGATCTGCACGACGGGGTCGCCGCGATCGTCCGCGCGGCAGATCAGGCCCGCCTCGAAGAACGCCGGCGAGAGGAATCCGCGCAGGAGCGCCTCGCACTCGTCGTCGTCGAAGGTCGCCTTCGTGTCGCGGTCCTTGACGAGCTCGAGCGCGTAGAAGTACCCGGCGCCGCGCACGTCGCCGACGATGTCGAGGTCGAGCAGCGTCTCGAGCTTGCCCCGGAAGAGGTCCTCGGTCTCGCGGACGTGCTCGACGATGCCCTCGCGTTTCATGATCTCGATGTTCTTCAGCGCGACCGCGCACTGGACGGGATGCCCGCCGAAGGTGATCCCGTGCGTGTACATCGAGGAGCCCTCGAGGAACGGCTCCGCGACGCGGTCGGTCGCGATCACCGCGCCGATCGCCGCGTACGAGGAGGAGAGGCCCTTCGCGGAGGTGATCAGGTCGGGCCGGATGTCGTAGCGCTCCGAGGCGAACCACGCGCCGATCCGGCCGAAGCCCGTGATCACCTCGTCGGCGGAGAGGAGGATGTCGTAGCGGTCGCACAGCTCGCGGACGCCGCGCCAGTAGCCGACCGGCGGCGTGAAGGCGCCGCCGGAGTTCTGCACCGGCTCCATGTGCACGAGGCACACGGTGTCCGGCCCCATCGCCTCGATCGTCCGCTCGAGCTCGTCGAGGAGCAGCGCCGTGAACTCCTCCTCCGTCTCCCCCTCCGGTCTGCGGAAGCGGTTTGTGTTGCGCACGTTGCGCACCTCCGGCACGAGCGGCTCGAACGGCATCCGGATCGCCGGGATCCCCGTCAGCGAGAGCGCGCCGAACGTCGTCCCGTGGTACGCCGTCTGGCGGGTGATCGCCTTGTAGCGGCGGCTCGGCGAGCGCAGGTTCGCGGCCACCGCGTCGTGGTCACGCTCGGGTGTGGAGCCGACGTGTCCGCGAAGCTGCTTCTCGCCGCGCGCGAGGTAGTACTGCCGAGCGAGCTTCCATGCGGACTCGACCGCCTCGGAGCCGCCCGACACGAAGAACACGCGATTCAGGTCGTCCGGGGCGAGCGAGGCGACCTCGGTCGCGAGCTCGATCGCGCGCGGATGCGCGTACGTCCAGTTCGTGTAGAAGGGCAGCTCGCGCATCTGCTCGAGCGCCGCCTGCCCCATCTCCTCGCCGTACGAGTAGCCCAGATTCACCGAGAACAGGCCCGCGAGCGCGTCGAGATACCGCTTGCCGCTCGCGTCCTCGAGGTAGCAGCCCTCTCCGCGCACGATGATCGGCACCTCGCTCTCCCGGTAACCGGCCATCCGCGTGAAGTGCATCCACAGGTGGTCCTTGGCGAGCTGCTGGAGGTCGACGGCGGTCTGCGTCATGCGGGCTCCGTTCGTGGGAGTGTCTCGGGCAGCGGCACGGCGGCGGGCATCGCCTCGCGGGCACGGCGGGCACGGAGTCCCCAGAGGACGTTGCCGACCATGACGAGCACCGCGACGAGGAAGATCGCGCTGGCGACGACGTTCACCTGCGGCGGCACCGCCACGCGCGCCGCGCCCCAGACGAACAGCGGGAACGTCTGCGTGGGACCCGAGACGAAGTACGTGATCACGAAGTCGTCGATCGAGAGCGCGAACCCGAGCAGCGCGGCGCTGAGGATCGCGGGCGCCAGCAACGGGAGCGTCACCTTCCGGAACGTCACCCACTCGTTGGCGCCGAGGTCCATCGCCGCCTCCTCGAGGTGCCGGTCGAAGTCGATCAGCCGGGCCTTCACGGTGACGACGACGTAGCTGACGATGAACATCACGTGCGCGATGAAGATCGTCCCGAAGCCCGTCACGATCTGGCGGTTGAGGAACAGCGTGAGGAGCGACGCGCCGAGCACGATCTCGGGCGTCGACATCGGGAGGAAGATCAGCATGTTCGTCGCGCCCCGGCCGCGGAACCGATGGCGCACGATCGCGAGCGCCAGCAGCGTGCCGAGCGCGGTCGCGAGGATCGTCGAGAGCAGGCCGATCTCGAGCGACTTGACGACGGCGGACTGGATCCCGGGCGGCGCGTTCCAGTGGATCCAGTTGTCGAGGGTGAACCCCTCCCAGACGTAGTTGAACCGCCCGCTCGGAGCGTTGAACGAGAAGAGGATCACGACCCCGATCGGCAGCAACAGGTAGCAGAACGCGAGGAACGCGTACGCCGGGAGCAGGTGGCGCTTCACCCAGCGCATCAGCCGGTCAGCCTCTCCGTGCCGACAGCCCGCGCGTAGACGATCAGCCCGACAAGGATCAGCGCCATCAGGATGAACGAGAGCGCCGCCGCCGATGGATAGTCGAGCACGTCGAGGAACTTCGACTGGATCACGTTGCCGACCATGTACTGGCGCGGCGTGCCGAGCAGCTGCGCGTTGATGAAGTCACCGGCGGCCGGGATGAACGTGAGCAGCGTCCCCGCCACGATCCCGGGTGCCGAGAGCGGGAGCGTGACGCGGAGGAATGCCTGCCGCTTGCTCGCGTAGAGATCCTCCGCGGCCTCGAGCAGCCGCGCGTCGATCTGCTCCAGCGACACGTACAGCGGCAGCGCCATGAAGGGGAGGAAGTTGTAGGTGATGCCGGCGACGACGGCGACGGACGTCGCGAGCAGGCGGCCGTCGGGGCCGAGCACGTGGATGTCGCGAAGGAAGCCGACGACCGGCCCCTCGTCCGCGAGGATGTTGAGCCACGCCAGGGTGCGCACCAGGTACGTCACGAACAGCGGAGCCACGATCAGGATCAGGCAGACGTTCTTCCAGCGCCCCGCCCGGAAGGCGATCCAGTAGACGAGCGGGTACGAGACGAGCAGCGCGAGGATCGTCGCGATGCCGGCGTAGACGAACGAGCGGACGAACTGCTCGTGGTAGTCGCGGATCGCGTCCCAGTAGTTCGAGAACGCCCAGTCGAACGTGTACCCGGTGTCGAACGTGCCCGACTGGAGCGACTGGTAGCCGAGGAACCCGAGCGGGGCGACGAAGAAGAGCGCGAGCCAGACGATCCCCGGCACGAGCAGCAGGTAGGGCGTGAGCCCCTTGTGGCGGTGCAAGAAGCTCATGGGGTCCGGCCGTGTGGGTCGCGGGTCGGAAGGAGGGGGCTCGTGCGGGAACCAGGTGGTTCCCCCACGTCTATGCGCCGAGGACCTTCTGCCACTGCTCGATGTACGTCTGGTTGTTGAGCGCCTCCGAGTCGAACTGGTGCACGTTCGCGAGCACCTCCTCCGACGGGAACACGAGCGGGCTGTTCGCCATCTTCGGGTCCGTCTTCGCGAGGATCTCCTTCGTGCCCTCGACGGGCGGCACGTACGCCACGTACGCGGCGATCTGCGCGGCGATCTTCGGGTCGTACACGAAGTTCATGTACGTCGACGCCGTCGGGACGCTGCCCCCGGTCGGGATGATCATGTTGTCGGTCCAGATGACGCCGCCCTTCGTCGGGAGCGCCCACTTCAGGCTCGGGTTCGACGAGAGGAGCTGGTAGATGTCGCCCGACCAGGCGATCGCGGCGGCCAGGTCGCCCTGCGACAGCGGCTGCGCGTAGTCGTTGCCGGTGAACTTCCGGAGCTGGCCGGAGTCGACGGCCTTCTGGATCCGGTCGATCGCCGCGTTCCACGACGCGTCGGTGACCTTCGCGGGGTCGTCCCCGTTGTCGAGCATCACGAGCGGCGGCGTGTCGCCCATGCCGCTCAGTGCGGTCACCTTCCCCTTGAGCTTGGGGTCCTCGAACAGCTGTGTGATCGAGGTGACGGGGCCGGTGATCTTCTCGTTCCACGCGATGCCCGTCATGCCGGACTGCCAGGGGAGCGAGTACTTGCGATCGGGGTCGAACGGCGGGCTCTTCTGAGCTGCGATGAGGTTCGAGATGTTCGGGATCAGGCTCTTGTCGAGCTCCTCCGTCCACCCCTTGTCGATCATCAGGCCCAGGAAGCGCTCGTTGTCCGTGAGGACGATGATGTCGCGGTCGATCGAGTTGCCCTGCGACAGCGGACGCTGGATCTTCCCGAAGTACTCGGCGTTCGAGTTGATGTCCTCGAAGTAGTCGACCTTGACCCCGGTCCTGGCGGTGAACTCGTCGAGCGTCGGATGCTTCTTCGTCTTCTCGTCGTAGTCGATGTAGAGCGGCCAGTTCGAGAAGCGGAGCGTGTCCGCGAGCTCGCCGTTTCCACCGCCACCGCCGCCGCCCCCACCGCAGGCCGCGAGGAGCCCGGGCAGGCTCAGGAGCGTGACACCCGCGGCACTTCGCTGCACGAGAGCACGACGCGTCATCCGCATGGTCATTCGGGCTTCTCCTCTCCGCGATCGACGACGAAGGTCGCCTCGGACGCCCACGACAGCGTCACGTGGCTCCCCGGAGCGGGCGCGCCACCGCCCGCCTCGACGTTCTGGTGGAAAACGGTCAGCTCGCCGACCGGGGTCGCCACCACGACCTCGGTCGCGACCCCGATGTACGCCGACTCCTTGACCGTCCCCGCGAGCCGGTTCACCCCGGCGTCGCCGAGGCGGATCTTCTCCGGGCGCACGCCGATCGACACCGGGCCGCGATTGCCGTTCGTCCGCGCGCGCAGCTCGGAGCCGTCGAGCAGCCGGACGACGCCGTCGCCCGCCACGGTCCCGTCGAGCAGGTTCGACTTGCCGAGGAATCCTGCGACGAAGGCGGTCCGCGGCTGCTCGTAGAGCTCGGCGGGCGAGCCGAGCTGTTCGATCCTCCCTTGGTTCATCACCGCGATCGTGTCCGCCATCGTCATCGCCTCTTCCTGGTCGTGCGTGACGTGGACGAACGTGATCCCGACGTCGTTCTGGATCCGCTTCAGCTCGAGCTGCATCTGCTTGCGGAGCTTGAGGTCGAGCGCGCCGAGAGGCTCGTCGAGGAGCAGGACGCGAGGGTTGTTGACGATCGCCCGCGCGAGGGCGACGCGCTGCTGCTGACCGCCCGAGAGCTGCCGCGGCTTGCGATCCTCGCGCCCGGCGAGATCGACCAGCTCGAGCACCTCCCGGACGCGCGCGCGCCTCTCCGCCTTGCCGATCTTCCGCCGCTCGAGCCCGAAGCCGACGTTCTCGGCCACCGTCATGTGCGGGAAGAGCGCGTAGCTCTGGAACACCGTGTTCACGTCGCGCCTGTACGGCGGGAGGCCGACGACGTCGCGGTCGCCGAGGAAGATCTGCCCTTCCGTCGGCTCCTCGAAGCCGCCGATCATGCGGAGCGTCGTCGTCTTGCCGCAGCCCGAGGGCCCGAGCAGCGCGAAGAACGAGCCGCGCGGGATCTCGAGCGAGACTCCGTCGACCGCGCGCACCTCGGCGAACTCCTTGACGACGTCGACGAGCCGGACGTCGGGCGGCATCGACGACACGCTCACCCGGCCCGCCCCGCGGCGCGCGGCACGGAGGCGAATCCGACGCGCCGCGTCGCCTCCGTGCCCTGACGCTCCCCCCGACACCTCATCGCGAGTCCCCGTTCCCGCGCGGCCCACCGACACCCCAGTCGTAGAGCTGCTTCCAGAGCTCGAGGTAGAGGAAGCTCTCGGTGGACACGACCCCGGGCAGCGCCCGGATGCGGTTCGTCACGTCGAGCAGCGCCCGCCGGTCGGCGCAGACGACCTCGACGAGCAGGTCGAACCGCCCGGCGGTGACGACGACGTAGTCCGCCTCCTCCCACCGGGCGAGCTCGTCCGCGACGAGCTCCGGCGCGCCGGCCGTGCGGATGCCGACCATCGCCGACGCCTCGAAGCCGAGCCCGAGCGGGTTCGTGACGCCGGTGACCTGGAGGATCCCCTCGTCGCAGAGCCGTGCGTACCGGGCCCGCACGGTCGCCTCCGAGACGCCCACCGCCGCCGCGATCCGCCGGAACGACTCCCGCCCGTTCGACTGGAGCGCCTCGATGATCCCGCGGTCGACGTGGTCGAGCTCCGGCGCCCGCGAGACGGGGCCGCGCGACGGGCGGGCGGTCTGTCCCCTCGCCGTCCGTCGCGGCTGCGTTCGGCTGCGCAATGCGAGGGTGTTCCTACCACGCGCCACGCATTCCGTCAACGCGTGCTGTCGAGGTCGGCGGAACGCGCGTCAGGCGAGCTTCACACAGACGTGCTTGATGCGCGTGTACTCCTCCATCGAGTACAGCGACATGTCCTTCCCGTAGCCCGATTCCTTGAAGCCGCCGTGCGGCATCTCGGCCGTGAGCGGGAAGAGGTGCTCGTTCACCCAGACGGTGCCGAAGTCGAGCCGGCCGGCGACCTTCATCGCCCGGCCGACGTTCTCGGAGAAGACCGAGGCGGCGAGCCCGTAGCGGACGTCGTTCGCCATCGCCACCGCCTCGTCGTCCGACGCGAAGCGCTGCATCGTGACGACCGGCCCGAAGACCTCGTTCTGCACGATCTCGCTGTCCTGCGCGACGTCGGTCACGACGGTCGGCGAGACGAAGTAGCCCCGGTCGCCCACGGAGCCGCCCCCCGTCACGACGGTCGCCTTCGCGGCGACCGCGCGGTCGACGAAGCCGAGCACGCGCTCCTGCTGCTCCGCCGAGATCACCGGGCCCATCACGATCTCGTCGTCGGCGGCGGGATCCCCGACGCTCATCCCCTCGACCGCGGTCACGGTCGACGAGAGCACGTCGTCCCAGATGCGCTCGGAGACAAGGATCCGCGAGGACGCCGTGCAGTCCTGGCCGGAGTTGAAGTACCCCCCGACCTTGATCGCCTCCGCGACCGCAGTCGGGTCGGCGTCGTCGAGCACGACCATCGGCGCCTTGCCACCGAGCTCGAGGTGCACCCGTTTCACCGTGTCCGCGGCGTTCTTCGCGATCAGCTTCCCCGTCGCGGTGTCGCCGGTCAGCGAGACGAGCCGCACCGACGGGTGCCGGACGAGGCGGTCACCGGCGGGCACTCCGTCGCCCGTCACGACCTGCAGCACGCCCTTCGGGAGGATCTCCTGGGCCAGCTCGACGAAGCGGAGGACGGTCAGCGGCGTCTGCTCGGCGGGCTTGATGATCTGCACGTTCCCGGCCGCGAGCGCCGGGCCCATCTTCCAGATCACCATGAAGAGCGGGTAGTTCCACGGCGCGATGCCGGCGACGACGCCGAGCGGCTCGCGGCGGACCATCGACGTGTAGCCCTCGACGTACTCGGCCGCCGCCTTGCCCTCGAGGTTTCGGGCGGCGCCTGCGAAGAAACGGAGGTTGTCGGACATCATCCCGGGCTCGTCGACCGCGACCCACCAGGGCTTGCCCACGTTGAGCGACTCGAGCCGCGCGAGCTCCTCGGCGTTGTCGTCGATGACGTCCGCGAGCCCGAGGAGGAGCTCCATGCGGTCCTTCGGCGTCTTGTCACGCCACGTCGCCCACGCCTTCTCGGCTGCGGCGACCGCGCGGTCGACGTCCTCCTCGCCGGCCCGCGGCACCTCCGCGATCGCCTCGCCGGTGGCGGGGTTCAGCACCTCCATCGTCTCGCCGGACAACGCGTCGACGAACTCGCCGTCGACGAACATCTTCTGCTGGGCGACTGAAACGCTCATCGGCTCCTCCGCGGTGTCGACTCGCCCGCGACACTAGCACCCTCTTCGCGCCGCTCAGATCGTCTAGAAATGCCCGACAACCTCGGCCGCAGGAGGTGCATGCATGGCATTCGTCGAGCTCGTCGCGGAGCCTCGCGACGACGTCACGCGCGAGCTGTTCGACAACGACCTCGCCCAGCGCGGGTACGTGCCGAACTACACGCGGGCCTTCGCGCATCGCCCAGGCGTCTACCGCGCATGGCGCAATCTCGTGAGCGAGGTCGCGGGGAACATGGACGAGCGCCGCTACGAGCTCGCGACGTTCGCTGCCGCCCGTCGCCTGCGGTCGAGTTACTGCACGATCGCCCACGGCGGCGTGCTCGCCGACAAGTACTTCACGGCGGACGAGGTCGCCGCGATCGCGCGCGACCCGGGATCGGCGGAGCTCGAGCCGGTCGACCTCGCGGTGATGGAGCTCGCCGACAAGATTGCCGCGGACGCGACCACGGTGACGCGCGAAGACATCGGGCGGCTGCGCACGCACGGGCTCTCCGACGCGGAGATCCTCGACGTGGTTCTCGCCGCGACCGTGCGGTGCTTCTTCGCGAAGACGCTCGACGCGCTCGGCGTCGAGCCGGACGACGCGCTCGGCGCGGGCCGGCCCGAGCTGCGCGCCGCGCTCGCGGTCGCCCGGCCGGTGGCCTGAGGCCGCCGGTGAGGATCCTCGTCGTCGGCACGGGCGGGGTCGGCTCGGCATTCGCCGCGATCGCCCGTCGGCGCACGTTCTTCGACCACTGTGTGCTCGCGGACTACGACCTCGCCCGGGCCGAATCCGTCGTCGCCGCGACGGACGACGGCCGTTTCTCCGCCCACGGGATCGACGCGTCGAGCCGGGAGGCCGTCGCCGACCTCGTCCGCTCGACGTCGTCCGACGCGGTGCTCAACGCGGTCGACCCGCGCTTCGACGAGCCGATCTTCGACGCGTGCCTCGAGGCGGGCGTCACGTACCTCGACATGGCGATGACCCTCTCCGAGCCGCATCCCGAGCGGCCCCACGAGCTGACGGGCGTGAAGCTCGGCGACTACCAGTTCGAGCGCACGGAGGCATGGGAGGAGCGCGGCCTGCTCGCGCTCGTCGGGATGGGCGTCGAGCCCGGCCTCTCCGACGTGTTCGCGCGGCACGCGGCCGACGAGCTGTTCTCGGCGATCGACGAGGTGGGCGTCCGCGACGGTGCGAGCCTCGTCGTCGAGGGCTACGACTTCGCGCCGACGTTCTCGATCTGGACGACGATCGAGGAGTGCCTCAACCCACCCGTCGTCTGGGAGCGCGACCGCGGCTGGTTCACGACGGCACCGTTCTCGGAGCCGGAGGTCTTCGACTTCCCCGAAGGCATCGGCCCGATCGAGTGCGTCAACGTCGAGCACGAGGAGGTGCTGCTGGTCCCCCGCTACGTCGACTGCGGCCGCGTGACGTTCAAGTACGGCCTCGGCGACGAGTTCGTCGAGGTGTTGAAGACGCTGCACAAGCTGGGGCTCGACCGGACCGAGCCAGTCCGCGTGAAGGACGTCGAGGTCGCGCCGCGCGACGTCGTCGCGGCGAGCCTGCCCGACCCGGCGACGCTCGGCGAGCGGATGACGGGGAAGACCTGCGCGGGGACGGTCGTCACCGGTACGGGGAGCGACGGACAGCCGCGTCGCACCTACCTGTACCACGTCGTCGACAACGGGTGGTCGATGCGCGAGTACGGCGCCCAGGCGGTCGTCTGGCAGACCGCGCTCAACCCCGTGGTCGCCCTCGAGCTCCTCGCCGCGGGCACGTGGTCGGCGACCGGCGTGCACGGTCCCGAGGCGTTCCCGGCGGCGCCGTTCCTCGAGAAGCTCGCGGAATACGGCTCACCGCACGGCGTGCTCGAGCTCGAGCCCGTCTGACGGCGGCCGCCTCGCCCGCGCCGCCTGGCCGGCGCGAAGCGGGTCGGCTGGATCGTCGGGACGATGGTTCTCGACGTTCTCTTCCGCCGATGATTTTCGTGCCGACCGTACGTCTACATCGGCAGGATGCGTCCTAGGATTGCCCGATGGCGCAGGTGATGCTTCGCGCTCCGCTCTCCGAGCTCTGCGGCGGGCGGGCGCACGTGATCGCCGGCGCGACCGTGGGCGAGGTGCTCGTCGCCCTCGAGCGCGAGCACCCACCGATCGCCGGCTGGGTGCTCGACGACCAGGGACGGATCCGCGAGCACGTCAACGTGTTCGTCAACGGAATCCACGGGGAGGCAGCGACACCGGTCGCCGGCGAGGACCGCGTGCACGTGCTCCCTGCGATCACGGGAGGTTGAGGTGACGGAACTCCTCGTCGGGACGAAGAAGGGGCTCTTCCAGCTCGAGGGCGACGACGGTGGCTTCGAGGTGACCGCGCGCGCGTTCGCCGGCCAGAGCGTCGAGTACGCGATGCGCGACCCGCGCAGTGGGCGCTACCTCGCGTCGGTCACCTCGTGGTTCTACGGGCCGAAGATCTGGGTGACCGACGACCCCGCCGGCGAATGGGAGCAGGCGTCGGGTGTGGAGCTGCCGGAGGACGGCGAGAAGCCGCTCGAGCGGATCTGGGTGATCGTGCCCGGCGAGAGCGACGGCCTCCTCTACGCGGGCGGCGATCCAGGCCCCCTGTTCGAGAGCCGGGACGGCGGCACCACGTGGGAGCTCAACCGTGGACTGTGGGACCATCCCACGCGGGCCGAGTGGAGCCCGGGCGCCGGCGGGCTCTGCCTCCACACCATCGTGCCGTGGCCCGGCGACCCGCAGCGGCTGCTCGTCGCGATCTCCGCGGTCGGCGTCTGGCTGTCCGACGACGGCGGCGCGACATGGCGCTACTCGAACGACGGCATCACACTCGACTACCTCCCCGAGGATGCGCCCGAGAACCCGATCCAGCACTGCGTCCACAACGTCCGCCGCTCGGCGAGCCGGCCCGAGCGGCTCTGGATGCAGTTCCACGGCGGCGTCTACCGCTCCGACGACGCCGGCGAGAACTGGATCGACGTCGGTGACGGGCTGTCCTCCGACTTCGGCTTCCCGATCGTCGTCGACCCCGCCGACCCGGACGCTGCGTACGTCATCCCCCACGTCGGGGCCGAGGACCGGACGATGCCGGGCGGGGTCGCCCGCGTCTGGGAGACGCGCGATGCGGGTGCGAGCTGGCAGGCACGCGGAGACGGCCTCCCCGAGCGGCACGCGTACCTCACGGTGCTGCGCGAGGCTTTCGACTCGGCAGGCGAGGGCGAGGGGCTCCAGCTCTATTTCGGCGCGACGTCGGGCGAGGTGTTCGGCTCGCCCGACGCCGGCGCGAGCTGGTCGCAGGTCGCCGACCACCTGCCGCCGATCTACTCCGTGCGCACGGCCTAGAGGGAGAGAACGGCGGGCGCGTCCTTCGCGGGCGCGCCCGCCCGTTCGCCCCTCAGCTGACGGTCGTCGGGATGCCGGTGATCTCGCCGTCGGCGAGCTTCCGCTCGACCTTCTCGGTGGCGGCGACGTCCTGCTTGTTCGCCTTCGGGCTCAGCGTGCCGAGGCCGACGCCGTCCTGGTCGATCCCGAAGACGACGTTCTTCCCGCCCTGGAACGTCCCGTCCTGGAGCGCCTTGATCGTGAGGAACACGGCGCTGTCGACGCCCTTCAACGCGCTCGTCAGCACGTGGGGGCCGAGGAAGGACTGGTCGCCGTCGACGCCGATCCCCCAGACGCTGTCGTCCTTCGCCGCCGACAGCGCACCGAGCCCGCAGCCGCCCGCGACCTGGAACACGACCTTCGAGCCGGCGGCGATCTGGTTGAGCGCGAGCTCCTTGCACTTGGCCTGGTCCTCCCAGTCCTGGGAGTAGTCCCAGCGCACCTTCGTCCCAGGCACGGCCGCCTCTGCGCCCGCGCGGTAGCCCGCGATGAAGCGGTCGACGGGCGGCTCCTTGAAGCCGCCGACGGCGCTGATCGACTCCGCGCCGGCGCGCTTCGCCTCGAGGGCCCCGAGGTAGCCGACGAGATAGCCGACCTGCTCCTCTCGGAAGAGCAG
>DASXAW010000109.1:0-2023 GCA_036406535.1 Gaiella sp.
GCTGACCGCCCGCGAGGCGATCGTGACGGCGCCGGTCGCGATCCCGGATGCGGCTTCGTCCATCGCCGCGGCATTCGCCTCCGAATCGGTCAGCGGATCGTAGGCGAGCATCGCGCCCAGCCCGGCCTGGAGGGAGCCCGAGGGAACGACGTGGACCGGGATCTCGGCCAGGCGCGCAGCCTGTCGGGCGACAAGGACGACGTTTTCGTTGTTCGCGAGCACGACGGCTTCCCCGGCGCCGGCTCTCTCGATCGCATCGAGGACGTCCTCGGTCGACGGGTTCATCGTCTCGCCCCCGTCGACGATCCCGGTGACGCCCATGCTCTCGAACAGCCGCCGATTGCCCTCGCCGGAGACAACGGCGACGACCGCCGTCCGCCTGTCGTCGGCGACGGCGTGCGACAGCCGTTCCTCGCGCTGCGCGGTCTGGAGGTGCATGTTGGAGATCTCGACGCGCTCGATGACGCCGAGCGCGGTGCCGGCTCTGAGCGCGGCGCCGGGGTCGTCGGTGTGCACGTGCGCCTTGAGCGCCGACGCGTCGCCGACGACGAGCAGCGAGTCGCCGAGCGGAGCCAGGCCGCGCTCGAGCGCCACGCGGTCGAGATCCTCGCCCTCGACGACGAAGGTTGTGCAATACCGATAGCGCGACGCTTCCTGGTGGACGGCGTCCGCCGACAGCGGCGCGGCCTCGGCCGGCTCCGGCAGCGGCTCGCCGGAGACGTAGGCCGCGATGCCACGCACGATCTCGACGAGCCCGGCCGCGCCCGCGTCGACGACGCCGGCCTGACGGAGCTGCTCCAGCTGCTCCTGCGTCCCTGCGACCGCTTCGTCGCCGCGGGCCACGAGCGCCGCGAGCAACTCGGGAAGCTCCTCCTCGCGGCGAGCCTCGGCCTCTTCGGCGAGGGCGCGGGCGACGGTCAGGATCGTCCCCTCGACGGGCTCGCGAACGGCGGCGTACGCGCGATCCGAGGCGCGGCGAAACGCGGTCGCGACCGACGCATCCTCGCGAAAGCCCTCGACGGCGCCGCGGACGATCTGCGAGAGGATCACACCCGAGTTCCCGCGCGCTCCGAGCAGCGCCGCACGAACGATGTCGGTCTCCCCCGCCTCGAGCGCCTCGCGCACGGCGCGCACCGTGAGCAGCATGTTCGTCCCGGTGTCGCCGTCGGGAACGGGGTAGACGTTGAGGTCGTCGAGCCGCGCGCGGTTGCGTTCGAGCGCGCTCTCCGCCGCGCGGGCGAGCTCGAGCACGCTGTGGCGCTCGGTCATTGGCTGTTTATATCGGTGTCTGCGCTACCCGGAAACGCCCAAGTCGACACCCGGGCCGAGCGCCGTCAGGTCGGGCGTGGAGTAACGCACGCCGAAATCCGTGACTCCACCCGTCGCTGGGTCCAGGACCAAGGTCAGCACGGTGCCCGTTGGAGCAGGTGCCCCGTAGGGCCGAGGAGCGTCGCTGACGAAATCTCCCTGGAGCACGATCACGTACGAGGGTTGGTCTGTGTCCACCCTCGACTCATCCAGGAGCATGTTCGCGCGTGACCGAGACGCTGACCACACGCGACCGCCTGTTGGGTGTGGATCTCGTGAGTTGGCCGCAACTCGCAAAGCGACGTTGCGAAGTTCGGTCAGCTCCTGCGGATCCGGCGGAAACGGTGCTCCGCCTCGAGTGTGAAAGGTCGTGCTCCGGCTCGGCGACTTCGCTGCCGCGACGAGCGCTCCGGACACTGCGATCGCTACGACCAGAGCGGTCCCGATAATGAGCATGCGTGTATGCCCGCGCATTCTCGTTCCTCATCACATTGGTCGTCTGCCGCGTTGGAAAGTTAGGAACCCGGTCGAGCGCTAAAGGGCTTTTTCGACCTTGCCGGCCTTCAGGCAGCGGGTGCAGACGTACGCGCGCGTCGCCCGCCCGTCCAGGAGGACGCGGACGCGCTGGAGGTTCGGCTCGAAGCGCCGCTTCGTGGCCACCATCGAGTGGCTCCGGCTGTGCCCGAAGGACGGCTTCTTTCCGCAGACTGCGCAT
>DASXAW010000110.1:0-21145 GCA_036406535.1 Gaiella sp.
GATGCCGTCGCCGACCTGGAGCACGGTGCCGACCTCGGAGAGGTCGGTCTCGACGTCGTACTCCTCGATTCGCTGCTTGAGGATGGACGTGATCTCTTCGGGACGTAGCTTCAAGACGAACTCTCCTGGGTTGTGGCGCTACACCCGTGCAGCGCGGGTTGCGGGCGAAGCCGGGCTTGGCCCGGCGAGAGCCCAAATGCGGGTGTTCCGTGAACGAGCCCGAAGGAGGGGGCTCGTGGGGGAACCATGGGTTCCTCCACGTCGGTCTTCGGGACGTAGCTTCAAGACGAACTCTCCTAGGCTCGGGTCACCAGTTCACGACGAAGGCGGTTCAGGCGGCCGCGCACGCTCGCGTCGACACGGAACGAGCCGGCCTGGAGGATCATCCCGCCGATCAGGCTGGGGTCCACCGCACGCGTGGCCTCGACCGTGCGGCCGGAGGCCTTCTCGATCTTCGCGACGATCGCCTTCGCCTCGTCGTCGCCGAGCTCGTAGGCGGTGGTCAGCTCGACGGCGATGCGCCCCTGCTCCTGGTCGACGATCGCCTCGAACTCCTCGGCGATCGCGCGGAGCTGGCCGGCCCGCCCCTTCGAGGCGACGAGCCGCACGAAGTTGCGCACGATCGGATCTGCGCCGGTCGTCACCTCTTCGAGCACGCTCGCCTTCGCGGCGGGGTCGAGCTGGGGGTTCGCGAGGAACGCCTCGAGCTCGGGCGACGTCTCCATCGCGGCGGCCAGCTCGGCGAGCTGGTCGCGAGCCACGTCGACGCGGTCCTTCTCCCGGGCGGCCTCGTAGAGCGCCCGGGCGTACATGCGCTGCGCGACGGCCATCAGTGAACGCTCCGGTGACGGATTCGCGGTTCTGCGCCGCGAGATGCAAGTGATGCAAGGACGCAGGGAGCGGCGATACGAGGACGTATCGGCGCGACCGAGGACGCCGCAGCGCGGCGCAGATCGCGGCGCAGAGCCGCCCTATCTGTTGCCGGAGCGTTCACTTCAGTTCTTCGATCCGCCTTCGAGCGCGGAGAAGTCGAGCCCCTGCACCGCCTCCTCGACGAGCCGGCGCTGGTCGGCGGTGTCGAGCACCTTGCCGACGACCCGCTCGGTCGCCTCGACCGTCAGGTCGGCGACCTCGCTGCGGATCTGGCCGATCGCCCGGGCGGTCTCGGCGTCGATCTGCCGCCGGGTTTCCTCCAACCGCCGCTGCCGCTCGCTCTCGGCCTCCTGCTTCGCGCGCTCGA
The DNA here is from genome assembly GCA_036406535.1 of Gaiella sp. GTDB lineage: Bacteria > Actinomycetota > Thermoleophilia > Gaiellales > Gaiellaceae > Gaiella. The sequence goes on from DASXAW010000110.1 coordinate 1,241, forward strand.
TCTGCGCGTCGCCGACCTTGCGCGCCTCGGCGAGGATGTCCGCCGACTCGGAGCGTGCCTGCGCGAGGATCGCGCGGTTCTGCTCGAGCAGCTCACGGGCCTCGTTCCGGGCGCTGTCCGCCTCCTCGACCGCCTGGCGTATGCGGTCGCGCCGGTCGTCGATCGTCTTCTGGATGGGGCCGAACGCGTACTTGCGAAGCACGAAGAACGTGATCGCGAACGCGATCAGCGTCCAGATCATGAGGCCGGGAACGACCTCGATCAGACCGGATGAGGCGACGACGCTCTGCACGTCAGATCAGCACGTAGGCGAGGAGACCGCCGATCAGGCCGTAGAACACGACGGCCTCGGTGAGCGCGAACCCGAGCCACTGGATCCCCTGCAGCTCGCCGCGGAGCTCGGGCTGGCGCGCGACGGCCTGGATCATCGAGCCGAAGATGTTGCCGATGCCGATCCCGGCGCCGAGCGCGCCGAGGCCGATGCCGAGCGCCAGGGCGACGGCCTTGCCGGCGTCCGCGACGTCGCCGGTGGTCTCCGCGAGGACAAAGAACGCAGACAGCATGGTGAGAGGAGCCTCCTTAGTGCTCGGGCTCGATCGCCGAGCCGATGTAGATGGCGGACAGGGCGGCGAAGATGTACGCCTGGATGGACACCACGATCACGACCTCGAAGAGGTAGAAGACCGTCGCCAGCGCGACCGAGAACGGGGCGATCCACGGGGTGACGAGGAAGATGAGGCCGATGAACGTGAGGATCAGCATGTGCCCGGCGAGCATGTTCGCGTAGAGCCGCACGCTGAGCGAGATGAGGCGCATGAACTGGCCGAGGATCTCGAGCGGGATGATCAGCGGGTAGAGGCCCTTCGGCACGTCGGGGATCCAGCTCTTCAGGTACGGCCACAGGCCGTTCTCGCGGATTCCCTCCACGTGGGTGAACACCCAGGTCATCAGGGCGAGCGCGAGGGTCACCGAGAGGGTCGACGTCGCCGCGAAGAGCGCGAACGTCGGGATGCCGTGCCACTTCTCGTCGGAGAGCGGCAGTGGGACGAACCCGAGCATGTTCACGGTCCAGATGAAGAGGAGCAGCGTCGTGCAGTACGGGAACCAGCGCGCGATCGCCTTCGTGGGCAGCCCCTGCTCCGCGATCTGCACCTGGGCGACCTCGTAGATCGTCTCGCCGACGGCCTGGCGACGCGTCGGGTCGCGGCCGACCTTGACGCGCATCAGCACGATGCCGATCACGCAGGCGACGAGCGCGCCCAGGAGGAGGTACGCGACGGCCTTGTTGATCGAGAGGTCGAGCGGCCCGATGTGGATCGGGATCCACTCGTGGAGCTCCCACTCGTCGGCGGGGTTGAAGTCCTCGTCGGTGGAGGACTCGTCGGCCGCCAGCGCAACCGCGGGAAGGGCGAGGAAGAGGAGCGTCGCGAGGCCGATCAGACGGGTCTTCACGCCTTCGCCTCCGCGCCGAAGTACGTCACGAGCGACACCGCGAGCTCGACCGTGAACGCGAGCGCGTAGAGGAGCGCCGCGGCGATGCCGACGCCCTCGTCGGAGACGGTGACGGCGACGAGGGGGATTCCCACCGCGACCGCCTTGAAGCTCGTGCCGATGCCCCGCATGCCCGCGGCGGCGAGGTTACCCGCGTCGAGTGAGAGTCGCGTCAGTAGCCATGCGAACAGCTGCGCGGCCACCCAGAGCACCGCCGCGAGCGTCCACCCGCCCAGCGGCCAGCCGGCGACGGCGAAGACCGGCAGCGCCAGCGCGATCACGGCGCTGCCCGCGAGCGCGGGCACGAGGCGGCCGGGGATCGGCCGCGGGGTGCTGAACGCGCCTGTGCTCACGGCGTGCCTGTGGCGTAGACCTTGTAGACCACGAGGACCGCGAGCGGGATTCCGACGATCGCGCCGATCAGCAGGCCGATCCCCCACGAGCCGAACGCCCAGCCGAGCAGCGCGCCGACGATCATCGAGGCGCCCGTGGTGCCGAGCAGGAGACCCGAGGCAGTCGCGAGCGAATGGGGCGAGGAAGCGTTGGCGGCGGCCATCCGGACCGGAGCATACCACCGAGCTTGTAACAGCCAAACTCCCGATTTAGAGCCAAAAACGAGGGAAGTTCGTCACATCGAACGACGGGTGTCCGACTCCGAGTCGGAGACCGGCGACCAGGGCTGCGCAGAGGGGCCTTTACGCGCTCAGGCGCTCGTCGCTCGCCGCCTCGCCGTTCCGGCGGCGGCGCACGCGCGGGTTCGCGAGCTTGACGATCTCGAGGAGGTACACGATGTAGACCGAGAACGCGAGCGCGACGAGCGCGATCGCGACGACCGCCACGGTCTCGCCGGGGTGCCAGGCGCCGCCCTCGCGGAACGGGATGAACCGCGTCGCGAGCGCCGCCGCCCCGAGGCTCGCGGTCCACGCCCACATCGTCAGCGCGGCGCGCCGTTGCGTGAAGCCGATCTGCATGAAGCGGTGGTGGAGGTGCGAGCGGTCCGGTGACGAGATCGGGCGGCCGTACTTCAGGCGCCGCGCGACGACGAACGACGTGTCGATGATCGGCACCGCGAGGACGAGCAGCGGCAGGAACAGGACGACCGTCGATGCGGTCTTCAGGAGGCCGGAGATGGAGACGGTCGCGAGCGTGAAGCCGAGCACGAGCGCCCCCGAGTCGCCCATGAAGATCCGCGCCGGGAAGAAGTTGTGCCGCAGGAAGCCGATGCAGGCGCCGGCGACGACCGCCGAGAGGATCGCCGCGTCGGTCTTGCCGAGCGAGAGCGCGAGGATCGCGAACGTGAGACCGGCGATCGCGCAGACACCGGAGGCGAGGCCGTCCATCCCGTCGAGGAAGTTGACCATGTTCATCACCGCGACGATCCAGACGACGGTGAGCGTCATCCCGACCGAGGCCGGGAGATCGACCACGCCGACGAAGGGGAAGGTGAAGTGGTCGATCCAGACGCCGGAGGCGCACGCGATCGCGGCCGCGGCGACCTGACCGGCGAGCTTTGGCAGCGGGTCGAGCCCACGGAAGTCGTCGATCGCGCCGACGACGCACGCGACGGCGGCGCCGAGGAGGATCCCGCGCATCTCCTCGTCGAGCGACAGGAACGCGAGCGACGGGACCAGGATCCCGAGGAAGATCGCGAGCCCGCCGAGCCGCGGGATCGGGCGCTTGTTGAGCCGTCTCCCGCCGGGTCGGTCGACGACGCCGAGGAGACGCGCCATCCCGCCGACGGCGGGTGTCAGCAACACGACGATCCCGAAGGCGATCAGCGCACCCCAGAGGACCTCGGGGCTCGATCGGAGATCGTCGAGCATCGCGGCCTACTTCGTTCCGTAGAGACGGTCGCCTGCGTCGCCGAGGCCGGGCACGATGTAGCCCTTCTCGTTGAGCGCGCGGTCGACCGCGGCGACGACGATCGAGATGTCCGGATGGTCGCGCTGGATCCGCTCGATGCCCTCGGGCGCGGCGATCAGCGCGATCAAGCGCACGGAGGTCGCGCCGGCGCGCTTGACGGTCTCGACCGCCGCGGCCGTCGAGTTGCCCGTCGCGAGCATGGGGTCGAGCAGGATCACGTCGCGGTCGGCGATGTCGTTCGGCAGCTTGACGAAGTACTCGACGGGCTCGAGCGTCTCCTCGTTGCGATAGAGGCCGATGAAGCCGACACGGGCGCCGGGGAGCAGCGACAGCACCGCGTCGAGCATCCCGATGCCGGCGCGCAGGATCGGGCAGATCGCGACCTTCTTGCCCGAGATGCGGGTCGCCGTCGTGCGCTCGAGCGGCGTCTCGATCTCGACCCGCTCGTCGGCGAGGTCCTTCGTCGCCTCGTACGTGAGCAGCAGCGTGAGCTCGTTCACGAGCTGGCGGAACATCTGGGTCGTGGTCGTGACGTCCCGCAGGAGCCCGAGCTTGTGCTGGACGAGAGGATGCGTGACCTCGGTGACCGCGCCGGGCACCGCCACGTCCGCCGTCGAGGGCAGGTCCAACCGCGAGCTCCTAGCTCGAGTCCTTCTCGCCGTCGACCACGTAGGTGGGATACCCGCGGAAGCCCGGGTACAGCGGGCGGCGGTCGCACAGGGCCTGAGACCGTGCCCGGAGCACGCCGACGTCGGCGTCGTCGCGAAGGGCGTCGACGACGATCCGGCCGACCTCGCGGAAGTCGTCGTCGTCGAACCCGCGGATCGTCGCGGCCTGGGTGCCAAGCCGGACGCCCGATGCGACGGTCGGGGGCCGCTCGTCGAAGGGGACCGTGTTGCGGTTCGTCGTCAGCCCGACCGCGTGCAGACGCTCCTCGGCGTCTTTGCCCGTCCATTCGGTCGAGCGCAGGTCGATCTGGAGCAGGTGCGTGTCCGTTCCACCGGTGAGGAGATCGAGCCCACCGGCGAGGAGCGTGTCGGCGAGGACGTCCGCATTCGTCCGGATCTGCTGCTGGTAGGCGCGGAACTCGTCGCTCGCGGCGATCTTGAAGCACGTCGCCTTTGCCGCGATCACGTGCTCGAGCGGCCCGCCCTGCAGCCCGGGGAACACGGCGCGGTCGATGGCCTGCGCGTGCTCCTCGCGGCACAGCACGAAACCGGAGCGCGGCCCCGCCAGCGTCTTGTGGGTGGTCGAGGTGACGACGTCGCAGTTCTCGACGGGGTTCGGGTGGAGTCCGGCGGCGACGAGGCCCGCGAAGTGGGCCATGTCGCACCAGAGCAGCGCGCCGACCTCGTCGGCGACGCGCCGGAACATCGCCGTGTCGACCGTTCGCGGGTACGCCGAGCCGCCGCAGACGATCAGCCTGGGGCGATGCTCGCGGGCGAGCGCGAGAACCTCTTCCTCCACGACGAGCGCGGTGTCGCGGGAGACGCCGTAGTGGACGACGTCGTAGAGGCGGCCCGAGAAGTTCACCTTGAGGCCGTGCGTGAGGTGGCCGCCGTGGTCGAGCCGGAGCCCGAGCACGGTGTCCCCCGGCTCGAGCAGCGCGGTGTAGACGGCCATGTTCGCCTGGGCGCCGGCGTGCGGCTGGACGTTCGCGTGCTCGGCGCCGAAGAGCTCCTTCGCCCGGTCGATCGCGAGCTGCTCGACCTCGTCGACGTACTCGCAGCCGCCGTAGTAGCGCCGGCCGGGATAGCCCTCCGCGTACTTGTTCGTGAGGACCGAGCCGACGGCCTCGAGCACGGACGGCCACGTGAAGTTCTCCGAGGCGATGAGCTCGACCTGGTTCCGCTGGCGGTCGGTCTCGCGCCCGATCAGCGCTGCGACGTCCGGGTCGACGTCGGCGAGGCCCCCTGTCCGCAGGCGCTCGAGCTGGTCGGCCGCGACTGCCACGCCGTGGATGCTACTCGCCGCGCCGGGCCGTCAGGCCCCAGGCGGCTATCCGACCGGCGCGATCGACCGTCGGATGTCGAGCCTCCGGTCGAGCCGCGCGCGGTCGGCGCCGCGCCCGCCGAAGACCCGATCCGACCGGCGATCCCGCGCCCCGACGAAGTCGTTGCCCGAGTCGCCGAACGCACGGTCGTGACCCGCTCCCGGCCGGAGATAGTCGTTGCCGGGCCCGCCCGAGAGGACGTCGTCGCCGCCGCGCCCGACGAGCAGGTCGGATCCTCCGAGGCCGCACAGCACATCGCGGCGACCCGTGCCGATCAGCCGGTCGTGCCCGTTCGTCCCGACCCTCGTACAGCGGAGAAGCCGGCCTCGCTCGTCCCGCGGCCGCGCCGCCGTACCGAACGAGGCGGTCGCCGCGGTCGTCCTGCCGGCCGCGTTCTCCGCGACGACGTGGAACGAATAGCGCGCGCCGGGCTTCAGGCCGCGGACGGTGAAGGAAACACGCCGACTCGGCGCGCTCGCCGGGACGACCTTGGCGGCGCTTCGCGAGCCGAAGCTCCCGCGGCGCCCGAGCTCGACCCAGACGCGGGTCTCCAGGCCGCTCGTCGAGACGTCGGCCGCGATCCGGGCGCGGGCGAGGGAGACCGCCGAGACGGCCTGCCCGCCGACCGCAGGAACGCCGGCCGTCCGGAAGGTGACGTCGGCGCCGCGCGTCGTGCCCGCCGAGCTGCGCGCAACGAGCCGCACGTGGTACTCGCTCCCCGCGACGAGACCGGCGACCGCCTCCGACACGGCGACCGCGCCCCGCCCGGAGCCTGCGCTCTTGACGACGGTCGTGGTGCCGTACCCCGTCGTCGGCCCGAGCTCGAACCACCAGCTCGTGGCGCGCCCCACCGGGTCGACGCTGCCCGTGAGGACGACGGCGACCCCCGAGACCTGCGCCGCGCCGGTGACGGGGAGCGGCCCGGCGCTCGTGGTGAACGAGCGCGTCGTCCCGACGACCGTCCCCGCGTCGCTCCGCGCAGCGGCGCGGTAGTAGTAGCGCGTCCCGGGCTGCAGACCCGTCACCTGTGCGAAGACCCTCGTCGAGCGGGGGCCGAAGCCTGCGTCCTGATCGGGGGTGCGGGTTCCGAGCGCCGAGGTGGCGCCGTACTCGAACCATGCCGCCGTCCCGCGCCCGTGCGGGTTCACCGACCCGCCGAGGCGCGCCGACGAGACCGTCACGCCGTCGACGCCGCCCGTCGAGACGGACGCGCCGAGGTCGGTGCGGAAGGACCGGTCGCCGCCATGAGCGGTGCCGACGCTGTTGGAGGCGACGAGCCTGAAGTGGTACGTGACGCCCGCCTGCAGCCCGGAGAGCCGGACCGAGACACCCACGGGACTCGCGCCCGCTCCGGCCGACTGCGTGTCGGACCGCGACCCGTAGCGCGTGCTCGTGCCGTACTCGACCCACCAGCCGGTCGAGCTGCCGTTCGGGTCGACGGTGCCGCCGACCGTCGCGGCGGTCGGCCCGAGCGCGCTCGCCGGGCTGGTGACGACGGCAGGCTCGGCGCGCGTCGTGAAGGTCATGTCGGCGCCGCGCCCGGTCCCGTCGGCGTTCGTCGCGACCAGCCGGTAGTGGTAGGTCGCGCCGGTGGTCAGGCCGCGGAGCTGCTCGCTCACGTCGACCTGGGCCGTGCCGTTTCCGGCGCTGCGAGCTCCCGTCCGCGACCCGTACGCCGTCGTCGACCCGTACTCGACGTACCAGCTGGTCTCGGCGCCGCCCGGGTCGACCTTGCCCGGGACCATCGCGGACGTCGCGCCGACGGACGTGGGCTCGCCGGTCACCGCGGTCGGAGCGGCAGCGGTCGCGGCGGGGACGGCCGCGAGAGCGAGGCCTGCGATCAGCGCGAGGACGGCGCCGGGTTTCATGCGAGCGAGTCTCCCCCCGCCGCGTTAGGCGCTCGTCGGCGCGGGGTTAACGATCGGTAAGCGATCGGAGCCGCGCGAGAACGTCCTGCGCAGGGACTGCGGCCTCGCGGAGAACAACGGGCTCGTTGCTCGTGAGGTCGACGACCGTGGACGGAGCGCCCCCGAGCGGCCCGCCGTCGACGACGGCGTCGACGGCGTCGACGAGCTCGGCCGGAACGTCGGCGACGACACGGGGATCCGGCTCTCCCGGGAGGTTCGCGCTCGTCGCGGCGAGCGCCCCGAGCGCGTCGAGGATCTCCTTCCCCGGCCCGCGCACGGCGGGGACGCGCACCCCGAGCGCCTCGGGCCGCTCCTCGTTGAGCCAGCTGAACCGACGGCCGGGGTTCGGGACGACGAGCGTCAACGGCCCGGGCAGAAGCGCCCGCGCGGCCGCGGCCGCCTCCGCCGGAAGCTCGGGGACGCGCGCGAGCAGCTCTTCGACCGAGGCGAACAGGATCGCCGTCGGCCGACGCGCCTCACGCCCCTTGGCCTCGTACAGCGCCCGTGCCGCGTTTTCGTCGGCGGCGTTCGCCGCGAGGCCGTACACGGTGTCGGTCGGGATCACCACGACCCCGCCGCGCCGGAGCGCCGCGATCGCGGTCTCGACGTCGCTCATGCCCGCAGTCGGCCCTCGACGACGCGGTCGCGCCCGGCGAGATCCCGGGTCACCGTCACGTCGGCGAAGCCGGCTCGCTCGAGCAGCTCGGCGACGGCGCCCGCACGCTCGTCGAAGGACTCGAGGACGAGCGCCCCACCGGGACGCAGCACCCGCGCCGCCTCGCGGACGAGCAGGTCCGTGTGCCCCGCGTCGAAGAGCGCGACGTGCGGCTCCCACTCGACGACCTCGGGGGCGAGCCCGGGCGCCTCGTCGGCCCGAACGTACGGCGGGTTGGACACGACGAGGTCCCAGTCCGACCCCGGCAGCCCGGAGAGCATGTCGACCACGAGCAGCTCGGCGTGCACCCCGGTCCGCTCGGCGTTCTCGCGGGCGAGGGAGATCGCCTCGGACGAGACGTCGATGCCCGTCACGTGGGCCCCCGGATGCTCGTCCGCGATGGCGAGCGCGATGGCGCCGGAGCCGGTACCCACGTCCAGGACCCGGGGCGCGTCGATGCCCTTCAGCAGCGCGAGGCAGCGCTCGACGACGGTCTCGGTCTCCGGGCGCGGAATGAGCGCGCGGTCGTCGACGGTCAGTGTCAGGCGCCTGAAGCCCCACTCGCCGACGATGTACTGGAGCGGCTCGCGCGCGGCTCGCCGTGCAGCGAGCACCGCCACCCGCTCCCGTTCCGCGGCTGTCAGCTCACGGTCCCGCTCGACCACGAGCGTGGAGCGCGAGACGCCCAGGACGTGCGCGACGAGCAGCTCCGCGTCCAGGCGGGCGGTCAGGATGCCCTCGGCGTCCAGCTGCCGCGCCGTCCGGCGCACGACGTCGCCGACCCGCTGGCGCCCGGTGTCCGACTTCAAGTCGGACACCCGCGTCACACCGCCGTCTCGAGGGCGCGCCGGCGCTCTTCGGCCTGGAGGGTGTCGGTGAACTCCTCGAGGTCGCCGTCGAGCACCTGGTCGAGCCGGTGGACGGTGTGCTTGACCCGGTGGTCGGTCAGCCGGTTCTCGGGGAAGTTGTACGTCCGGATCTTCTCCGCGCGCTCGCCGGTCCCGACCTGGGAACGCCTGGCCGCGGCCTGCTCGGCCTGCTGCCGCTCGCGCTCAGCCTCGTAGAGCCGCGCCCGCAGGACGCGCATCGCCTTCTGCTTGTTCTGGAGCTGCGACTTCTCGTCCTGCATCGAGACGACGATCCCGGTCGGGACGTGCGTGATCCGCACCGCGGAGTCGGTCGTGTTCACCGATTGCCCGCCGGGCCCCGTCGACCGGTAGACGTCGATCTTCAGGTCCTTGTCCTCGATCGTCACCTCGACCTCCTCGGCCTCGGGCATGACCGCGACGGTGGCGGTCGAGGTGTGGATCCGTCCTTGCGACTCGGTCGCCGGGACGCGCTGGACGCGGTGCGTGCCGCCCTCCCACTTGAACACCGAGTACGCGCCGTCGCCCTTGACGGCGAAAACCTCCTCCTTGACCCCGCCGCCGTCGTTCTCGCTGACCGAGAGGACCTCCGTGCGGTACCCGCGTCGCTCGGCGTAGCGCAGGAGCATGCGCGCGACGTCTCCTGCCCAGAGGGCCGCCTCGTCCCCACCCACGCCCTGGCGCACCTCGACGATCACGTCCTTGGCGTCGGCGGGGTCGCGCTCGACGAGCGCGAGCCGCAGCTGCTCCTCGAGCCGTGCGACGTCCGACTCGAGCTCGCCGGCGAACGCCGACAGCTCCGGATCGCCCTTCGCGTCGGCGAGATCCGCCGTGGCCCGCCGCCATTCGCGGGCCGCCCTGAGCGCCGGGTCGAGCTCCTTCAGGCGCCGCCCGAGGTCGGCGGCCTCGCGCGGGTCGGCGTACACGCTCGGGTCCGCGAGCCGCTCCTCGAGCTCCGCATGGGACCGCTCGAGCTCCTCGGCCAGTGCTTCCAGAGACGCCATCGCGGCAGAAATTCTAGGCGCGCCGCGAGGCGGCGGGCCTAGACCGCCGCGAGTGTCGCCGCCACCGTCACCTCGGGGACGCCCGTGAGCGCCTTCGAGACGGGGCAGTTCGCCTTCGCGCCCTCCGCCTGCTCGACGAACCCCTCGTGGTCTATCCCGGAAACCGTGCCCACGACCTCGATCGCGCCTTTGACGATGCCCTCGCCCGGCTGGAACGTCACCGTGACCGACGTCTCGAGCCGCTCGGGCGGCGTTCCCGCCCCGGCGAGCGCGTGCGAGAGCGCCATCGAGAAGCAGGCCGCCCACGCCGCCGCGATGAGCTCCTCGGGGCTCGTCCGGCCTGCCGGCTCCTCGGCTCGCGACGTCCAGGTCACGTCCAGCGGCCCGAACGCGCCGCTGCCGACGCCCTCGATCGTGCCCGACCCCTCCATCAGCGAGCCGGTCCAGGTCACCTTCGCATTGCGGTCGGTCGCCATCAGTCGCCTCCGTCCAATGTCGTTTCGATGTCGATCCCGACGCCCGCGGCGCGCAGCAGCGACGAGAAGGAGCAGCCTTGATGCGCGGCGTCGACCGCCTCGGCGAAGGCGTCCTGCCCGACGCCGTCGACGCGCGCGCGGACGTCGAGCGCCGAGTGGACGATCAGGTGCCCCTGACCCTCCACCTCGTCCATCGTGATCCGGCACCGGACGTCGAGCCGACCCGGCGGCGTGCCCGCAGCCGTGAGCTCGCCGGCGAGCGACATCGTGAAGCAGCCGCCGTGCGCCGCCGCGAGCAGCTCCTCCGGGCTCGTCTTGTCCGGAGAGCCGCCGATCCGCGTCGGGAGCGAGTACCCGAGGCCGCTGAAGGCGCCAGACGACGCAGCGGTGATCGCGCCCTCTCCACGCGCGAGGTTCCCTTCCCATACGACGTCGGCGTCACGGACGATCCGCGGCATGGGAAGAACCTACGCCATCACCTCGACCCGCCGGGCCGCCTCCTGTTCCGACGGGTCGCCGGCCTCGCGCCTGCGCACCTTCTCGATCGCGCGAATCGAGACCTCGACCTGGTCGAGCGAGGGCTCGCGCGTCGTCAGCCGCTGGAGCCAGAGCCCCGGTGCGAGGAGCGTCATCAGCACCCGGTTGTCCTGGTGCTTGCCCGCATAGCGGATCAGCTCGTAGGCGAGGCCCGCGATCACGGGCAGCAGCAGGATCCGGCTGGCGATGAGCCAGTACCAGACCGGCCGCCCGACGAACGCGAACACGAAGATGCCGATCACCATGACCCAGAGCAAAAAGGCCGTTCCGCAACGGGGATGGATCAAGCTGAACTTCTGCACCTTCTCGGGCGTCAGCTCCGAGCCGGCCTCGAGCGCGTTGATCGTCTTGTGCTCCGCGCCGTGGTACTGGAACACGCGCTTCAGATCCGGGAGGAGGCCGATCAGCCCGATGTAGGCGATGAACACGCCAACGCGGATCAGCCCCTCGACGATCACGAACCATGTCGTCCCGTCGATCGGCAGCCAGTTGGTCAGGAGCGCCGGCCCGACCTTGAAGAGCATCAGCGCGAACCCGATCGCGATCGCGAAGGAGAAGATGATCTGGCCGCGGGTGATCTCCGTGACGACCTTGCCCTCCTCGTCCTCCTCGCGCGCGGCGACGTTCGCGGAGATCGCGAGCGCACGGAAGCCGATCGCGAGCGACTCGCCCAGCGCGACGACGCCGCGGATCACGGGAAGACGCCAGATCCGGTGCCGGCGCATCGGCGAGGTGACGTCCTTCACCACCTCCTCGATGCCGCCCTCGGGCGTCCGGATGGCAACCGCCCAGCAGGACGGCCCGCGCATCATCACGCCCTCGAGCACGGCCTGCCCCCCGTACGAGACGCTCATGTGCGAAGGGTACCGCGGGGGTTGGGCGCCCTAGGCGCTCTTCGCCGCCGCCGCCTTCTCGAGGCGGCGCTGGAAGCGCTCGACGCGGCCGCCCGAGTCCATCAGCTTCTGCTTCCCCGTGTAGAACGGGTGGCAGGCGGAGCACACCTCGACGTGCAGCTCGGGCTTCGTCGAGCGGGTCGTGAACTCGTTCCCGCAGGAGCAGGTGACGTGCGCGACGACGTACTCGGGATGGATGTCGGCCTTCATGAACCGGCCAGGATAGCAGAGGCGATCTCAGGCCCTACGTTGCCCCCCGAGACGACGGCGACGACGTTCTCGCCCTCGACGAGACCGCCGAGGACGGCCGCGACGGCAGCCGCGCCCGCGGGCTCGCACGCGAGCTTCGTGTCCGCGTAGACGCGTCGCATCGCCTCCTCGATCGCCGCGTCGGAGACCTGCACCGCCTGCACGCCGGCGGCCTGGCACACCGCCAGCGCGTTGTCGCCCGCGTACGGCGCGTCGAGGCCGCCGGCGCTCGTCTGCGGCGCGATCGAGACGGGCTCGCCGGCCGCGAGGGCGAGCTCGAGCGAGGCTGCACCTGTGGGCTCGACGCCGACCACCCGCACGCCGCGCGGCGCGACCGCAGCGGCGATCCCAGCGACGAGACCCGCCCCGCCGACGGGGACGACGATCACGTCCACCCCGGGCATGTCCTCCAGGATCTCCAGGCCGACGGTGCCCTGACCCGCCATCACGAACGGGTCGTCGAAGGGGTGGACGAGCACGCGGCCTGTCTCGGCGAGGTGCTCCTCGAGGTGGGCGAATGCGCCCGAGGGATCCTCGGCGTCGACGTCCACGTGCGCGCCGAGCGCCCGCGCGCGGTCGAGCTTGAACTGGCTTGCCGCCGCCCACGAGAAGACCACGCAGTCGAGGCCCTCGGCGGCCGCGCCCCACGCGAGCGCGATCGCGTGGTTCCCGGCCGACGCGCCCGCCACGCCGCGCCGGCGCTCCTCGGAGTCGAGCGCGGCGAGCCGGTTCGTGACGCCGCGCACCTTGAACGACCCCGTGTGCTGGAGAAGCTCCGCCTTGAGCGAGAGATTCGGCGCGAGGGCGGTTCCCTCGAGGAGCGGCGTCCGCCGCACGCGTCCGCGGATCGTCTCGGCGGCGCGGACGACGTCGTCGCGCGTCACTGGATCGCCGCTCACCCGCCGATCCTAGTCCGGGGCTGACCTCAGAATGCGTCGCATGTCCCCGGAGGGCGCATCGCAGCATCCCGTTCGTGTCGTCGTGCGCGACGACCTGCGGCGGAACCGCGTCACCGTCCTCTTCCGGCTGATCCTTGCGCTCCCCCACCTCGTCTGGATCACGCTGTTCGGGATCGCGGCGTTCACGCTCGCGTTCGTCATGTGGCTGGCCGTGCTCTTCGAGCGCCGCGCGCCTGCCGCGCTGCACGGCTTCCTCGCGAGCTTCACGCGGTACGCCGTCCATCTGACCGCGTACCTCGGCCTCGCCGCCGACCCCTATCCCGGCTTCACCGGCGCCGGGCCATACCCCGTCGACGTCGAGATCGATCCACCCGCCTTCCAGGGTCGCTGGGGCGCCGGCTTCCGGCTCGTGCTCGCAGTGCCCGCGTTCCTCGTCTCCTCGACCCTCGGCGGCTCGGTCGCGCTCGGGAGCGGATACGGCGGTGCGCTCGCCGGCGGCATCGGCGGCCTCACCGCCACGGTCGCCTTCCTCGGGTGGTTCGCCTCGCTCGTCCGGGGGCGGATGCCGCGCGGCATGCGCGACGCGTCGGTGTACGCCATCGGCTACGCCGCGCAGACGACGGCATACGCGCTGATGCTCACCGACAGGTACCCCGACTCGACCCCGGGGAAGGTCGAGCCGCCACCGGCGCTCCCCGCACATCCGATCGCGGTCGCCGTCGACGACGACCTCCGGCGGCCGCGGCTCCTCGTCCTGTTCCGCTTCCCGCTCGTCGTCCCCCATCTCGTCTGGCTGACGCTCTGGTCGGTGCTCGTCGTCCTCGCCGCGCTCGCTGCGTGGATCCTCGCGCTCGTCCTCGGCCGCGTACCCCGCGCGCTCCACCGGTTCATCGCCGCGTTCGTGCGGGCCGTGACGCACCTGAGCGCGTTCTTCTCCGTCGTCGGACGGCAGTTCCCCGGCTTCGTCGGGCGGGAGGGCAGCTATCCGATCGACCTGACGATCGCCCCGCCGACACGGCAGCGTCGCCTCGGCGTGCTCGTCCGCCTCTTCCTGGCGGTTCCCGCGTTCCTCCTCGTGTTGGCGTACTCCGCGGTGACGTTCGTGGTGGCGATCCTCCTGTGGTTCGCGGCGCTCGCGACGGGCCGGGTTCCCCGCGGCCTGCGCGACCTCGGCGCTGCGTCGCTCCGGTACCAAGCGCAGGCGTGGGGATACGCGCTGCTGCTCACGCCCCGGTACCCCGACTCCTCGCCGGCGCTCGAGCCTCCTCCGTCGGTGCCGGTTGCGGTGCCGCTCGAGCCGGCGGCCGCGACGTGAGGACGCTCCGCGTCGGCGTCTACGCCGCGCTCGTCGCCGGTTGGCTGCTCCTCGCCCGGCTCGTCGCCGGGACCGTCGTCCCCGACGACCTCGCGCTCCCCCACGTCGACGTCGACCGGGTCTTCGGTCCGGCGCTCGTCGCGCGGGCGGAGCATTTCGAGCGCTTCCTCCTGGTCGTGTGGGCGCTCGGGATCGTCGTGACCCTGGCGACGCTCGCCCTGTACGCGCGCTACGGGGCGCGCTTCGCGCAGGAGTCGGCCGCAGGGCCACTCGGGACCGGGATGCTGCTCGGGATGCTGGGCCTGGCGATCGTCTGGCTCACGCAGCTCCCGTTCACCGTCGTCGCCCTGTGGTGGAGCAGACGTCACGACGTCTCGCACATGGGCTACTTCGACGCGGTGTTCGGCGACTGGGTCACGTTGGGCGGGACGTTCGTCTCCGTCTGCGTGGCGCTCCTCGTGGTGATGGGGCTGGCGCGACGGCTCGGCTCGTGGTGGTGGATCCCCGGCGCGGCCGCCCTGACCGCGATCGCAGCGGTCGGCGTCTTCGTCTCCCCATGGGTCTACCCCGGTCTCGAGCGACCGGACGATCCCGGCCTCGTCGCCCGGTACGACCGCCTGGAGCGCACCGAGGGACTCGACGGCATTCCGCTCCGGATCGAGCGCGTGAGCGAGGACACGAGCCAGGCGAACGCGTTCGCGTTCGGCCTCGGCCCGTCGCGGCGCGTCGTGCTCTGGGACACGCTGCTCGACGGGCGGTTCTCCGACCGCCAGGTCGACGTAGCCCTCGCGCACGAGCTCGGCCACCACTCGGGCGACCACATCGCGAAGGCGGTCGCCTGGTTCGGCCTCTTCGCGCTCCCGGGCGCGCTGCTCCTGATGCTCGTGACCCGGCGCCTCGGCGGCATGGGGAACCCGCGCGCGGTTCCGCTCGCGTTGCTCTTCACGGCCGCGTGGACACTCGCCACGAGCCCTGCGCAGAACGTCGTCAGCCGCCGCTTCGAGGCCGAGGCCGACTGGAAGGCGCTCCAGGCCACACACGACCCGCAGGCCGCGAGAGGCCTGTTCCGCGAGTTTGCGGTGACGTCGCTGGGCGACCCCAGCCCGCCGACGTGGGCGTACGTCCTGCTCGACACGCACCCGACGCTCGCCCAGCGCGTCGCGATGGCCGAGGCGTGGGCCGCGCGGCGCGGCGGCTAGGAGCCCGCGGCCGCCTCGACCCTGTCCGCGATCACGGACGCGATCGCGAGCGAGGAGGTCGCCCCGGGCGACGGCGCGTTCCGCACGTGGACGACGCCGTCGGCCTCGTGGAAGACGAAGTCGTCGACGAGCGTTCCGTCGGGGGCGAGCGCCTGCGCGCGGATGCCGGACGGCCCGGGCAGCACGTCGTCCACCTCCAGCTCCGGCAGGAGTTTCCTGGCGGCGGCGACGAAGCGCCTCGTCGAGAGGTCCCGCACGGTCTCCGCCGCTCCCATGCGCCAGTGCCGGCGGGCGAGCCGCCGGAACCCGGCGGAGCGGAGGATCTCGCGCACGTCGCGGAGCCTGACGTCTCGGCGCCGGTAGCCCTCACGCGAGAGCGCGAGCACCGCATTCGGGCCGAGCCAGACTGCGCCGTCGGGACGCACGGTCGTGTGGATGCCGAGGAACGGGAACGCGGGGTCGGGCACCGGGTACACGAGGCCCCGCACGAGGTGCCGTCGCCCCGGCTTGAGCACGAGGTAGTCGCCGCGGAAGGGAACGATCCGCGGCTCTGCGTCGGCTCCGGTCGACGCGGCGAGCCGGTCGGAGTAGACGCCCGCGCACACGACGACCCGCGTCGCCTCGACGTCGCCCCCGGTCGTCCCGATCGCCGTCGATCCGCCGCGACGTGCGAAGGAGAGAACCTCGCGCCCGAGCAGGAGCTCGCCGCCGCGCTGCGTCACGTCGTCTCCGTACGCCCGCGCGACGAGCGAGAAGTCGACGACCGAGGTCTCGGGCGAGTGGATGGCGCGCAGCCCTGCGACGTGCGGCTCGAGCTCCCGGAGACGTTCCGGGCCGATCAGCTCGACGCGCGGGACGCCGTTCGCGACCGACCGGCGGTGCAGCTCGTCGAGGCGGGGCAGCTCCTCCTCGCCGGTCGCCACGACGACCTTCCCGCAGCGGAGGATCGGGATCTCCTGCGCCTCGCAGTACTCGAGCATCCGCGCGGCGCCCTCGACGCACAGTCGCGCCTTGAGCGACCCGGGCGCGTAGTAGACGCCGCGATGGACGACGCCGCTCGAGTGGGCGGTCTGGTGGAAGCCGAGCACCGGCTCCTTGTCGAGGACGCCGAGGCGGATCCCGGGCGTGCGCGCCTGGAGCTCGCGCGCGACGGCGAGGCCGATGATCCCGGCGCCGACGACGACGACGTCGAACCGGGCGTCGCTCATCGTCAGGTGATCGTGTACTCGGGGCCGGAGCCGCCTTCGGGCGGCGTGAGGCGGCCGCCCTTCGCGCTGATCGCGCCGCACTGGACGCAGTTGGACGGGTTCACCTGTACGGTGACGGTCCCGTCGCCGTCCGCCTCGCCGACCTCGTAGACCTGTGCGGGGCACATCCAGTGCCACATCTGCGCGAGGTCGCGGGGAACCTTCGTCGCGACGCGGATGTGGCTCGGCTGATCGTCGCGTGTCCTGTTGCCCGAGGCGAAGACCGACGACAGCTTGTCGAACGTCAGCTTCCCGTCAGGGGCCGGATACCGCGCCGCGCGCCCGGTGCGCAGGAGCGCGGCCTCGGCGTTCCGGTGCGTGTCGAACTCCTTCGGCGGCAGCTTTCCCTTCGTCACGGTCATCGCGCTTGCGAGAGCGCCGCCGATGAAGAAGCCCTTGTCGAACACCTGCCGCATGTTCCGGACCTCGTCGAGGTCCTTCCACACGTAGCTCTCGCGAAGGGCGGCGTCGTACGTGTCGAGCGCGCCGCGGCGACCGGCGACCTCGCCCCGCTGGAGCGCGGCGAACGCCGACTCCGCCGCGAGCCGCCCGGATTCGATCGCGTAGTGGATCCCCTTGAGCCGGGGGACGTTGACGAGGCCGGCGCCCTCGCCGACCAGCAGGAGGCCGGGCGCGTTGAGTCGCGAGGGAAGCGAGTTGAGCCCGCCCTCGGTGATCGTCTTCGCGCCCCAGGCGACGCGCTCCCCGCCGTCGAGGATCTTGCGGACGAGCTTGTGCGTCTTGAACTCCTGCAGGAGATCGTGCGCGGACAGCTCCACGTCCGCGTACTCGAGCCCCACCACGAAGCCGAGCGAGACGTGGTCGTCGCCCATCGGATAGATGAACGAGCCGCCGAACTCGCCGTAGCGGGCCCGCTTGCGCAGCGGCCAGCCGAGCGTGTGGACGATCTTCCGGAGCGGCTTGGGGACACGCCACACCTCCTTCACGCCGAGCGCCCAGATCTGGGGGTTGCGGCCCTCCAGCCCGAAGGCGTCGATCGCCGCCGTCGTCAGGTGCCCGGCCGTGCCCTCCGCGAGGACCGTGATCCGCGCGGTGACGTCGACGCCCGGCTCGAAGTTCGCGAGCGGCTCGCCGTCTTTTCCGCGCCCCTTGTCGCCGGTTCGGACGCCCGCGACGCGGCCGTGCTCGACGAGGAGCTTCTGCCCGGCGGTCTCCGGGAGGATCGTCGTGCCCACCGTCTCCGCCTGCTCGGCGAGGAAACGGCCGAGCTCGGAGACAGAGACGATCCAGTTCCCGTGGTTCATCATCGTCGGCGGGGGCGGGATCCGCAGCGCCGCGCCCTTCGTGAGCAGGTAGACCGCCTCGCCGTGGACGGGCCCGTAGGTCGGCATCTCCTCGATGGGGATGCGACCGGCGAACAGCTTCCTGATCGCCCGCGGGTTCAGCACTGCCCCCGAGAGGAGGTGCGAGCCCGCCTGCTTCCCCTTCTCGAGGAGCGCCACCGGCACGTCGCCGAGCCGCTCGCGGACGTCGGGATGCTCCTCGAGCAGCTGGCCGAGCCGGATCGCGCACGCGAGCCCGCCGGGACCGCCCCCGACGATCAGGATGCCGACGTCGATCCGCTCGTCGGGCGCGTCGGTGGGCGGGCCGGTCGCCTCCGAGGCCGCGAACGGCGGCGGAAAGTCGGCCGGGCGGACGCCGCTCACCGGCGGGCCCGGAGCAGCTCCGTGAGCTTCGGCGCGATCTGCGTGAGATCGCCGACGACGCCGAGGTCGGCGAAGTCGAAGATCGGCGCGTTCGGGTCCTTGTTGACGGCGACGATCGTCCCGGAGCTCTGCATGCCGACCTTGTGCTGGATCGCCCCGGAGATGCCGAGCGCGATGTACAGCTTCGGCGAGACCGTCTTGCCGGTCTGACCCACCTGCGCGGCGTACGGGTACCAGCCGGCGTCGACGACCGCGCGCGTCGCCGCGACCGCGCCGCCGAGCGCGTCGGCGAGCTCCTCGCAGTACGAGAAGCCCTCCGGGCTCCCGAGGCCCCGCCCGCCCGCGACGATCACGTCGGCGTCCTCGATCGACGGGCCACTCGCCTTCTCGCTCAGGTGCTCGACGAGCCGCGCACGTGTCGAGAAGTCCTGGAAGTCGGTCGAGACGTCCTTCACCTCGGTAGAGCCGCCCGACTCGACGGGGTCGAACGTTCCTGCGCGGATGAGCGCGAGCCGCGGCGCGGAGCTCCACCCCACCTCGACGAGCACCGTGTCGCCGAGCGCGGGCCGGACGCCCACGAGCTCGTCGCCCTCGGCGCGCAGGTCGGTGAGGTCCCAGTTGAGACCGGCCTCGAGCCGTGCTGCGAGGCCGGCGGCGACGTCGGCGGCGAGCACCGAGGCTGCGAAGAGAACCGTGTCGGCGCCCGTCTCGCGCACCACCGCTTCGAGCGCGTCGACGCGCGGCTGCGGAAGCGGCGCCGCCAGCGCCTCGTCGTCCACGACGTACACCGTCGACGCACCGAAGGCGCCTGCCGTGGCGGCCGCATCGCGGACCCCGCTGCCGAGTACGACCCCGGCGACGTCTCCGCCGAGGGACGCTGCCTTGCCGAGCACGCCGAGCGCACCCTTCGTCAGCTCCCCGTCGTGGCTCTCGAGAAAGACCAGCGTCGTCATCGACGGTGTCCCTTCAGGTGATGCTGCCTGGTCCCTCGCGTGGGAGGAGCAAGCCAGGCCAGGACGCAGGGAGCGTCGATGCCGGCAGGCATCGAGGCGACCGAGGACGACGCATGGCGCCGCTCAGCGCGCGTGAGGGACCTGGATCGCATTGCGTGAAGGGACACCTAGACGAGTCGCTTCTCCGCGAGGTACTCGACGATCCTCTCGGCCGCGCTGCCGTCGTCCTCGATCTGCACCTGGCCGCTCTTCGGGGGCGGCGGCGAGGACGAGCGAACGGTCGTGGCGGAGCCTGCCTCTCCCACGAGGCTCGCGTCGACGCCGACCTCCGCGAGCGAGACCGTCTCCTGTGGCTTGGACTTCGCGCCCATGATCCCCTTGAGCGAGGGGTAGCGCGGCTCGTTGATCGCGTCCGACACGGCGACGACGGCCGGCAGCGGCGCGGCGATCACGTCGTAGCCGAACTCCGTCTGGCGCTTCCCGCTCAGCTCCTCGCCGTCGACGGTGAGCTCTGCGACCTGTGAGACCATCGGCCGC
This sequence comes from Gaiella sp., assembly GCA_036406535.1. Taxonomy (GTDB): domain Bacteria; phylum Actinomycetota; class Thermoleophilia; order Gaiellales; family Gaiellaceae; genus Gaiella. The sequence continues at coordinate 20,992 of DASXAW010000110.1, forward strand.
CGCAGCCGGTCGGAGACCGCCGCCCAGAGGACGGCGCCGTCGGCGTCGCTCGACTGCTGGCCGAAGAGGACGAGGTCGGCCTCCTCCTTCTCCAGCGCGGCGGCGAGCGCCCGGCTCGTGGCGAGGAGGTCGGAGCCGGCCGCGGCGTCGTCCG
>DASXAW010000111.1:0-21399 GCA_036406535.1 Gaiella sp.
TTCTCCATCGAATCGGAGCGTTCGCAGCGCGGCGCCCGTGGGTCGTGCTCGCCGGCTGGGCGGTCGTCGTCGCGGCGCTCGTGCTGCTCGTCGGACGGTACGGGTCGAACACGAGCGACGATCTGCGGCTCCCCGGCACGGACAGCCAGGCGGCCACCGACCTCCTCGCCTCCCGCTTCCCGCCGCAGCAGAACGGCTCCAGTCCCGTCGTCTTCCACACGACGTCGGGCCGCGTCGCCGACACGGCGAACAAGCAGGCGGTCGAGAGCGCACGCGCCGCGATCCTCCAGCTCCCGCACGTCTACGGCGCGACCGACCCGTTCTCCCAGAAGGGCCGGGCGCAGCTCTCGAAGGACGGGACGACCGCGTTCGTCCCCGTCCTCCTCGACGTCGGCTCGGGCGAGCTCACGGAGGAGATCGCCGAGAGCGTCCTCGACGCCGCGGAGGACGCACGTGCGGCGGAAATGGAGGTCGCCGTCGGCGGCCCGATCGGCAGCGAGCTGTCGGAGCCGGCAACCGAGAGCAGCGAGGTCGTGGGGCTCGTCGCCGCGATGCTCATCCTCCTCGTCGCGTTCGGGTCGGTCGTCGCGATGGGGATGCCGATCGCGACTGCGCTGGTCGGGCTCGTGAGCGGCCTCGCGGGCATCGCGCTCCTCGGACACCTCGTCACGGTCCCGTCGATCGCGCCGACGCTCGCGACGATGATCGGGCTCGGCGTCGGCATCGACTACGCGCTGTTCATGGTGAGCCGCCACCGCGAGCACCTGCGCGCCGGAATGGACCCTCCCGGCTCGATCGCGTTGACGGTCGCGACATCGGGCTCGGCGATCGTCTATGCGGGCGGGACGGTCGTCATCGCGCTGCTCGCGCTCGGCGTCGCCCGGATCCCGCTCGTGACCTCGCTCGGATACGCCTCGGCGGTCGCGGTCGCCTCCGCGGTCCTCGCGGCGATCACGCTCCTACCCGCGCTGCTCGGGCTCGTCGGGCGCCGGCTCGACGCGGTCCGGCTTCCCGCGCTCCTGCGCGGCAAGCAGAAGCCGCCGGGCACCGGTCTCTGGGGCGCCTGGGCACGCGTCGTGACCGGACATCCATGGCTGACCGTCCTCGCCGTCTGTCTGCTGGTCACGCCGCTGGCCGTGCCCACGCTCTCCCTGCGGCTGGGACAGGAGGACATCGGGGCGACGCCGACCTCGACGACGCAGCGGCAGGCGTACGACCTGATCACCGCCGGGTACGGCGTCGGATTCAACGGGCCGCTGCTCATCGCGGTGCAGCTCGGCGAGCCGGCCGCGCCGAGCGCCGAGTACGACAAGCAGCTGCAACAGGCGAAGAGCCTCCAGACGACCCTCGGGCAGCAGCAGTCCGAGGGAACGACGCAGAAGGACACCTTGACGAAGGAGGCGTCGGCGCTGCAGCGGCAACAGGCGGCGCTCGAGCAGCAGCAGGACCAGCTCGAACAGCAGTCCGCGGCGCTCACCGCGCAGGAGAACGAGCTGAGGAGCGAGGCGACTCGGCTGCAGCAGCAGGGCGCTCGGGTGCGGCAGGAGCAACAGCGGCTCCTCCGTCGACAGCGGGGGCTCGCCGCCGAGGCGATCCCGCTCGCACGTCGTGTCGGCGCGACGATCGGCGCCCTCGGACGGAACCACGTGGCCACGCGTCTCGCGTCCTCGAGGCTGTCGCGCGCGGATGACCCGAAGACCCGTGCCGGGCTCGAGGCGGAGCTGCGCGTGCTCGGCCGGCGCGCGACGCGGCTCGAGCGCCGGCTCGCCGTGCTCCGCGCTCAGGAGCGGAAGCTCCGCAGCGAGGAGAGCGCGCTCCGGCGGGAGCAGGACGCGCTCCGGCGAGAGGAGCAGCAGCTCGCGTCGTCTGCCATCGCGCTCGCCCGCGCGGCGGCGAGCGCGGCGAGTGAGTCGGCCGTGCTCCTCCAGCAGAAGCAGGAGCTCCAGCGGGAAGCCTCGGCGCTCCAGGTGCAGGCGGCGAACCTCGAGACCCAGCAGGCTCAGCTCGGCACCCTGCAGCAGCAGGCGACGACGAACGAGCAGGAGGCGAAGGAGCTCCAGGACCAGCTCACGCAGGAGGTGACGAAGGCGGGCGGAGATCCACGAGGGACGGACACGCGGCTCGTCACCCTCCAGGACGCGCTCGCGGCGACCTCGGGCGTCGCGCTCGTGTCCCCGCCGCAGCTCAACGGCTCCGGCACCGCGGCGACGTTCAGCGTGATCGCGACGACGGCGCCGGCCTCGCCCGACACGGCCGACCTCGTCACGACGCTCCGCACGTACACGCTGCCGCAGGCGACCGCCGGCTCCGACCTGGAGGCGCACGTCGGGGGCGTCACGGCGAGCAACGTCGACCTCGCGTCCGCGATCGGCTCGCGTCTCGGCCAGGTGATCCTCGTCGTGATCGCGCTGAGCTTCCTGGTGCTCCTCGTCGCGTACCGCTCGTTCGTCATTCCCGCGCAGGCCGCGCTCGCCAACGTGCTCGCCGTCGTCGCCGCGTTCGGCGTGCTGACCGCGGTCTTCCAGTGGGGCTGGGGCCTGAGCCTCGTCGGGATCGACACCGTGAGTGACAGCGTCCCCGTGGCGAGCTACGTCCCGTTGATGATGTTCGCCGTGCTCTTCGGGTTGTCGATGGACTATCAGGTGTTCCTGTTGAGCCAGGTCGACCACCACCGACACGAGGGGATGAACCCGCGGGATGCGGTCGCCGCGGGACTGGCCGGCGGCGCGAAGGTGATCGTCTCCGCGGCGTTGATCATGGTCGCCGTCTTCGGGAGCTTCGTCTTGAACGGCGACCCGATCGTGAAGCAGTTCGGTGTCGGCCTGTCGGTCGGGGTAGCGCTCGCGGCGACACTCGTCCTCACGCTGGCGCCCGCGATCCTCGTCATCCTCGGGCGGGCCAGCTGGTGGCTGCCCACCGCCTTCGAGCAACGGCTTCCCCGCCTCGACCTCGAGGGGACCGCAGAGCGCTCCGAGGCCTGAGCGGCACGGCAGAGTGCGCTTCCCGAGCCGGGGGAGGCTTCCTGCGGCTGACGGCTCTATCGTCTCTGGGGCCATGTCCGCACTGGGCAGATCGATAGGCGCGCTCGCGGTTGTGCTCGCGCTGTGCGCCGCCGCGACGCCTGGCGCAGCGGCCGGAGCCGAGCTGCGATTCCCGGCGGCCGGGGAACTGCGTCACCCGGTCCTGGTGCGAGCGGCGCCGAGTCCGGGCGCCCCCGTCGTCGGGACGCTGGGCAGGTTCCGTCGCGACGACCAGTTCCAGATGATCCTCGCGCTCTCGTCCCGCCGGGGCGCCGATGGGGCGTCGTGGTACCGGCTGAGCCTTCCGGGACGCCCGAACGGCTCCCGGGGGTGGGTCCCGGCGGAGGCCGTCGAGGTCCGGCCGGCGGTGAATCGGATCGTCGTCGCGCTGGGTGCTCGGCGGCTCGAGGTGCATCGCATTCGCGACGGAAAGCTGCTGCTGCGCACGGTCGTCGCGATCGGCGCCCCCGGCTCCCCGACGCCGCTGGGCCGGGACTTCTACGTCCAGTCGGCTTTCGTCCCGACGGATCCGTTCTACGGGAGGTTCGCGCTCGAGACCACCGCGTTCGCCCGCGTCACCGACTGGCCGACGGACGTCGTGGGGATCCACGGGACGAACCATCCGGAGCTTCTGGGCCAGGCGGTGTCGCACGGCTGCATCCGCGTCGCGAACGACGCCGTCACGAGGCTCCGTCGGCTCGCGCGGCTCGGGACCCCGATCGACATCGTCCCGTAGGAGCAGGCTCAGCCCGTGACGACGCCGCCCTGTGCGGCAAGCACGCCGAGCAGCGTCCGACACGACGGTGGCCTCGCGGCTCGCGCAGCGAGAGTCCGGACGCTCGACGAGAACACGACGAGACCGACGCGGTCGGGCGACAGCGCGAAGCTCGCGACCCCCTGCCGGTCGGTGCGGGCTTCGACATCGACGCCTGCGCCCCGGGCGCGCACGAGATGGTTCGCGAGAGGCTTTCCGAGCCGGTTGCGCGCTGTCACCCGCACGACCGACGCCCTGGCGCTCTCGAGCGCCCTGGGCTCCGCGGTCAGGGTCCGGCAGGTCCCCAGGCCGACAGGGGGCACGAGCGGCCCGACGACGCGTGCGAGCGCCGCTGCGACGTTGTTGCGGTAGTTCGACTCGACCTCCTCTGACCCGACGCGGACGATGTCGACGACCACGCCCACCTGCGTCGCCTGCGTGACGGCGGTCACGGTCGCCGACGCGCCCGGGGCGAGACGGCCGAGGTCGCACGTGTACGGCTTACACGTCCCCTGCGATGTCCTCAGCGAGATCAGCGTCGTCCGATACGACCGCGGGTCGTCGACCTTGAGTCCGTTGACATCCGCCGCTGCGACGGCCGAGCGGTTCGTGACCGTCATCGTCCAGGTCAGCCGACCGCCGACCGAGACCGTCGTCGGCTCGACGGACTTCGTCACGACAAGGTCGAGGAGCGGTGGGACGGGCGGGCCAGGCGGTGTCGGCGGGGTCGGGGGCGTCGGTGGGGTTGGCGGGGTTGGCGGTGTCGGTGGGGTTGGCGGTATCGGCGGCGTGGGTGGCGTCGGCGGCTCGGGCGGCGCGCCCTTACGCGTATTCGTGAACGTGCAGATGACGTCGTCTCCGCGCCGGACCTCGCCGTCGACCTTCGTGCCCTCGACCGAGACCGCGACCGTGCCGTTGCGCGTGCACTCGACCTTCGAGTCGTAGTCGTCGAGGCTCGTTCCCTGGCCGGCCGTCTCGCTCGCGGTTCCTTCGCCCGTCCCGACGGTGATCGCCCCGGTCGTCGCTCCGTCGCCGCCGGTGGCGACGACGTCGCCGTTGAGCCGAAGCTCGAAGACGCCAGGGTCGTCCGCGGGAATGACGACCTTCCGCAGCTCGAGCGTCGCCGTGCAGCGCGGTGAGCCGGACGATGCAGTCGCCGTCCTGCCGTTCAGCGACCACACGAGGTTGCCGGCTCCGGCCTCGAAGGACGTCTCGAACTGACCGACGACCCGTCCCGCCTCGAACGTGGTCGGCTGGCTGCGGTCCCTCGGAGTCGGGATGAAGCGGTTCTTTTCGCCGATCGGGATCTGCACCGGGTGGTCGTTCGAGTTCCGGTACCCCCAGACGGCTACGTCCGGCGGCCCCTCGTTGAACACGACGCACTCGAGGATCGGCGAGACCGCGGCCGGCTTCGGCTTGGCCGTATTCGTGATCGTGCAGACGAGCGACGCGCCCCGGGGGACGGTGACCTCCAGCGACGGCCGGTCGGCGCTCCCGACGACGGCGTCCCCGTTGCGGCAGACGGTCGCGACCGTGTAGTCGTCGAGGCTCGTCCCGGCGCCGGCTGTCTCGCTCACGGTGCGGCGGCCCGCGTCGACCGAGATCGTGCCCGTCGTCCCGCCGTCTCCGACCGCCTCCGCGCCCCCGGCGATCACGCCGTCGATTCTCAGGCTGAAGCGCCCGGGATCGTCGGTAGGCACGAGCCGCTTGACGACTGTGATCGAGCTGGGGCACGCCTTCGAGCTGTCCGACGCCGTGGCGTTGTTCCCGGTCAGGGTCCATGTCAGCGACCCGCTGAAGCTGACCTGGAAGGCGTCGGTGACGCGCCCGGCCGCGAACGACGTCGGCTGGCCGCGGTTCGCGGGCGGTGGGGCGAAGCTGTTCTGCGCCCCCGTGGCCGCGATCGTCGTCGTGTTCGGGTTGTCGTACCCGAAATGGGCCAGCAGGCCGCCCGCCGCGTCCTCGACGCACTCGACGATCGGCGTGATCGGCTTCGGCTGCGGCGGAGGAGGAGGCTCGCAGTTGTTCTGGTAGATCGCCTGGCCTTCCGGGCTCCAGTTGTATCCGGGGAACGTCTGCAGCTGGCCGCTCTCGTCGATGTAGTCGTAGGGCGGGATGATGTCGCCCCAGTTCGGCTGCGGGTAGACCGGCCCGGTGTGGTTCAGGTGGCCGCCCTTGAGGTCGCCGTTGTTCGCGATCGCCGGGTCGATCGAGTTGTACGGGTTGTTGTTCGAGCTCGTCGCGTGGCAGATCCGCACCTTCTTCGAGGGCTCGGGTTCGGGGGGCGGCGCGACGCAGCCGTTGTCGAGGGTCGCCTGTCCGTTCCCATCCCAGTTTCGCCCGGGGAACGAGTCCGGGTCGCCGGGGCGCGGGTTCTCGATCACGAAGGGCGGCACGATGTCCTGCGCATGGGTGCCGTGGCCCTGCTGCCCAGCGCCGTAGAAATCCGTCTCGCGTGCCTGCGCCTTCTCGTACTCGGCGTCCTTGTTGCTCCAGTGGCAGATATCGACCGTGTCCTGGTGGTCACCGTCGCCCTCCGCCGTCATGGCCGACGAGACGGCAAGCGACGCCACGAGCGTCACCCCGAGGAGGACCAAGGCGGCGCGTCGCGAGCGCGGGACCCTGCGGCAAAGGCCCGTGGACACGGCCTCTCGAAGCTAGCACTGTTGTCCCCGCTGTCCAATCCCCCGGACGAGAGCGGCCCGCGTGAGGACTTCGTAAGCTCGGCCTCGTTTCCGGCGGGGCGCGGGTAGGATCGCGCGCGATGCCGACCTCCCTCGTGACCGGCGGCGCCGGTTTCCTCGGCTCGCATCTCTGCGAGGCGCTGCTCGCGAAAGGGCATCGTGTGGTGTGCCTCGACAACCTCGAGACGGGGTCGCTCGGGAACATCGAGCATCTGCGAGACGACGCGTTCGCCTTTGTGCCGAAGGACCTCACACAGCACGTCGAGATCCCCGAGGCGCTCGACTTCGTCTACCACCTCGCGAGCCCGGCGAGCCCGATCGACTACCTGCGTCTGCCGCTCCAGACGCTGAAGGTCGGCTCGCACGGGACGCACAACGCGCTCGGCCTCGCCAAGGTCCACCGTGCGCGGTTCCTGCTCGCCTCGACCAGCGAGGTGTACGGCGACCCGCAGGTGCACCCGCAGCCCGAGACCTACTGGGGCCACGTGAACCCGATCGGCCCGCGCGGGGTATACGACGAGGCGAAGCGCTACGCGGAGGCGCTGACGATGGCGTACCACCGGCAGCAGGGGGTCGACACCGCGATCGTGCGGATCTTCAACACGTACGGCCCGCGGATGCGCCCCCATGACGGGCGCGCGATCCCGACGTTCATCCGGCAGGCGCTCGAGCAGAAGCCGCTCACGGTCTTCGGCGACGGATCGCAGACGCGGAGCTTCTGCTACGTGGACGACCTCGTCCGCGGGCTGATCCTGCTCGCCGAATCCGACGAGCACATGCCCGTCAACGTCGGGAACCCCGCAGAGATGTCTCTGCTCGAGCTCGCGGAGGCCGTGATCGCGGCGACGGGCTCGTCCAGCCCCATCGTCTTCGAGGCGCTCCCCGTCGACGACCCGCAGGTCCGCCAGCCCGACATCACGCGCGCCCGGCAGCTGCTCGGCTGGGAGCCCGAGGTCGGGCTCGAGGAAGGGCTCCGCCGCACCTTGGCGTCCCTCGAGGGAGAGCCCGCGCGTGCGTAGCGTCGCCGCGGCGCTCGTCGCGTCCGCCGTCGGCCTCGCTCTCTGCCTCGCTCCCACCGCCTCGGCGTCGAGCTCCCTGCGGATCGGGATCTTCGACGACGGGATGGTGCTCTACGGCGAGCCCGACGCCGTGTTCGGGCAGCTCGCGAAGACCGAGACGCAGCTGGTGCGCGTCAACCTCTGGTGGGCCGGCCCCTCGCTCCGCGTCGCGACCGAGCGGCCCCGGCGCCCGGCCGACCCCAACGATCCGGCCTACAACTGGGACACGTACGACCGCACGGTCCGGTTCGCGGTCGTGAACGGGATGGACCCGATCTTCTCGATCATCGGCACGCCGCCCTGGGCGAACGCGGCGAAGGGGTGGAACGTCGCGCCGACGAACGCGCGCGACCTCCGGCTCTTCGCAGCCGCGGCGCAGAAGCGCTACAGCGGCACGTTCGTGAACGCGGACGGGGTGACGCTCCCGCGGGTGCGCCTCTGGATCGCGTGGAACGAGCCGAACAACCCCGTCTTCCTCAAGCCGCAGTACCGCCGGACAGGCGCGCGGTGGGCGATCCAGTCGGGACGCGTCTACGCGAAGATCTGCAACGCGGTCGTCCAGGGGGTGAAGTCGGTCCAGCGCAGCTCCAAGGTGGCGTGCGGCGCGACAGGCCCGCGGGGGAACAACAACCCCAACTCGAGCCGGCCGTCCGTGTCGCCGGTGCCCTTCCTCCGCGCGATGAAGGCCGGCGGCGCGAAGGGGTTCGACGCCTACGCGCACCACCCCTACTACGGCTCACCCGCGGAGACGCCGGCGACGAAGCCGCCGCCCGGGAAGCGCGGTCAGCCCCCGACCGCCGTCACCCTCGGGAACTTCGACGTCCTCGTGAAGGAGCTCGACCGGCTCTACGGCCGCCGGATGCGGATCTGGATCACCGAGTACGGCTACCAGACGAGGCCGCCCGACAGGATCTTCGGCGTCACGTGGCGGCAGCAGGCGACGTACCTCACCCAGGCGGCCGCGTGGGCGCGGCGGAACCCACGGGTCGACGTCTTCCTCTGGTTCCTCCTCCGCGACGAGGAGCGCCTCGGCGGCTGGCAGTCGGGCCTGACGACCGTGACGGGGAAGCGAAAGGCGAGCTTCCGCGCCTTCCAGCGCGCCGTCGAGCAGTACGGCACCTAGGCCCGTTGCGAAGCAGGAATCCGCTCGCGCGAATTCCTGCCGCTTGATCCCTGCGTGCGGCGGGGCAGACCCCTGAAGGCGCCCGCATTCGCGGTCGCAACTGCCACGAATACTTCGCGCCTGGCGCCGCTCGCGGCACACTGCACCCATGGCGAAGGGCTACGCAGAGGGGCCGGCCGCGGAGGAGGCCGAGCGGCGGCGTGACGAGCTCGCCGCCGGCGGCGTCGCGCGGCCGCGCGAGACCAGACTCGCCGTGGAAGGCTGCACGCCGGACGACCCCGAGCGGCACTTCCTCGGCTGGGACGGCGAGGTCGACCCGGACGAGCTGTTCGCCTCGGGTCGCGCGTGGGGGATCCGCGTCGTGCGCCGCCCGGTCTGAGGCGAGCGGCCGACCGGCCGATCGCGAGGGGACGCTACGCTGCAGGTGCAGTGGCGACGAAGAGGGTCGAGCAGCTCGAGCGCGTGATCATCCGCTTCGCGGGAGACTCGGGCGACGGGATGCAGCTGACGGGCGACCGCTTCACGAGCGAGACCGCGACGCTCGGCAACGACCTCGCGACGTTCCCCGACTTCCCTGCGGAGATTCGCGCACCTGCGGGGTCGCTCCCGGGCGTCTCGGGGTTCCAGGTCCACTTCGCCGACCACGACATCCTCACGGCCGGCGACCGGCCCGACGTGCTCGTCGCAATGAACCCGGCGGCGCTGAAGACGAATCTCGGCGACGTGCCGAAGGGCGCGACGATCATCGTCAACACCGACGCGTTCGGCGACCGGACGCTGCAGAAGGCGGGCTACGCCGAGAGCCCCCTCGAGGACGGGTCGCTCGGCGACTACCACCTGCACGAGGTCGCGCTCACGTCGATGACCGTGGGCGCACTCAAGGGCATCGAGGGGATCACGCCCCGCGAGGCGGAGCGCTCGAAGAACTTCTTCGCGCTCGGGCTGATGTCGTGGCTCTACCACCGGCCGGTCGAGGGGACGCTCGCCTTCATCGAGCAGAAGTTCGCGAAGCGGCCCGAGATCGTGGAGGCGAACACGAAGGCGTTCCGCGCGGGCTGGAACTACGGTGAGACGTCGGAGGACTTCGCGGTCTCGTACGAGGTCGCCCCGGCGCCGCTCGCCCCGGGAACGTACCGCCAGATCACGGGTAACACGGCGCTCGCATTCGGCCTCATCGCGGCCTCGCAGCGCTCCGGCCTGCCGCTGTTCCTCGGCGCCTACCCGATCACGCCCGCGTCCTCGATTCTCGAGGAGCTCGCTGGGCGGAAGGACTTCGGCATCGTCACGTTCCAGGCCGAGGACGAGATCGCTGCCGTCGGCGCGGCCATAGGAGCGTCGTTCGGCGGCGCGCTCGGGGTCACCGCCTCGGCAGGCCCCGGGGTCGTGCTCAAGGCAGAGACCGTCGGCCTCGCGATCGCGCTCGAGCTGCCGCTCGTGATCCTCGACATCCAGCGCGCCGGGCCGTCGACCGGGATGCCGACGAAGCCCGAGCAGGCAGACCTGCTGATGGTGCTCTTCGGGCGGAACGGGGAGAGTCCGGTGCCCGTCGTCGCCGCCTCGAGCCCCTCCCAGTGCTTCGAGGCCGCGATCGAGGCGGTTCGCATCGCGCTGAAGTACCGCACCCCTGTCTACCTCCTCTCCGACGCGTACCTCGCGAACGGATCGGAGCCGTGGCTGATCCCCCAGGTCGACGAGCTGCCCGACATCTCCGTGCCGTTCGCCGAGCCCGGCGACGAGCCGTTCGAGGCCTTCCGCCGGGACCCGCAGACGCTCGCGCGGCCGTGGGCGATCCCCGGCACCGCCGGCCTGGAGCACCGGATCGGCGGTCTCGAGAAGGCGGACGTCACCGGCGCGATCTCCTACGACCCGGACAACCACGACCACATGGTCCGGCTCCGCGCCCAGAAGGTCGCAGGCATCGCCGCGGACATCCCCGAGCTAGAGCTCGACGACCCCGACGGCGATGCGGAGCTTCTCGTGATCGGCTGGGGCTCGACCTACGGCCCGATCGCGGCCGCGGTGCGCCGGGTTCGCAAGCGCGGCGTCCGGGTCGCCCGCGCCCACCTGCACCACCTGAACCCGTTCCCGGGCAACACCGGCGAGGTGCTGCGCCGCTACCCGAAGATCCTCGTGCCCGAGATGAACCTCGGCCAGCTCGCGATGCTGCTGCGCGCCCAGTTCCTCGTCGACGCGGTCTCCTACTCGCGCGTCCGCGGCCGGCCGCTCAGCGCGGCCGAGCTGGAGGACGCGATCACCACGATGGCGGAGGGGGCATGACCGGCGGCAACGGAAACGGGCTCGTGCAGCTCACTGCGAAGGACTTCAAATCCGACCAGGAGGTGCGCTGGTGTCCGGGCTGCGGGGACTACGCGATCCTCGCGGGCGTCCAGTCGTTCCTCCCCGAGCTCGGCGTCCCCAGGGAGAACCTCGTGTTCGTGTCCGGGATCGGCTGCGCCGCGCGGTTCCCGTACTACATGGAGACGTACGGGATGCACTCGATCCACGGGCGCGCGCCGGCGATCGCGACCGGTCTCGCGACCGCCCGTCCCGACCTCTCGGTCTGGGTCGTCACCGGCGACGGCGACGCGCTCTCGATCGGCGGCAACCACCTGATCCACGCGCTCCGTCGCAACGTCGACATCACGATCCTCCTCTTCAACAACCGCATCTACGGGCTCACGAAGGGCCAGTACTCGCCGACCTCCGAGCTCGGCAAGGTGACGAAGTCGACGCCCCTGGGCTCGGTCGACCATCCGTTCAACCCCCTCTCGATTGCGATCGGCGCCGAGGCGACGTTCGTCGCGCGCGCGATCGACACGGACAAGCAGGGCTCGCTCGAGGTGCTCCGCGCGGCCGCGCAGCACCGCGGCGCCGCGTTCGTCGAGATCCTCCAGAACTGCAACATCTACAACGACGGCGCGTTCGACATCGTCCGCGACGAGAAGGACAACCGGCTCTACCTCCGCGCGGGGGAGGAGGTGCGCTGGGGCGACAAGGGCGTACGGATGCGCTCGGACGGGACGCTCGAGATCGTGGACGCGTCGGCCGGGGGGCTCCTCCGCCACGACCCGCTCCGCGACGACCCGGGGCTCGCGTTCGCGCTCGCGCGCCTGACCTGGGAGTCGTCGGGCGCCGTGCCGCTCGGGGTCTTCCGCTCGGTCAACCGGCCGGTCTACGAGGACCTCGTGCACGAGCAGGTGCGGACGACCGTCGAGCAGCGTGGCGCGGGCGACCTCGCCGCGCTCCTGCACGGCTCCGACACCTGGACGATCGGATAACGGCCCTCTGACTGGCTAGGTCCGCGACGCGGCTGGGCCGCGGACTCGGGCAAGGCTGTCCAGGTGTCGCGTCAGGAGCTCCGTCTGCCGTGCCGGAGACGTTGTCCCGGGATCGTGGACGGCATGCATCGCGAGACCGTCGATGAGCGCGTGGAGGCGCTCCGACTCGTACGCGATGTCGATGTTCGGTCGCGTCTTTCGCTGGTCGCGCAGGGCTTCGAGCGCGGAGCGGCAGAGCGTGCGCACCTGCGCATGCGTCCGATCACGAAGAGGCCGCAAGCTCGCATCGACGCAGGCGCGGGTGGCGAACGCCAGCCAGACCTCGAAGACGGCCCGGGTCCGGGAGTCGAGGACGAGCAACGCGCGCAGTTGCCGTTCGACGGTCTCGCGGACATCACCGGTCCGGTGGACGGATGCGACTCGTTGCGCGACCTCCTCGACCATCAGCTGCATGGCGAACGTGAGGAATTCCGATTGGCTCGGAAAGACGTGGCGGAGCGAGCCGGCCGAGATCCCGGCCTCGGCCGCAACCTTGCGGACGGACGCCGCTCCGATCCCCTCGCGTAGGACGACACGCCAAAGCGCCTCACCGAGCTCGCGGCGCCTCGTTTCCATGTCGATCCGGGACACCCGTCTCCTCTTAGCACACTCGTACTAACCGAACCGCCGGAACACGAGCCCGCCGTACCAGATGGACGACGTGCTGTCGCGATCCTTCTCTAGCACAGTCGTACTAGAGAAGGGAGCAGCGATGAACTCCGATCCGACGCGCTCCTCGTCACGGTGGGCGCCGTGGTGGGTCTATGTCGTCGTCATCGCCCCGGCGAATCTGGGCAAGGAGCAGCTCCTTCCAGAAGACGCAGCGTGGTGGATTCGGGCCGGTCTGACGGCAGCGATCGTGATGGGGGGCGTTGCCGTGGTCACGGCGATCTATCGCGCGAGTCGACCTCGCGCGCCGGGTCTCTGAGAGGAGGTGACGTGCTGATCACGCTCGTCGTCGCCGCGGAAGTCGCCTTCTGGCTGATCCTCGTCTCGGGACTCGTGATGCGCTACGCGCTCCTGCGCCCGAGGCTGGGCGTGGCGCTGCTCGCTGCGACGCCGCTGGTCGACCTCGCCTTGCTCGCCGCGACGACGTTCGACCTGCGGCGTGGCGGCGAGGCAACGCTTCCCCATGCGCTTGCGGCCGTCTACATCGGCGTCTCTCTCGCCTGGGGGAAGCGGATCGTCGACTGGGCGGACGCTCGCGTCGCCCACCGCTTCGCCGGCGCAAGGCTCCCCGAGTCGGCACCGCGCACTGGACGCCCCCACGCGGCCCGGCAGCGCCGCGAGTGGCTGCGCCACCTCATGGCGTGGAGCATCGGGATCACGCTCCTCGGGGTGGGCGCGCTGGCCGTCGGCGACCTCGAGCGAACCGAAGCTCTGCTCGATGTTGCAGCGCTCTGGACGCTGGTACTCGCCGTCGACTTCCTCATCTCGTTCAGCTACACGCTCTGGCCGCGACAGCCGAGCAAGACATGACGGGCCGTGCGACGCGTCCTCTCGCGGTCGGCAGGTCCAGCTGCAGTCCCCGGGCTAGCGCGCGCCGGCGTCGGCCGGCTCGACGGCCACGGTCACGCGCCGGCGGCGGATCCGCGTCGGCGTGACGAACACCGCGATCACCGCCGCGAACCCGGCCGCGACCGCGGAGAGCACGAACGCGCTGACGTAGGCGCCCTCCGTCGGCACCTTCGTGCCCGCGAGCGTGTCGGCGGAGAGGATCGCCGCCCCGATCTGGGCTCCCATCACGCCGCCGACCGTGCGCATGACCGTGTTGATGCCGGTTGCCACGCCCGTCTCCGTGGGCGCGACCGCCTCCGTGATGAGCGCCGCCATCGCGGCGTACGAGAACCCGACCCCGGCGCTGAGGCACGCCATCGCAGCGATGATCTGCCACGGCTCGTCGTGGAACGCGGCGAGCGCGCCGCCGCCGGCCATGATCAGCACCATGCCGATCGCCAGGGGCCACTTCGAGCCCACGCGACGCCCGAGAAGGCCGGCAAGCGGCCCCGCGAAGAGCATGAGGAGCGACCCGGGCAGAAGGTAGAGACCGGTGGTCGTCGCGGTGGCTGCGAACCCGTAGCCGAGCCGCGAGGCGATCGCATCCGGGAGGTCGCCCGGCGCCTGGACGAACCCGGGAACGAGGGTGAACGAGGCGAACATCGCAAAGCCGGCGATCAGTGCGGTGACGTTCGTGAGCAGCACCGGCCGGTCGGCCAGGACGCGCATGTCGATGAGCGGCTCGTCGACCTTGAACTCGAGGACGACCCAGGCGATCCCGCTGACCAGGGAGAGCCCCAGGAGGCCGAGGATCCCCGGCGACGTCCAGCCCCAGCTCTCGCCCTCGGAGAGCGCGAGCAGGAACGTCGCCAGCATCGTCGAGAACAGGATCGCCCCCGGGACGTCGACGCGCGACTGCGAGCGAACCGGCGACTCTGGCACGAAACGATGGACGAGGACCATCGCGACCGCGATCGCAGCGGCGCCGACCACGAAGATCCAGCGCCAGCTGACGTTGTCGACGAGGAACCCGGAGAGCACGAGACCGAGCCCGCCGCCGACGCCGAAGACCGCGGAGAGGAGGCCGATGCCGACCTTGACCCGCTCGCCGGGGAACTCGTCCCTGATGATCCCGACGCTGAGCGGGAAGACGGCGCCGCCCGCGCCGGAGACGAAGCGCGCTGCGATCAGGGTCCAGATGTCCGGTGCGACCGCACACCCCGCGCAGCCGACGAGGAACACGGCGAGGGAGGCGAAGAGCAGCCGTTCCTTTCCGAAGCGGTCGCCGAGCTTGCCGAGGATCGGAGTGAGGACCGCCGCCGAGAGGAGGAACCCGGTCAGCACCCACGTGACCCAGGTCATCGACGTGTCGAGGTCTCGCTGGAGCTCGGGCAGCGCCGGCACGACCATCGTCTGCTGGAGCGCGTAGGCCGCGGTCGCCAGCGTCAGGATCCCGAGGGTCAGCCCGTAGTGCTGGCGTGTCGCGGTCACGCCGACCACCCTAGCCATCAGACATCAGGCGGCCGACGCGCGCGCAGGGCGCGCATCGAAGCCGTTCCGGTGATCGTGAACGCACTTCTGGGCGCCGGCGCAGCCGGCAGCCCACTTCAGGGATGTGCCCTTGGCCCGGCGAAGCCGGGCCAACGGAGTTTGCGGCGTTCGTTCGGCGAAAGCCGAACGAACGCTCGCAGGCAAAGAAACGAGAAAGGCATCGCACGTCCGGGATGCCGCGGCGGCGGCGGGTTCACGTCCGTGCGATGCCGGGGACACACCGTAGTCGATGAACGTCGGTTTCGCGAAGGTGGGTCCCCCGTTGGAGGGACTCACGCCTCGAGAGATGCCGGATCGAGGGATGCGTGAGAGAGCCGTCCCCTCGCCCACGCGATCGCCGCAAGGCCCGAGATGCCCGCAACCGCGAAGGCGAGCTCGGTGCCGCCGACGTCTGCGAGCCACCCGGCGACGATCCCCCCGATGGGGGCGAGGCCGGCGAACGCGAAGAGGTAGAGGCTGACGACCCGGCCGCGCAGGTGGTCGGGCGACGCGAGCTGGACGAGCGCGTTCGCGCTCGCGGTGAAGAGCGAGAACGTCAGGCCGAGCGCGAACAGGAGCACCAGGGCGAGCCCCGCGGTGTGCACGGGCGCGAGCGCGAGCATCACGAGGCTGAACCCGGCGGCGCCGATCGAGAAGGTCCGTGGGCTCGCGCTGCGCAGGGTCGCCGTCGCGAGCGCACCCATGAGCGCGCCGAGCCCGAAGCTCGCCGAGAGGACGCCGAACATCCACGCGCTGACGTCGAGCGTCTGCGAGGCGAGGAGCGGGACGAGGACGTTGAAGTTGAACCCGACCGTCGAGACGATCGTCACGACGACGAGCACGGTCAGCGCGATCGGGGAGCGGGCCGACCACGCAAGACCCTCGCGAATGCCCGCGACGACGCGCGTGTCGCGGTTCTTGACGACCGGCGTGAGCTCGTCGACGCGCATCTCCTTCAGGGCGACGAGGACGGCGAGGAAGCTGACCGCGTTGACCACGAAGCAGAAGCCGACGCCCGCGACGGCGATCGTCATTCCGGCGAGCGCGGGGCCGATCACGCGCGAGGCGTTGAAGAGGCCGGAGTTGAGCGCGACGGCGTTCGGCAGCTCGCGCGGGCCGACCATCTGGAAGGTCAAGGTCTGTCGGCCGGGCGAGTCGAAGACGAGGATCAGACCGCCGAGCGCGGCGAGCGCATAGACGACCGGGAGGGTGGCGGCGCCGGTGAGCGTCACGACGGCGAGCACGATCGAGACGAGCATCGCGGTCGCCTGCGTGGCGATCAGCAGACGTCGGGTGTCGAGGCGGTCGACGACGACCCCCGCCACGAGGCTGAGGAGGAAGAAGGGGAGGAAGCGGCAGAACGCGAGCGCGCCGACCGCGAGGGGCGAGCTCGAGAGCTGGATCACGAGCCAGGCGAGCGCGATGTTCTGCATCCACGTCCCGGCGACCGAGATCAGCTGGCCGGTGAAGAAGAGCCGGTAGTTGCGATGACGTCGGAGCGAGCGGAAGGTTCGGCCGCGGAGAGCGATCGCGAGCGCCGTCACTCGGCGGTCTCCAGCAGTTGCCCGAGCGCCGGCAGCGCTCGCTCGACCCGCTCGCGGTCGTCGTCCGACAGGCGCCGAAGCCGGTCGGCGAGCCACGTCGTCCGGCGCGCCCGGACGCGGCGCACCGTCGACCGCCCCCCGGGTGTCAGCTCGAGGCCCACGCGCCGGCGGTCGTCGCTCGAGCGGACGCGCCGGATGAGGCCGAGCGCCTCGAGCCGGTCGACGTGCGCCGAGAGCGATGGCGCGGAAATGCCCTCGGCGTGCGCCAGCTCTCGCAGAGACAGGCCGGGTCGGGACTTGACCTGCCACAGGAGCGTTGCCTGGTGAGACGTGACGCCAAGCTGCTCCGTCTCGCGACGCAGATGACGTCCGAGCCGGAGGATCACCGGTCGCAGCTCCTCGGCGATCTCTTGCGCTGAAAGCGTAGCCTCACGAATCATTCGTGAGGCTAACTATATCCGCGACGGCGGCCGGCGCCACCCGTCGCTAACGGTTCCCTTACGGCAACGTCGGCACCTCCGACGCGGCCTTGCGGCCGGGTCGAGGGCTACTTCGCCTCGGCCTCGAGCTTGTACCCGACGCCGTAGCGCGTCTGGAGAAAGGTGTGGCGCGTGGCTCGCGCGTCGACCTTCTCGCGGAGCTTGCGGACGAAGACGTCGACCGTGCGGTCGCGGTGGGTCGCGCGGCGGCCCCAGACGCGCTGCAGCAGCTCGTCGCGGGTGAGCACCCGGCCCTCCTCGAGCGCGAGGGCGTAGATGAGCCGGAACTCCGTCGGCGTCAGGTCGGCGCTCGACCCGTCCACGTATGCCTGGACGTTCCGCGGGTCGAGCCGCAGCTCCTCGATCACGATCTCGTCGCCGCGGCGCGGCTCCTGCGCGCGCGTGCCGCGACGGGCGACCGCGCCGACGCGCGCGACGAGCTCCTTCATCGAGAACGGCTTCACGAGGTAGTCGTCCGCGCCGATCTCGAGCGCGTGGATCCGGTCGTGCTCCGTGCCGCGGGCGGAGACGACGAGGATGGGGGTGCCGATTCCCTCGGCGCGCGCCTGCTCGATCACCTTCCAGCCGTCGACACCGGGGAGCATGAGGTCGAGCACGCAGACGTCGGGCCGCTCGAAGCGGAGGCGGGCGAGGCCGGTCTCGCCGTTGGCCACGCCGACGGCATCGAACCCCGCTGCCTCGAGGTGGCGCGCCATCCCGCGTGCGATGACGTCGTCGTCCTCGATGATCAGGATCTTCGACATCCGACCGAAGTGTCGCGACAGGGCGGGGTGCGCCCGGACGACGAATGGTGAACGGATGGTAACGATGTGGTGAACGCAGGTGCCCGGCCCCACACCGGGCACCCGGTTCGGCCCACCCCTACTCGGCGTCGGCGTCGCGGTCGGCCTCGGCGGCGTCGTCCTCGGCCGAAGGCGTGACGACCACCACGATGACCTCGCACCCGCGGATCGTCGTCGTCGAGCGCTCCGACTGCCGGACACGCGCGGTGTCGTGGCCAGGCCCACAGAGCAGCGTGTCGGCGTTGCCGTCCGCGGCAAGGGCGTGGAGCGTGTCGTCGCCCGGGCCGCCGCGCACGGTGTCGGTGCCGGCGCCCGCCCAGAGGCGATCGCTCCCGTAACCGCCGGTGACGGTGTCGTCGCCGGTGCCGCCGTGGAGCTCGTCCCCGCCCGGCCCGCCGTGGACGGTGTCGTTGCCCGAGCCGCCCCACGCGACGTCGTCGTCGTAGCCTCCGCCGAGCCGGTCGCTCCCGACCCCGCCGAACAGCATGTCGCTGCCCGCGTCGCCCCAGACGGTGTCGTCGCCCTTGCCGGCCCGGACGAGGTCGTTGCCCGCACGTGCGGCGACACGGTCGTTCCCGTCGAACGCGCGGATCACGTCCGCGTTCGGGGTGCCGCGCAGCCGGTCGTCTCCGGGGGTCCCGTCGACCATCGCGGCGACGGCGCTCGTCGCGAGGGCGAGCGAGCCGACGACGGCCGCCAGCACGAGTGCCCTGGTCCTCATCTCGTCTCCCTTCCTCGGCCTTCGCCCGCGTCGTGCGGGCCACGCGGGTATTCACGGTGCTCGGGGTGAAGCTGCCGTGTGTCGTGCGCAAGCCCTGGGTCAGCCGTCTGTTAGAACGACGTGAAGATGGACGGCGAGGCGACGAGGGGGCGGACGCTTCTCGAGGAGAGCCGTGAGGCCGTCGTGGTACTCGACGACACCGACCGCGTGATCGGCGCGAGCCGTCGCGCCCGCCAGTCGATCGATGGCCTGCGGGAGGGGGAGCGCATTCCCGACGGGCTGCTCTCGGGCGACGCCGGGATCATCCCGCTGGTCGTGCCCTACGACGTCGGCGGCCGGCGAGAGCGTCTCGTCTACCTGAGCCGCAGCGGCGACCTGACGGCGTACGAGGAGCTCCGTACCGGCTTCACGGCCGCGGTGTCGCACGAGCTGCGGACGCCGCTCGCGCGCCTGCTCTCCCTGCTCGAGACGGCCGCTCTCCCAGGCGAGGACGTCGCGGAGCTCGTCGAACAGGCGCGGGTCGAGGTCGAGCAGATCCGCGAGCTGATCGACGAGGTGCTCTTCCTGTCCGAGCTCGAGTCCGGCACGCGGGTCGTATCGCTCGGCGCCGTTCCGGTCCGGCCCGAGCTCGAGGCGGTCCTCGGGGACCTGCGGGAGCGCGCCAGTCGTGCGGGCGTCGCGCTCGCCGTCGACGGAGACCCGACGATCACCGTCGCAGTTCGCCCGCGCATGCTCCGGGTGATCGCGGAGAACCTCGCCGAGAACGCGATCCGCTACGCCGGTCCCGGCGCGACGTTCGCGCTCACGGTCGAGCGCGACGGCGACGAGGTGGTCCTGCGCGGCACCGACGACGGTGTCGGGGTCGACGAGTCGCAGCTGTCGCGCCTGTTCGAGCGGTTCTTCCGCGCCGACCGGGCGCGCGCGTCGCGCGGGACCGGGCTCGGGCTCGCGATCGTCAAGCACGTTGTCACGCAGGCAGGCGGCACGGTCGAGGCGGCCGGCGGCCTCGGCGCGGGTCTCGAGATCCGCTGCGTCTTTCCCCTGCCCCACTGACGGTTCACCACTTCGTCACCGGACGTTCACCAGTGGGAACCCCCGTCGGGAGGGAGCGGGCGCAACACTCGCGGCGGAGTGGCTGTGACCGCACCCGAGCTCGACAACCTGCGCATCGCGCAGCTCGCACCATCCGGGACGGACGACGAGCGCGGCCGCGAGGTCGTCTTCGACGTCCAGAGTCTCGAGGTCTCCTACGGCGGCGCGTCGGCGCTGTGCGACGTCACGATCGAGATCCGGCGAAACTACGTCACCGCCTTCATCGGCCCGTCCGGCTGCGGGAAGAGCACGCTGATCCGCTGCTTCAACCGGATGAACGACCTCATTCCCGGCGCCGTCGTCACGGGAAGCGTCCGGTACCACGGACGTGACCTCTACGGCCCCAAGGTCGACCCGGTCGAGGTCCGGCGGCGCATCGGGATGGTCTTCCAGAAGCCCAACCCGTTTCCGAAGTCCATCTACGACAACATCGCGTTCGGCCCGCGCGTGCTGGGCCTGAAGTCCGGCCTCGACGAACGGGTCGAGAAGGCGCTGACCGGAGCTGCGCTCTGGGACGAGGTCAAGGACCGTCTCAAGGACAACGCGCTCGGGCTCTCCGGTGGTCAGCAGCAGCGCCTCTGCATCGCGCGCGCACTCGCCGTCGAGCCCGACGTGATCCTCATGGACGAACCGGCCTCGGCGCTCGACCCGGTCTCCACGTCGCGGATCGAGGACCTGATCCACGAGCTCAAGCGGGACTACACGATCGTGATCGTCACGCACAACATGCAGCAGGCCGCGCGCGTGGCTGACATGACCGCGTTCTTCAGCGTCTCGGTGGAGGACGGCGGAGCACGCCGCCACGGGACGCTGGTCGAGTACGACCGCACCTCGAAGCTCTTCACGAACCCGTCCGACAAGCGCACCGAGGACTACGTCACGGGGCGCTTCGGGTAGGCGATGGCGCGGATCGAGTACCAGTCGCGGCTCGACACGCTCGAGGCCAGCCTGCAGGAGCAGGGCGAAGTCGTCCTCCGTGCCGTGCGCGGCGCGATGGACGCGCTCGAGCGGCGCGACGTCGAGCTCTGCGACGAGGTGATCCGCTTCGACGACGAGATCGACACGCGGTACCACCGCATCGAGAAGTCCGTCGAGGAGATCCTCGCGCAGCAGTCCCCTGTCGCCAGCGACCTCCGGCTCGTACTCGCGATCCTGCACGACTCGATCCACCTCGAGCGCGTGGGCGACCAGTCCGTCACGGTCGCGAAGCTCACGAAGCTCTCGCACGAGCTGGAGCGCCAGCACGACCTCGCCGAGGGGCTCCAGGAGATGGGCGACCGGGCCGAGGAGATGGTCCGCATCGCGCTCGACTCGTTCGCCGAGCGCGACGTCGAGCGGGCGCGCTCGCTCGTCGACCTCGACGAGCTCATCGACCGGACGAACCGGCGCGTCGTCGACCAGGTGCTCGCGGCGAGCACGCCCGAGAACCAGGAGTGGGGGATGCGGATGATCGTCGTCGCGCGCTGCATCGAGCGGATCGGCGACAACGCCGTCGACATCGGCGAGCAGACCGAGTACCTCGTCACCGGCGAGTTCCACGAGTTCTCGGACGCGTCGCATTGAGGCGGGGCGTCGTTCACCGATGCGTCACCACCCGGCAACCACCGCTGACCCCACGTGGCGCGGTGGCACCGGCACCGTGGCGGCCGTAACGACATGAATCAAGACCAACGGAGAGGTGGAAGGACCATGAAGAGAGCAGCATTCGCGACGCTCGCCCTCGTGGGCGCGCTGGTGCTCGCGGCCGTAGCCGGTCACGCGCAGGCCTCGTCGAGCG
>DASXAW010000112.1:0-12371 GCA_036406535.1 Gaiella sp.
GGATGGGTCGCCACACGTTAGGTTGTCCGCGATGGGGGCTCCCGCCGAGCTCATCGGGCTCTACTGGACGACGTCCGGTCCCGTCGAGGTGCATTTCGGGCGCGAGTGGAGCCTCTTCGACCTGCGCGACCGCTGCGAGCAGGCCGCGCGGGTCGGGTTCGCGGGCATCGGCCTCTGGCACGCCGATCTCGAGCACGTGCTCGAGAAGCGCACCCTGCGCGAGGTGCGGCAGCTCCTCGACGACAACGGGCTCCGCCACCTCGAGCTCGAGTTCCTCGGCGACTGGTTCCTCGACCCGGAGGACGAGCGCCGCAAGGCGTCGGACGAGCGCCGGGCGCTGCTGTTCGACGCGGCCGCAGAGCTTCCCACGCACCACATCAAGGTCGGCAACATCGTCGGAACGGAGTGCGAGCTCGACCGGATCGTCGAGCGGTACGGCGAGCTCTGCGAGGACGCGGCGCGCCACACGGATGCGGTGATCGCCTACGAGTTCATGCCGTACGACGTGAACGTGAACGACGTCGAGAAGGCGCTCACGGTCGTCGAGGGCGCGAACGCGCCGAACGGCGGGCTCGCGCTCGATACCTGGCACCTCGGCAAGCTCCACCTCGAGCCGGACGAGCTACGCCGCATCCCGCCCCGGTTCCTGTCGTGGGTCGAGCTCTGCGACGGGCCGTACGCCTACGCCGAGGACCGCCTCGACGAGGTGATCAACCGCCGCAAGCTGCCGGGCGAGGGCGAGTTCCCGCTCCAGGGGTACATCGCCGTGTGCCGCGAGCTCGGCTACGAGGGGCCCTGGGGGATCGAGGTCCTCTCGGAGGACCTCCGCAGCCTTCCCATCGAGCAGATCTTCGACCGCGCCTACGAGACGACCATCGCGCAGCTCACCGCAGCGGGAGACAGCCGTAGGCTCGACGGAGGCGACAAGAGAGCGGAGGTGCCGGCTTCGCCGGCGCAGTAGCGGAAGGAGCATCAATGTCCGATAACGGTCTCTCGCCGGAACGGCTGACGTGGATGTACACCCAGATGGTGCGTATCCGCGAGTTCGAGGAGCGCGTCAAGCGGACGTTCGAGGAGCACCCCGGCGTGATCCGGGGTCACACGCATCTCGCCGACGGCGCCGAGGCGTCGATCGTCGGCTCGCTCGCCGCGCTCGGGCCGGACGACCAGCTGACGTCGACCTACCGCGGTCACGGCTACCCGATCGCGCTCGGGACCGACACGAAGGCGCTGATGGCCGAGATCTACGGCAAGGAGACGGGGATCTGCAAGGGCTTCGGCGGGTCGATGCACTTCGTCGACGTCGGCCGCGGGTTCCTCGGGACCTCAGGGATCGTCGGTCAGGGCATCCCCCACGCCGCGGGCGCCGCGTGGGGCGCTCAGATCCGCGGCAGGGGTCAGGTCGTGCTGTCGTTCTTCGGCGACGGCGCGTCGAAGCAGGGCGCCTTCCACGAGACGCTCAACATCGCCTCGCTCTGGAAGCTGCCGGTCGTCTTCGTGATGGAGAACAACAACTACCAGGCGTACACGAGGGTCGAGCAGGAGGATGCGAACGCAGCGGCGGGCGAGCCGCTCGCCGTCAAGGCGAAGGCGTACAGCATGCCCGGCGTCACCGTCGACGGCGGCGACCCGGTGGCGGTGTACGACGTCGTGCGCGAGGCGGTCGGTCGCGCGCGCTCCGGCGAGGGCCCCACGCTCGTGGAGTCGCTCGTCTACCGCCTGAGCGCCCACGGCAACATCATCGCCCCGCCGGGCGTGCCGCTGCACTACCCGGAGCACGAGGCGATCCACGTCTTCGGGAACGTCGAGGAGTACGAGGCCGCGAAGCGCGGCGACCCCGTGCCTCGCTTCCGCGCGAAGCTCGTGACCGACGGGGTGCTCACCGCCGAGGAGGCGGACGCGATCGGCGAGTCGGCGCAGCAGGAGATGCAGGCGGCGGTCGAGTTCGGGCTGGAGAGCCCGTTCCCGGCGCCGGAGAAGGCCGTCGACTACGTCTACGCCTGAGGAGGGCCAGATGGCACGCGAGATTCCCTACATCCAGGCGCTCGGCGAGGCGGTCCACCAGGAGATGGCGCGGGACGAGTCGGTCATCTACTTCGGGCAGAACCTCGGGCTGACCGACGAGGACCCGTACGTCCAGGCATTCGGCAACGACAGGGTCCGTGTGACGCCGATCTCGGAGACCGCGGAGATCGGGATGGCCGTCGGCGCGGCATTCTCGGGCTTCCGCCCCGTCGTCCAGCTCTACATGTCCGAGTTCATGCTCGTCGCGATGGACCAGGTCGTGAACGAGGCGCCCCGCTTCTACGGCATGAGCGGCGGCGAGGTGAAGGTGCCGCTCGTGCTCCAGGCGGGCTACGGGTTCACGGCGGGCTGGGCCGGACAACACACCGGGACGATCTACGGGATGTTCATGGGCGTGCCGGGCCTCAAGGTCGTGGTTCCGTCCACGCCGGCCGACGCAAAGGGGCTGATGACGGCCTCGATCCGCGACGACAACCCGGTCGTCCTCTTCCACAGCTACCTGCTGACCCTCGAGCACGGCGACGTCCCGGAGGGTGAGCACCTCGTCGCGCTCGGCGAAGCCGTGACCCTGCGCGAGGGCGGCGACGTCACGATCGTCGGGATCGGCTGGACGGTCGGGAAGGCTCTCGCGGCGGCCGAGCAGCTGGCCGCCGAAGGGGTCGAGGCGGAGGTGATCGACCCGCGGACGCTCGCTCCGCTCGACACCGCCGCGATCATCCGCTCCGTGGAGAAGACGGGGCGGCTCGTGGTCGTCGACCAGGCGACGCGGCATGCCTCGGCGGCTGCCGTGATCGCGGCCGAGGTCGCATCGGAGGGCTTCTCCGCACTCAAGGCGCCGGTCGGGCTCGTGACCGCGCTCGACGCGACGATCCCCTACAGCCAGCCGATGGAGGAGTACCTCATGCCGAGCGAGGAGAGGATCGTCGCCGCGGTGCAGCAGGCGGTCGGCTCCTCACCGGTCGCGGCCTGACGCGGCCGAGATGGCGAACGTCTCCCCTGCGGCGGAGCTCGACGCCGTGCTCGGCGACGAGCTCCTCCGAGGCATGTGGCGCATCCGCGCCTTCGAGGAGCGTGTCGGTCAGCTGAAGCGCGCGGACGAGGTGCACGGCCTCGTGCACCTGAGCGTCGGCCAGGAGGCGGTCGCGGTCGGGGTGTGCGGCCAGCTCTCGAAGGACGATGCGGTCTACGGCAACCACCGCGCGCACGGGCATGCGATCGCGAAGGGCGCGCCCCTCGCGCGCGTCATGGCAGAGCTGATGGGCCGCGACGGCGGCCTCTGCCGCGGCCTCGGCGGCTCGATGCACCTCGTCGACGCAGAGCACGGCTTCCTCGGCGCGACCGGCGTCGTCGGCGGCAACGTGCCGCTCGCCCTCGGGAGCGCGCTCGCCAGCAGGCTCCGTGGCCGGCACGCCGTCGCGGTCGTCTTCTTCGGCGACGGCGCGGCGCAGGGCGGCATCTTCGTCGAGTCCGTCAACCTCGCGGCGCTATGGGCGCTCCCCGTGATCCTCGTCTGCGAGAACAACGGCTTCGCCGAGTTCACGCCGCGCTCGGCCCACTCGCCGGTCGAGCGCGTCGCCGACGTCGTCGCCCCCTACGGGTTCGAGCGCGCCACGGTCGACGGAAACGACGTCGACGCGGTGCGGCTCGCCTTCGCCGGCTTCCTCGAGGCGGCGCGGCGCGGCGAGGGCCCGTTCCTGCTCGAGTGCCTGACCCATCGCCTCCGCGGTCACTACGAGGGCGACCCACAGCGCTACCGCGAGGCGATCGCGCAGGAGGAGTGGCGGCGCCGCGACCCGATCCGCCGCCTCGAGCGGCGCGGCCTCGACGAAGGGTGGCTCGACGACGAGGCGCCGGCGCGTCTCGAGCAGGAGGCGCGTGAGGAGGTCGAGGAGGCGGTCCGCTCCGCGCGCGAGAGCCCGTTCCCGGCGCCCGGCCTGACGTCGGAGCTCGTCTACGCGTGAGCGAGATCACCACACTCGAGGCGATCAGGACGACGCTCGGCGAGGCGATGCGCGCCGACGAGCGCGTCGTCGTGCTCGGAGAGGACGTCGCAGAGGGCGGCCCGTGGGGCGCGACGGCGGGTCTCGCCGACGAGTTCGGCATCGAGCGCGTGCGCAACACGCCGATCAGCGAGGCGGCGATCTGCGGCGTCGCGATCGGGCTCGCGCAGTCGGGCATGCGTCCCGTCGTCGAGGTCATGTTCGTCGACTTCGTCACTCTCGCGCTCGACCAGCTCGTCAACCAGGCGGCGAAGGCCCACTTCATGTCGGGGGGCCAGCTGTCGGTGCCGCTCGTCCTCCGCACCCAGGGCGGCGCGGGCCAGCGGGGCGGCGCACAGCATTCGCAGAGTCTCGAGGCCTGGCTGACGCACGTCCCAGGCCTGAAGGTCGTCATGCCCAGCACGGCCGCGGACGCGGCGGGACTCCTACGCTCCGCGATCGCCGACCCGAACCCGGTCGTCTTCGTCGAGAACAAGACGCTGTACTTCCGCCGCGAGCAGATCGCGAACGGCTCGGGCGCCGTTCCGCTCGGTCGCGCACGGGTCGCGCGCCAGGGACGTGACGTCACCGTCGTCGCGCTGTCCCGACTCGTCCCCGAGGCGCTCGCCGCCGCTGAGGAGCTCGCGCGCGACGGCATCGAGGTCGAAGTCGTCGACCCCCGGACACTCGTCCCGCTCGACCTCGAGGCGATCGTCGAGTCCGTCGCGCGGACGCACCGTGTCGTCGTCGCGCACGAGGCCGTCGAGCACGGCGGCTTCGGCGCCGAGGTCGCGGCGCAGGTGCAGGCGGCCGCCTTCGACGAGCTCGACGCGCCGATCGCGCGGGTCGGCGCACCCTTCGCCCCTGTCCCCTTCAGCCCCCCGCTCGAGGATGCGTTCCTGCCTGGTCGCGCCCACGTCGCCGAGGCGGTTCGCACGCTCGTCGGCGCGCGCGCCGGCTCGTTGTCTCCCCCTTTCGAGGGGGTTAAGGTCGCTCCGACATGAGCATCCTCGGCAACCGCGTCGTCCGGGTCGAGGATCCGCGTTTCCTCCGCGGGGAAGGACGGTACGTCGAGAACCTCGACCTCGAGGGGGCGCTCTCCGTCACGTTCGTCCGCTCGCCGCTCGCGCACGCGCGCGTGACGGGCGTCGACGCGTCTGCGGCCGAGGAGCAGCCGGACGTCCGGGTGTTCACCGGAGCGGACGTCGACGCACATCCGTTCGGCCCGCCGCCGCACTGGCACATCACCGGGGGGATGGAGCGCCCGCTCGTGGCGCGCGACGTCGTCCGCTTCGCAGGCGACATCGTCGCGGTCGTCGTCAGCGAGAACCGCGCGTCCGGCCTGGACGCGGCGGAGCTCGTGATGGTGGACTACGACCCGCTGCCGGCCGTGCTCTCCGTCGAGGAGGCCGTCGAGGACGAGGTGCTGCTCTTCCCGGACCTCGGCTCGAACATCGCGAACCGCAGCGGCGTGGACGAGCTCGACGAAGAGCTGTTCGACGGCTGCGACCTCGTCGTCTCGGGCGTGCTCGTGAGCCAGCGCCTCGTCGCCGCCCCGCTCGAGCCTCGCTCCGCGGCGGCGGTGGTGGGCGACGACGGCCGGCTGACGGTCTGGGCGACCTCGCAGACGCCCCATACGAGCAAGATGGTCGCGGCCGGGCTGCTCGGGCTCGACCCGGGCGACGTGCGTGTCGTGAGCCCGGACGTGGGCGGCGGGTTCGGCGCGAAGATGCTCGAGCCCGAGGCCGTGCTCGTCGCATGGGTCGCGCGCGCGCTCGGGCGCCCCGCCCGGTGGACCGAGAGCCGCTCCGAGAACATGCTCGGCCTCCCGCACGGGCGCGGCCAGCGGCTCTCGTTCGCGCTCGGCGGGACCCGGGACGGAAAGCTCCTCGCCTACCGGCTCGAGGTGCTCGGCGACGGCGGCGCGTACCCCGCCCTCGGGGCGTACCTGCCCAACATGACCGCGCTGATGGCCAACAGCGTGTACGCCATCCCGAAGGTCGAGAAGCGAACGGTGTCGGTCGTGACCAACACGACGCCGACGACGTCGATCCGGGGCGCGGGCCGGCCGGAGGCGGCGCAGGCGATGGAGCGGGCGATCGACCTCTTCGCGGCCGAGGCGGGGCTCGATCCGGCCGAGGTCCGGCGGGCGAACTTCATCGCCAAGGACGCCTTCCCCTATCTCACGCCCACGGGGGCCACGTACGACTCCGGCGACTACGAGGGGGCGCTCGACCTGCTGCTCCGCTCCGCCGGCTACGAGGAGCTGCGCGAGGAGCAACGGCGTCGACGCGCCGACGGCTCCGCGGTCGAGCTCGGGATCGGGCTCGCCGCGTACGTCGAGATCTCGAATCCCGTCGGCGAGGCGGAGTTCGGCGAGGTCGAGATCACCGAGGACGGCGGCGCCATCCTGCGCACCGGCTCGCACTCGCACGGGCAGGGGCACGAGACGACCTTCGCGATGATCGCGGCGGAGCGGCTCGGCCTCCCGGTGGAGCGTGTCGTCGTCCACCGGGGTGACACGGACGACGTCGCGAAGGGCACCGGCACCTTCGGCTCGAAGTCGACGCAGATCGGCGGCGTCGCCGGGCGTCTTGCCGCCGACGCCGTCGTCGAGCGGGCGACCTCGCTCGCGGCGGACTACCTCGAGGCGAGCGCAGCCGACGTGGTGCTGGACGCCGAGAGCGGCAGCTTCCACGTGGCCGACGCACCGACACCGGCGCTCTCGTGGCCCGAGCTGGCGTCGAAGGCATCGGCCGACGGGCGACTCGGCGAGCTGAAGGCCGCGCACGAGTTCCAGGCGGCGCCGACGTTTCCGTTCGGCTGCCACCTGGCCGTCGTGGAGGTCGACACCGAGACCGCGAAGGTCGAGCTCGTCCGCCATGTCGCAGTCGACGACGCGGGGACGCTGGTCAACCCTCTCGTCGCGGACGGGCAGGTCCACGGCGGCATCGCCTTCGGCGTCGGCCAGGCGCTCTTCGAGGAGGTCCTCTACCAGGAGGACGGGTACCCGCTGACCGGCACGTTCGTCGGATACGGCTTCCCCTCGGCCGCGGAGCTCCCCTCGTACGAGCGGGTCGAGATGGTGACGCCGACGCCGAACAACCCGATCGGCGTGAAGGGCATCGGCGAGTCGGGGACGGTCGGCTCGACGCCGGCGGTGCTCAACGCCGTGATCGACGCCCTCGCGCCGCACGGGGTGCGTCACGTCGACCTGCCCTGCAACGGCGAGAACGTGTGGAAGGCGCTCCAGGAGGCCCGTGGATGACGAACGTCGCATTGACGGTGAACGGCGTGCGCCGGGAGGCGGACGTCGAGCCGAGGCAGCTGCTCGTGTACCTCCTCCGAGACCAGCTCGGGCTCAAGGGGACGAACGTCGGCTGCGACACCTCGTCGTGCGGCGCCTGCACGGTCCTCGTCGACGGCGAGTCGGTGAAGTCATGCACCGTGCTCGCGCTCCAGGCGGACGGCACGGCCGTGACGACGATCGAGGGCCTCGCGACCGGCGACGAGCTCCATCCAGTGCAGCAGGCGTTCCACGAGCAGCACGCGCTCCAGTGCGGCTTCTGCACGCCCGGGTTCGTGATGGCAACCGTCTCGCTCCTCAGCGAGAACCCGAGCCCGTCGGAGGACGAGATCAGGCACGGGCTGGAGGGGAACCTGTGCCGCTGCACCGGGTACCACAACATCGTGCGTGCGGTCGAGGCCGCCGCGAGGGCGGACGCATGATCCCGGCGGCGTTTGCGTACCACCGAGCGGCGTCCGTCGACGACGCGATCGAGGCGCTGGGTCAGGACGAGGACGCGAAGGTGCTCGCGGGCGGGCATTCGCTGATCCCCGCGCTCCGGCTGCGCATCGCGCGACCCTCGGTGCTGGTCGACGTCGGCCGCCTCGACGACCTTCGCTACGTGCGGGACGACGGGGACCGCGTCGCGATCGGTGCGCTGACCCGGCACGCACAGCTCGCCACGGACGCCGTCCTCCGGCGCGACTGCGCCGTCGTGGCGCGCACGGCGGCTCTCGTCGGCGATCCGCAGGTGCGTCATCGGGGCACGATCGGCGGCTCCGTCGCCCACGCCGACCCGGCCTCGGACCTCCCCACGGTGCTGCTCGCGCTCGACGCCGACCTCGTCGCACGCGGCCCCGAAGGCGAGCGGACGATCGCCGCGTCGTCGTTCTTCATGGGCCCGTTCGAGACCGCCCTCGCGCCGCGCGAGGTGCTCACCGAGATTCGCGTCCCGAAGGTCGAGCGCGGCGTCTACCTCAAGCACACGCGCCGCGCACAGGACTGGGCGACGGTGGGGGTGGCGGCCGCGGTCGTCGACGGCGCCACCCGGGTCGCGTTCGCGAGCATGGCCCCGACGCCGATTCGCGCCCGCGCGGTCGAAGAGGCGCTCGCGAGCGGAGCCGGAGCCGCCGAGGCGGCGGGGCACTCGAGCGAAGGCGCCGACCCGCCGAGCGACGTCACCGGCAGCGCGCAGTACCGCGCGCACCTCGCGGAGGTCTACGTCCGGCGGGCTCTCGAGCAGCTCTAGCTGCGCGTGCTCGAACTGCTCTGGCGCCGGGCGGGCCGAGGCGCAGTTGCGGCCGCGACGGCCGGACGCCGTCAGGCGGCAGCCTTTCGGGATCCGCCGCGCCGCAGGCGGGGATCGAGCGCGGGATGCCGCTCCTGGGGAATCCCGCTCAGGGGCGCTCGCCCGCGAACAGCTCGGTGTGCTCTCCGAAGTAGCTCGAGACGAGCAGGTCGTTGTCCTTGCGCAGCTGCTCCGCCGGCCCGGTGAGCACGAGCTCGCCGTGCGACAGGACGTAGCCGCGGTCGGCAATCGTCAACGCGAGCTCGATGTGCTGCTCGACGAGCACGACGCCGCATCCGCTCTCCTCCGCGTACGCACGCACGACGGGCAGCAGGCTCTCGACGATCACCGGCGCGAGGCCGAGGCTCAGCTCGTCCAGGAGGAGGAGCGTCGGGCGGCGCGCGAGCGCCCTGCCCACGGCGAGCATCTGCTGCTCCCCGCCGGACAGTAGGCCGCAGCGTCGGTCGCGGAGCTGGTCGAGCGCCGGGAAGTACCGATACGCAACGGACGCGTCGAGGCGCTCGCGGCGGTAGCCGAGCCGCAGGTGCTCCGCCACCGTCAGCCCGAAGAAGAGGCCGCGCGAGTCCGGGACGTGCGCGATGCCGAGGCGGGCGCGGCCGCTCGGAGACACCTTGCGGAGGTCGGCACCGCCGTAGCGGACGGCTCCCGCGAGCGGGTGCACGAGGCCCGAGACCGCGCGCAGCGTCGTCGTCTTCCCCGCCCCGTTGGCCCCGAGCAGCGCGACGACCTCGCCCGGAGCGACCTCCAGGTCGAGCCCGCGGATCACCGCGGCGCCGTCGTACCCCGCGGTCAGGGCCTCGAGCTCGAGCACCGGAACGCTCACGCCGACACCTCTCCGGCGTCGTGCTGCTCGACCACGGCACTCGTCTCGGCGGTGGCACCGCCGAGGTACGCCTTGACGACGCGCGGGTCGCGGCGCACCTGGTCCGGTGGGCCGGCGGCGATGACCTTCCCGAACTCCAGCACGACGATCAGATCGCAGATCGTCAGCACCAGGCCCATGTCGTGGTCGATCAGGAGCGTCGCGGTGCCCGCGTTCGCGATCTGCCGCAGACGGCGTCCGAGCTCCTCGCTCTCGTGGGTGTCGAGGCCCGCTGCGGGCTCGTCGAGGCACAGGAGGCGTGGCTGCATGGCGATCGCCCGTGCGACGCCGACGAGCTTC
Organism: Gaiella sp.; assembly: GCA_036406535.1. GTDB lineage: Bacteria > Actinomycetota > Thermoleophilia > Gaiellales > Gaiellaceae > Gaiella. The sequence goes on from DASXAW010000112.1 coordinate 9,762, forward strand.
CGCTGGCCCTGGGTCAACTCGCTCGGCATGGCCTCCGCCAGCGGCGCGATCCCGAGCAGCTCGAGCGCGGCGTGGGACGCGGCGGCGTCGCCCGCGGGACGACCGACGAGCTCCGCGGCGAGCGCGAGCCAGGAGGGCCGCTCGGCCGCGACCATGAGGTTCTCGCGCACCGACAGGTCGTCGAAGAGCTCGGTGCTCTGCCATGTGCGGGCGAGGCCGCGGCGGGCGCGCGCGTGCGGAGGGATCCCGGCGAGGTCGCGCCCGTCCAGCTCCGCACGGCCGGTGTAGCGGACGAAGCCCGTGACGGCATCGACGAAGGTCGTCTTCCCGGCCCCGTTCGGCCCGATCAGGCCGACGAGCTGCCCTTCCTCGACGACGACGTCGACCTCGTCCACGGCGCGTACCCCGCCGAAGCGCACGGACAGGCCGCTCGTCGCGAGGACGGAGGTCACGAGCCGCTCGCCGGCGCCGACGCGGACGCGGCGGGCTCGGTTCGTCGCCTCGACCGCGCCTGCGCCGCCCGGTAGAAGGAGCCGGCGACACCCTCGGGGTTCTGGATCAGCGTGAAGATCAGCACGACGCCGCCGAAGAGCAGGAACCAGTTGCCCGAGAGGCCGAACCACTTGTCGAGCGCGTACGGCAGGAGCCCCTGCGCGGCGATCAGCCCCGCGAAGACGGCGCCCGAGACCAGCGTGATCCCCCCGGCGTACGCGAACGCGATCAGGCTGAGCGCGAGCGGGACGCTGAACCGGTCGGCGCTGACGGAGCCGAAGTTGTACGCGTACAGCGTGCCCGCCACCCCCGCGATGAGTGCGCTGATGCCGAACGCGATCAGCTTGACGTTGCGTACGTCGATCGCCGCCCCGGCCGCGGCGCGCTCGTTCGAGCGGACGGCCAGCATGCGCTGGCCCAGGATGCCGCGCCGCACCGAGATCACGAGGAGCGAGAGGAGGACGGTGCACGCGAGCGCCACCCAGCCGAAGACGGGGCTCGGGAGGTTGCCGTCGAGGCCGCGGAACGACGCGCTCGGCCCGAGGTTGACGCCGAAGAGCTTCGGGTCCGGCACCGGCGAGCCCGTCGCGCCGCCGCCCCAGGTGGGGTTGACGAAGCCGAAGTTGAAGACGGCCACCGCAGCGGCGATCGTGACGACCGCGAGCGCCACACCGCGCACGCGCAGCGCCGACACCGCGGTCACGAGCCCGAGGAGCACGGCGGCGGCGATCCCGGCGAGCGGCGCGAGCGGAAAGCCGATCCCGGCGTCGACGGCCAGATGCGAAACCGTGAACCCGGCGACACCGGCGAGCGCGAGCTGGACGACCGAGATCTGCCCGACGAAGCCCGTGATGACCACGAGCGAGAGCGCCATCACGATCCCGATCAGCGAGTTCGTGAGCGCCTGGCGGAAGTCGAACGGCAGCAGGACGAGCGCGATCGCACACAAAAGCGTCGACGGGATCGCGAGCGCGTACGCGTGCTTCGGGCGGGGCACGTCCGGGAGGCGCTGCTCGACGAGCTCGCCGCGCGTCGGCAGCGAGGCCCCGCGCAGGAACATCGCGGCGACGATGAGCACGAACACGAGCAGCTCCTTCACCCCCGGCCAGGCCACGCTCTCGCTCGTCGGGAACCAGGACTTCGTCGACGCGTACTCGATCAGGGACTCGGCAGCGCCGATGGCGAGCCCGCACGCGCACGCGATCGTGAACGAGGTGAGCCTGGCGAAGAGCGCCGCCGCGAGCGCCGGGACCACGAGGAAGGGCAGCGTCGTCGTGTCGAGCGCCGCGACCGAGCCGGCGAGGATGCCCAGCGTCCCGAGCAGGAGGCTCGAGAGGAGCGAGTTCGCGAGCGACAGCTCGTCCGGCGACAGGCCCGCCAGGCGTGCCGCGACGTCGTTCTCCGACGCCGCCCGGGTGGCGAGTCCGAAGCGCGTCCAGCGGTAGAGCGCCCAGAGCAGCGCCGTGAGCCCCACGACCATGCCGCTCATGACGAAGGCGGAGAGCGGCACCGCCCCGTCCAGCAGGCGGATGACCCTGATCGGGATGATGGTCGGCTGCGGGTGCTGCGACGTGCCGAAGGCGATGAGCATGGCTGCCTGCAGCGTGAGCAGGACGCCGAGCGAGGCGACGAGCTTCGCGAGCGGCGCTGCGGTGCGAAGCGGTCTGAAGACCGCGAGCTCGATCGCAACGGTGACGAGGACGACGACGACGTACGACAGCGCGACCGCGACGGGGGTACCCACCGTGAAGCCGAGCTCGCCGGTGCGAAGAGCCCAGAACGAGAACCCGGCGAGCATCGCGATGGCGCCTGCGGCCAGGTTGATGTAGCCCGAGCCCCGGTAGGTGACGACGATGGCGACGGCGATCGCGGCGATCGTCGCCCCCGTCCCGAGGCCGAGCAGGATGAAGAGGAGGATCTCGTTCACGATGCGTCGCGAGTATCACGCGACGGGGCCGGCCAGTCGACCGGCCCCGTCGGGTGGGGATCGTCGTGCGTGCTCCGTCAGCCCGGAAGCGGGCCGATCCAGCCGGATGCGCGCTTGAACTGGAACTTCCCCTCGTAGGTGAACGCCTGGAACATGTCGTTGCAGATCGCGGGCGCGTCCTTGTACTTGCC
>DASXAW010000113.1:0-31416 GCA_036406535.1 Gaiella sp.
GTGGTCGGGTGTCAGATTCGTGCAGTACCGGCAGCGGAGGTACCGACGGGTAGGGGCGTGTCCCCGGGACCTACGGGGAATCGCCATAGCCACGCGTAGGGGACTCGCGCTTCGCGCCGCCGACCACCTCATTGGTCTGGCTGGAAGCGCCTCTACCAATCCAGCGTCGGCTACCGAACAGCCGAGGGCCGTCCTGCGGGGCGGCCCTCGCTTTTCCTGCGAGCGTCTGTTCCGCCAGCGGGGAACAGACGCCGCAAACTCCGTCGGCCCCGCTTTGCCGGGCCAAGGGCACATCCCTGAAGTGGACTGCCGGCTGCGCCGGCGTCCGGAGAACCAAACCCCCGCGGGCGCTCGGTCGCGCTAGCTCGAGACCGCGCGCCGGAGCTGCTCGTCGAGTGGGAGGCGATCCTCGAGGCCGAGGCGGCGCATCGAGGCGCCGCCGTCGGAGACGACGTTGTCCGGCCCCTCGAGCATCCGCAGCTGATCTCGTGTGAGCAACGCGGGCGGGACGCGCTCAAACAGCGCGGCGGGGCCTCGAGCGAGCCAGAACGGGACGTGCATCGACGGGCGCCTCGTCCCGAGCGCAGCCTTCAGCCGTCGCCAGAGGTCGCTCCACGTGACCGCGTCCGGGCCACCGAGCTCGACGGGCCCGTTGGCGCCCTCGCCGTCGACGGCGAGGCGGACGGCCCGCACGACGTCCTCGATCCAGATCGGCTGGAGGCGCTGTGTGCCGGGCCCGATCACGGGCGTGACCGGCGCGAGCCGTGCGATCCGGACGAAGCGCGGCAGGGCGCCGCCGTCGGCGCCGAAGACGAAGCTCGGGCGCAACACCACGTGATCGATCCCTGATCCGCTCACCGCCTGCTCCGCAGCCCACTTGGCGCGGAAGTACGGCACGGTGGCGTTGGGACCGGTCCCGAGCGCGCTCATCAGGACGATGCGGCGCACGTCGCTCTCGCGCGCGGCCTCGACGAGGTTCCCCGTGCCCGCGGCCATCACGCGCTCGAACGCGGAAGGGGCGCCCTCGACGATGGCGACGAGATGCACGATCGTCCGCATCCCGCGCGCTGCCGCGCGCAGCGACGCAGGGTCGGTCACGTCGCCTCGGACGAGCTCGCAGCCGACTCCGTCGAGCGCCTGGGCGCCGCGGGCGGTGCGCACCATCGCACGGACCCGCACGCCGCTCTCGGCCAAGGCCCTCGTCACATGACGCCCGACGAACCCGTTCGCGCCGGTGACGAGGATCATGGGGCGTCCGTGAAGTTCTGCCAGTACCTGCTCGGTGTCGGGCCACGCTGGCCCTGGTACTTCGAGCCGAGGCCGCCTGACCCGTAGGGCGTCTCGGCCGGCTCGGACATCTGCACGAACGAGAGCTGCCCGATCTTCATCTCGGGGTAGATCGTGATGGGCAGGTTCGCGACGTTCGAGAGCTCCAGGGTCACGTGCCCGTCGAAGCCCGGGTCGATGAACCCTGCGGTCGAGTGGATCAGCAGACCCAGCCTGCCGAGCGAGCTCTTCCCCTCGAGCCTGGCGACGAGGTCGTCGGGCAGCGTCACCCGCTCGAGTGTCGAGCCCAGCACGAACTCGCCGGGATGGAGGATGAACGGCTCGGCGCCGTCGACCTCGACGAGCTCGGTGAGCTCCTCCTGCTCGGACTTCACGTCGATGTACGGATACCGAGAGTTCCGAAACACGCGGAACAGCCGATCGACGCGGACGTCGAGGCTCGAGGGCTGCATCAGCGCGGGCTCGTACGGCTCGATCCCGATGCGACCGGCCTCGATCAGACGCCGGATGGCCTGGTCGGAAAGCACCATCGCAGCGGATCGTAGACCGCCCCCTGTGACACCCGCTCGCCCGCGTGCCGGTCCCGATCCCATACACTGCTGGACCCGGTGTCCATGCTGTATCCATCGATGGACCCGAACGAGCGCTTCCGCGCTCGGCGGGACGCGGTACGCCGGAGGAAGCGGCGGCGGCGCGCCGGCGTGGCCGCGATCCTCCTGCTCGGCGTGCTTGCGCTCGCCGGCGGGATGACGCTCGCGGGGAAGTCGGAGAAGAAGAGCACCACGCGCTACACCGTCGACGTCGCCGACGATGCGGTCGTCGTAGCCGCGCGCCCACGGCCGCTGCCGGTGGAGGTGCGGGGTGTCCACGTCACCGGCGCGCTCGCCTCGCTCCCCGGCAAGCTGGACGAGTACGCGGCGCTCCGCCAGCACGGGCTCAACACGATCGAGCTCGACGTCAAGGACGAGGGCGGGGAGATCGGCTTCGCGCCGACCGGCGTGCCGCTCGCGAGAAAGGCAGGCGCGGTACGGAGCTACTACGCGCCGCGCGAGGTCGCGAGCATGCTGCACCGGAAGGGCCTCTACCTCATCGGCAGAATCGTCGTCTTCCAGGATCCGTACCTCGCCCGTGCACGGCCCGACCTCGCGGTGCATCGCCCTGACGGCTCGATCTGGACGACGAGCGGAGGGCTCGCGTGGGTGAACCCGTACGACCGGCGGGTGTGGGACTACAACATCTCGATCGCCGCGGCGGCGGCCAAGGCCGGCTTCGACGAGATCATGCTCGACTACACGCGGTTCCCCTCGGACGGGGACATCGCAGGCACCGTCTACCCCGGTCGCACGAGCGAGTCGAAGGGCCAGGTGATCGCCGACTTCGCCGCATATGCCGAGCGCCGTCTCGCGCCGCTCGGCGTACGCGTCTCGACCGCGCTGTTCGGGCTCGCCGCGACGCGCGACATCGGCGTCGGTCAAGTACCGCGCTGGATCTCGCGCCACGTGGACGACATCCATCCGATGGCGTACCCCGTGCTCTACGGCGGCGGCGAGCTTGGGCTCGTCTCCCCGAGCGCCGAGCCCGGCGAGACCGTGTTCCGGACGCTGCTCGACTTCAAGCGGCAGGTGCGCGGCAGCCAGACGCAGCTGATCCCGTGGATCCAGGACTGGAGCTACAGCCCCGAGGCCGTGATGCAGCAGGTGCGTGCCGCCCGGCTCCAGGGCGCGAAAGGGTTCCTGCTCTGGAACGCCAGAGGGCTGTACACGAAGCAGGCGCTCGCGCCGCCACCCTCGTAGCCCGGCCGAGATGCCCTTCGCGACGCTCGCGCACGAGGATCGCGGGGACGGCCCGGCGATCGTGTTCCTCCACGGCCACCCCTTCAGCCGCGCGATGTGGGCGCCGCAGGTGGAGGCGTTGTCGGACGAGTTCCGCGTCATCGCGCCCGATCTCTCCGGCTACGGAGAGTCGGTGCCGGTCGCGCAGGTCATGTCTATGCGTCGCTTCGCGGATGCGGTCGTCGAGTTGCTGGACGACCTCGGCGTACCTCGGGCGACCGTCGTCGGTCTCAGCATGGGTGGCCTCGTCGCCATGGAGCTCGGTCTTGCCCACCCCGAACGGGTTGACGGGCTCGTTCTCGCGGCGACGACCGCCGCGCCGCCGAGCGAGGAGGATGCCGACCGCCGCCGCGGCGCAGCCACGGACATCGACCGGCACGGAATGCTGGCTCACACCGCCGAGATGCTGCCGCGTCTCTTCGGGCCGGCAGCGAGCCGCAATCCCGCGCTGACCGTTCCGATCGTCGAGACGATGCTGCGGACGAACCCCGTCGGCGCGGCGGCAGCGCTCCGGGGTCGCGCCGAGCGACCGGATTACGAGCGGCTGCTCGGAGATCTGCGACCGCCTGCGCTGGTCATCGTCGGCGATCGGGACGCGTACTCGACGAAGGAGGTCACCGACGAGCTCGTCGCGGCGCTCCCCGATCCCGAGGTGCTGATCCTCCCTGGTGTCGGGCACTTCCCGAACCTCGAGGCACAGGCCGAGTTCGACGCCGCCGTCCGCGCGTTCGCAGGCCGGGTGGGCGAATCAAGGCCCGAGCCTCGTGCGTGACCAGCCGTCACCGGCGCGCTCGTAGCGCGCCCGGTCGTGGAGCCGGTTCGGCCGGTTCCGCCAGAGCTCGAAGGCCTCGGGGACGATTCGGTAGCCGCCCCACGATTCCGGCAGCGGGACGTCACGGCCGGCGAATCGCTCCGTCGCCTCCGCGTAGCGCCGGTCGAGCTCTGCGCGATCCGCGAGCGGCCGAGACTGCGGCGAGGCCCATGCGCCGAGCCGGCTCTCCCGCGCACGGCTCTCGAAGTACCTCCGCGCCTCGTCGTCGGTGAGGCGCTCGACGCGTCCCTCGATCCGCACCTGGCGCCGGAGCGGCGGGCCCCAGTGGAAGCAGAGCGCTGCACGGCCGGTCGCACGAAGCTCGCCGGCCTTGCGGCTCTCGTGGTTCGTGTAGACGCGGAGATCGTGCTCCTCGACCCCGCGCACGAGCACCATGCGTACCGAGGGCACGCCGTGCGGGGTCGCGGTCGCGAGAGCGGCCGCCTCCGGCTCGTGGAATCCTGCAGCTCGCGCCTCGGCGAGCCAGGCGGCGAGCGAGCCGCGCGGATCGGGGTCGAGGGCGTCGAGCCAGGCGTCGGTCACGTCGCGAATCTACGTTCTGACGCCTGGGATACGCTGAGCTCGATGGCTGCCACGAGGACGATCGAGATCAGGACGGAGATTCCGGGGCCGCGGTCGCGGGAGCTCGCGGAGCGGGAGGCGCGCGCAGTCGCGCATCCGCTGCTCGTCCACCTGCCGATCTTCGCGGCGCGGGCCGAGAACGCCACGATCACCGACGTCGACGGCAACGTCTTCGTCGACTTCGCGGGCGGCGTGGGCGTCGCGAACGCCGGTCACGCGCACCCGTCGGTCGTCGAGGCCGTCGCCGAGCAGGCTGCCCGATTCCTCCACACCGACTACACGGTCGTCCCGTACGAGACGTTCGTCGAGCTCGCGGAGCGTCTGTGTGCCCTGGCGCCCATCGAAGGAGAGACGCGCGCGGCGTTCTTCAACGCGGGGACGGAAGCCGTCGAGAACGCTGTCAAGCTCGCGCGCCTGCACACCGGCCGGCCGGGTGTCGTCGCGTTCGAGGGCGCCTTCCACGGGCGCACGCTGCTCTCGATGACGATGACCTCGAAGTTCCATCCCTACAAGACCGGGATGGGGCCGTACGCGCCCGAGGTGTATCGCGCGCCGTTTCCGAATGCGTACCGCGGCCCGAGCGCGGCCGAGGCGCTCGCGGGGCTCGAGCGAATGTTCGAGGCCGACGTTCCGGCCGACCGCATCGCCGCGATCGTCTTCGAGCCGCAGCTCGGAGAGGGCGGCTTCGTCCCGGCCCCGCCGGAGTTCGTAGCAGGCCTGCGGGCACTCTGCGACCGTCACGGCATCGTTCTCGTCGCGGACGAGGTGCAGACCGGCTTCGGCCGCACGGGTCGGATGTTCGCGATGGAGCACTTCGACGTCGAGCCCGACCTGATCACGGTCGCGAAGTCGATCGCCGCCGGTCTGCCGCTCTCGGGCGTGATCGGCCGGGCGGAGATCATGGACGGCGCTCACCCCGGCGCGATCGGGGGCACCTATATCGGGAACCCCGTGGCCCAGGCGGCCGCGCTCGCCGTCCTCGATGTGTTCGCCGAGGAGAACCTCGTCGCCCGCGCCCAGGTCGTCGGCGACCGGATCCGCGAGCGGATGCTCTCGTGGCAGGCCCGCTGGCCTCGGATCGGCGACGTGCGAGGGCTCGGGGCGATGCTCGCGATCGAGCTGGTGCGCGACCCCGAGACCAGGGAGCCTGCGCCGGAGCTCGCGGCTGCGACGATCGAGGCGGCGCTCTCGCGCGGACTGATCCTCCTCAAGGCAGGGCTCTACGGGAACTGCATCCGCGTCCTCTGCCCGCTGACGATCGAGGACGCGGTGCTCGACGAGGCCCTCGAGGTCTGGGAGGACGCGCTCGTCGACGTGCTCGACCCCGCTGCCTAGGGCGGGGGCGGTTGGGTGGTCGTCGGGGTGGTGACGGTCGTCGTCGGCGTCGTGGGCGTGGTGGTGGTCGGGGTGGTCGTCGTCGGCGTCGTGACGTCGGGCGGCGGCACGTAGGCGCCGACGGTCAGCTTCACCACCGACTTCGGGTCGGCCTGGGCACTCCCGGCCGGGTCCTGGCTGATCACGAGCCCGTCGAGAGCCTCGTCGTCGGTCTCCTGCTCGGTCACGCTCGACTTGAAGCCGGCAGCGCGCAAGGTCGCCCGCGCGTCGGCGACGCTCTGGAGCGAGACGTCGGGAACGGTCGCGGTCTTCGGGCCCTGGGACACGGAGAGCGTCACCGAGGAGCCTCGCGAGGCCGTCGAGTTCCCGGGTGGATCCTGGTCGACGACCTCGCCGGCCGGCCGATCGCTCTCAACGTCGGCGCGGCCGACAGTGAATCCGGCCGCCTGAAGCTGCGCCGCCGCCGTGTCGTACGTCTGACCGATCACCGCCGGGACCGCGACCGGCTTCGGCCCGCTCGAGACGTTGACCCGCACGGAGGCGCCCTCGACGACGATCGTGCCCGGCCGTGGATCCTGCGCGGTGACGGTGTCGGACTGCCTGTCCGACGGCACCTCGTGCACGTCGGCGTCGAGCCCGAGGCTCGTCAGCTCCTTCACCGCCGTGTCGCGCGACTTGCCGATCAGCGAGGGGACGCTGACGTTCTTCTTCCCGCTCGAGACGAGGATCGTGACCATGCTGCCCTTCGGCTGGCGCGACCCCGCGTCCGGCTCCTGGTCGAAGACGTAGCCCTTCTGGACGTCGCTGTTCGGGAGGCGGCGCACGTTCGGGTCGAACCCGTCGCCGACGATCAGCGCGACGGCCTTCGACTCGAGGATCCCGTTGTAGTCGTCCACCGCGACCGGCTCGTTCGCGTCGATCTGGTCGCGCACGTTGTCGTAGAAGAGCCAGCCGCCGATACCGAGGGCGATCGCCGCGCCGAGCGCGAGCAGCCACGGCCACCACGGCCGACCGCGCCGTACGGCGCCCTCGTAGGAGCGGTAGCGTTCGTCCCCGCCGACGCCCGAAGGCCGCAGCGCCGGGGCGACAGCGGTCGCGGCGGTCGTCTCGCCGCGGAGCACCATCGTCGCCGCCTCCTCGGTCTCCGGGACGACGGCCTCGCCCCGTCCGACGAGCTCGAGGTCGCGGTCCATCTCCTTCGCCGAGCGGTAGCGCTCGGACGGCTCCTTGGCGAGCGCTCGTAGCACCACGAGGTCGAGGTCGCGCGGGATCTCCGCGCGGAGCGTCGACGGCGCCTCGGGGATCTGCGACAGGTGTTTCATCGCGATCTCGACGGGCGTCTCGCCCGTGAACGGCACCTTCCCGGTCAGGAGCTCGTAGAGGACGATCCCTGTCGAGTAGAGGTCCGAGGACTCGTCCACCGGCGCGCCACGCGCCTGCTCGGGCGAGAGGTACTGCGCGGTGCCGATGATCGAGCCGGCCTCCGTCATCTGGCTCGAGCCGGCCCGCGCGATGCCGAAGTCCGCGACCTTCACGCGCCCCTCGTTGTCGACGAGGACGTTGTGCGGCTTGATGTCGCGGTGGATGATCCCGTTCCGGTGCGCGTAGCGGAGCGCGGCGAGCACCTGGCGGGTGTACGAGATCGCGACCGGGATCGGGCACATGCCGCGCGTCACGATCAGCTCCTTGAGCGTCCGCCCCTCGACGTACTCCATGACGATGAAGTAGGAGCCCTCGGCCTCGCCGCGGTCGTGGATCGCGACGACGTTCGGGTGCGAGAGACCGGCTGCGTGCGTCGCCTCGCGGCGGAAACGCTCGACGAACTGGACGTCGTTCGCGTAGCGCTCGTGCAGGATCTTGATCGCGACCTTCCGCCCGAGCTCCTGGTCCTCGGCGAGCCACACGTCCGCCATGCCGCCCGAGCCGAGCTTGCGCTCGAGCCGGTAGCGGCCGGCGAAGATCGTCCCGCGTCTTTCGTCCATCGTGGTCATCGGCCCCGAAAGGTTAGGGATTCCCCGTCGGACGTAGGATTGCCTCCATGACCTCGCGCGCGATCGGCGCGGCGGTCTCGCCGCCGGTCGCGCTCTGGTTCTCGAGCGCCACCGCGATCGCGACGTGCGGCCGCTCTCCCTCCGGGCCGGCGAAGGCGATGAACCACGTCGTGTTGACGCCGGCCCGCCCCGTCTCGGCCGTGCCCGTCTTGCCGCCGATGCGGTAGCCGGAGATCTGCGCGGCCGTCCCGGTGCCGCCCTCGACGACGCTGACCATCATGTCCTCGATCTCCTTCGCGTGCACCGGGCCGACCGCGCGGCCGAGCCGCGCGGGGCGCGTGCGGGAGACCGTCTTGCCCTGCGGCGAGACGACCTTCTGGACGACCCATGGGCGCATCACGATCCCGGCGTTGCCGATCCCGGCGGCGACCATCGCCATCTGCAACGGGGTGACGAGCATCCGCTCCTGCCCGAACGCCATCCGGCCGGCGTCGACCTCCTGGTCGCGCGACGGATACCAGAGCTCGTGGTTCCGGTAGAGGCCGCTCGGGTAGCGCTCGCCGTCGGGCGTCTCGAGGGGCGGGCGCTCGTAGAAGCCGAACTTCTTCGCCTGGTCGAGGATGCGCTTCGCGCCGAGGGCCTTGCCGATGTTGCAGAAGACGGAGTTGACCGAGTGCTGGAGGCCCTGGGCGAGGGTGAGGTTGCCGAACGGCGCCTCGGTGTCGAAGTTGTTGACCCGCTTCCCGTACACCGTGCAGTAGCCGGGGTCGTAGAACCTCGATTCCGGCGTGAAGCGGTTCGACTCGAGCGCCGCGGAGGCGGTCACGACCTTGAAGGTCGAGCCCGGCGCGTACAGCCCCTGCGTTGCGCGGTTGATCAGCGGCGCGGCCGGACGGCAATTGGCCGTCACGTTGTCGATCTTGTCGAAGTTGCTCTCGACGAGATTCGGGTTGTACGTGGGCGAGGAGGCCATCACGAGCACCTTCCCGGTGCGCGGGTCGAGCGCGGCGACGGCACCACAGTTCGAGCCGAGCGCGTCGAGCGCCACACGCTGCGCGTGCAGGTCGAAAGTCGTGACGACGGTGTCGCCGACGATCGGCTTGCCCGACAGCTCGTCGAGCTGCTGGTCGACGAGGTCGGAGAGCGCGCGGTCCGTGCCGGTCAGGTCGCCGTTCATCGACTTCTCGAGCCCCGCGCGGCTGCGCGAGATCGTGGAGTACCCGACGACGGCGGCGGTCAACGCACCCTGCGGGTAGCGGCGGAGGTAGAACGTCTTGCCGCCGCGCTTCTTCGGGAGATTCCGCGCGAGCACGCGGCCCGGCGCGAGGATGAGACCGCGCTTCACCTGGAACTCGGCGACGCGCTGGATCTCGTTGTCCTGCCGGGCGGCGAGCCCCGGCCGCGCCAGGGTCTGCCAGTACGTCGTCGCGGCGATCAGCACGACGATCAGGCCCATCGCGACCCGCGCCACGCGCGCCAGCTGCACGTTCATCTCGCCGTCACCACCGCACGGTTGGACACGAGCAGCAGGAGGGCGACCATCGCGAAGTTCGCCACGATGCTCGTCCCGCCGTACGAGACGAACGGGAGGGTGATCCCGGTCAGCGGGACGAGGCGGAGGACGCCGCCGACGATGATGAACGTCTGCAGGGCGAATCCGAAGCTGAGACCCGCCGCCAGGAGCTTCGAGAAGCCGTCCTGGGCGATCAGCGCCACGCGCATGCCCCGCGCGACCAGCGCGAGATAGAGGAGGAGCACGGCCGCGACCCCGATCAGGCCGAGCTCCTGGGCGAGCGCGGAGTAGATGAAGTCGGTCTGGAGGTACGGGATCAACGGCGTCCCGTCGACGGTCTGGAACGTCCCGTTGCCGATCCCCGTGCCGCCGTAGCCGCCGTTCGCGATCGAGTAGAGGCTCTTCACGAGCTGGTACGAGTCGCAGTTCTGCCGGTACTCGAGCGCCCCGTTGATCGCGCAGTAGACCTTGTCGTCCGTCCACGGCTCGAGCCAGACGGTCACGCGCTGCTGCACGCGATCGAGGGAGTTGTAGAGCACGGCGGCGCCGCCCGCGAACAGCGCGAGCCCGGCGAGGACGAACGACACCCGGTTCGTCGCCACGTACAGCATCGCGAGGAAGATCCCGAAGTTGAGGAGCGCGGAGCCGAGGTCGCTCGTCTGGACGAGCACGAGCATCGCGCCGCCCCAGATCGCGAGCAGCGGGCCGAAGTCCTTCAGGCGGCCCCGCGCGAGCGCCTCGCGCTTGTCGCGCAGGTAGCCCGCGAGGAAGATGACGAGGAAGATCTTCGCGATCTCCCCGGGCTGGAACTGGAGCGGGCCGATCTCGACCCAGAGCCGCACCCCGTTGATCCGCTGGCCGATCCCGGGGACGGACGGAAGGATCAGGAGGACGATCGCCGAGACGCCGAAGAGGTACTTGTAGCGCTCGAGGATCCGGTAGTCGTAACGGAGCCAGACGAGCACGAGGCAGTACGCGGCGACGCCGACCGCGACCCACACGAGCTGCTTGCGGCCGTCCTCCGGGTCGAGGCGGTACACGAACGTCAGCCCGATCGCGCAGAGCAGGCCGGTGAGCGGAAGCAGTGTCGGGTCGGCGTGCGGGACGGTCAGGCGCGTGACGACGTGCGCGACCACGAAGACGCCGCCCAGGAGCAGGGCCCACGGCACCCAGCCGTAGTCGATCGCGTCGGTGCTCTGGAACCAGGCGGCGGCGAAGGCAGTCGACGCGACCAGCCCGGCCAGGAACAGCGTGACGAGCTCGCGGTTGCGTGCGCTCATCGCACGAGGCTCCACCAGAGCGCGAATGCGGCGACCGCGAGGATCAGGAGCAGCAGGAGGAGCGCAGGCCAGCGGCTGCCCTTCCCCGCGCCGTGCTTGCGGACATCCTCGAGCGTCGGCCCGTCCGGCCCCATCTCCTCGGGCGGCTCCTCCTCGACGTCGGGGACGAGCGTCGGCGGCGCCTCGACATCGGCGTCGACGAGCTCGAAGAGCACGACCGTGACGTTGTCCTCGCCGCCCGCGGCGTTGGCTGCGGCCACGAGCGCCGCGGCAGCCTCGTTCGGCGCGCCGTCGGCCGCCCCGAGCACGCGGACGATCTCCTCGTCGCGGAGCATCGCGCTGAGCCCGTCCGAGCAGAGGAGCACGAGGTCGCCCGGGGCGACTTCGAGCGTCAGCGTGTCGACCTCGACGTCCGCGTCGGTGCCGAGCGCACGGGTGATCACGGAGCGATGCGGATGGACGGCCGCCTCGTCCTCGGTGAGCCGCCCGCTGCGAACGAGCTCGCCGACGAGCGAGTGGTCGGTCGTCAGCTGCTCGAGCACGCCGAGGCGGTAGAGGTACGCGCGGGAGTCGCCGACGTGGGCGATCGTCACGGTCGCGGCGCTCTCGTCGACGACGGCGACGGTCGCCGTGGTGCCCATCCCGGCCACCGCCGGGTCGTGGACGGCACGCTCGAAGATCCGGGCGTTCGCCGCCCGCACCACGGTCGCGACCCCTTCCTCGCCCTGGATCGCCGCCGCGCCCTCCTCGAACGCCGCCGCCGCGAGCCGCGAGGCCACCTCGCCCGCCTGCGCGCCGCCCATTCCGTCCGCGATCGCGAAGAGCGGCGGCTCGCAGACGTAGGCGTCCTCGTTCTGGCGCCGTTTCCGGCCGGTGTCCGAGAGCCCTGCCGAGCGGCCGACGACGACGCGCATCGCGTCAGGCCTCCACCAGCAGATCGGTGTGGCCGATGCGGATCACGTCGCCGGGCTGGAGGAGGCGGCGCGTGGTCACGGGCGCACCGTTGACGAACGTCCCGTTCGTCGAGCCCGCATCCTCGACCCACAGCCCGTCGGAGCGGCTGTCGAGCGTGGCGTGGCGGCTCGAGACCGTGGTGTCCCCGTCGAGGCGGATCATGTTCTCGGCGCCGCGGCCGACGCCTGCCGCCTGGGAGAGCTCGATCGCCGTCCCGGGCGCGATGGCGGGGCTCGCCAGGACGCGCACCCGGCGCGTGGACGTTGCGAACGACGCGCGGAGCGCCTCCGCCTCCACGGCCGGGAGGATGATGCTCTCCTGCGGCGTGCCTGCGGAAAGCCCCCTCGTCGCCGAGCGGACCACGAGCCAGACGAAGACGTAGAGCAGGACGAGGAAGCCGACCTTGAGGCCGAGCAGCGTCTCGTCGGTCGTCAGGGCGAGGCTCACGAGCGGCTGCGCCCGAAGACGAGCTCGGTGCCGCCGATCGTGATCCGGTCGCCGTCGCCGAGCTCGGTGCGGCGTTGCACCTTGCGGCCGTTCACCTCGGTCCCGTTCGTGGACTCGAGGTCGACGACGACCCACGTCGACGGGGGCTCGTGCACGAGCTCGAAATGGCGCCGCGAGACGTTGCCGTCGTCGACGCGCACGTCGCACTCGCGGGAGCGGCCGACGACGACACGGTCGGACGAGAGGGGGAGGACACGGCCGGCGACGGTGAGCGTCACACGCTCGCGCTCCTCCTCCTGCGCCTCGGGCTCGAGCGGCTCGCCGAGCTGGTCGCCGGGCCGGTACACGACAGTGGCCGCCGGCGCCTCGGCGGGAGGAGCGGGAAGCGGCGGCTCGACACGCGGCCCGGAGGCGCCGCCCCCTACCGCAGCCGCGACCTCGTCGGGCTGGGCCACGCGCGTCGCGATGCCGAACTCGCCGATCGCGAGATCGGAGTCGGTCTCGAGCAGGACGCGCGGCGGCGTGAGCGTTGCGTAGCCCTCGCGGCGAGCGTGTTCGACGAGATACTCCTGGAGCTCCCCGACGAGCGAGCCCTCGTACGCGGCGAACTGCGACCGGTCGCCGGGCGAGAGGTAGACCGTGTACTCGTTCGGCACGTAGACGCGCGAGACGGAGACCGAGCGGTGCTCGTCCATCTCCTTCGCGAGCTTGCGAGCGAGCTCGACCGGCTGCACGTTCGTCCTGAACGCACGCCCGAAAACCCCTTCGAAGAGGCCCTCGATCCTGCTCTCGATTGCGCGAAGGACGCTCATTCCTCGGGGCGCCTCCCCCGCACGAGTCTAGCGGCCACGACTCCGGACGAACCCGCGCAGAATGGGGCCTGCGGCGACCAGGAGGCAGAGCAGGAGCGTGCCCGTCACGAGCGGCGCCCACGGCACCGACGGCGCCCACAGCAGCACGAGCCCGAGCTGCAGGAGGCCGAGCGCGGCGATGCCGATCCGCCCTCGCGCGCGGGCGCGGGGAAGCACGGCCGCGACGATCGCGAAGGCCAGCGCCGTGGTCGAGATCTGCGGATGGGCGCGGAGGACGTCGCCCATCGCCGCCAGGACGGCGCTCGGACGCTCGCTCTGGGCGACGCCGAGGTCGGCGGCCCGCCCGGCGCCGAGCGGAAGGCTGCGCCCCGAGAGACCGGCAGCGGCGGCCGCGACGAACACGGCGACCGCGGCGTGCAGCGCACGTCGCCATGTCCCCCGGGCGGGCTGCACGGCCAGGGGGAGGAGAGCGATCAGCCCGAACGGCGCGAGGAGCGGCCCCGCGAGGAACGCGAGTCCGGCGCGGGCGTCCCGCCACGTCACGACGAGCCAGGAGAGGGCCAGCGCGCCGTAGACCAGCGCCGCGGCCTCGGCCACGTTGCCGAGCGGGAACACGGGAGCGGCGAGCGCGATCGCGAGTCCGAGACGGGGTGCGCGCAGGCTCGCAAGCCCAGCCGCGAGGGCGAGCGCGACCAGGAGCGGCGTCGGCCAGAACGGCAGGAGCGAGCCGCCGAGGAGCGTGGCGAGCGCCGCCGCGCCCGCGGGCACGAGCCGCGGCCTGAGAGGGACGGGCGGCGACGAGGGGCGGGGAGCCTTGGCGGGGCGTGCGCGCCGCGACGCCGGCCGGGTGCGGGGTCGCTCGGGCGCGCCCGTGAGCGCCTCGCGGAGCTCGACGGCGAGCCTGGCGGCGGGCGGGCGCTTCGAGGGCTCGATGGAGAGCGCCCCGTCGACGGCCGCGAGCAGCCGGCGAGGGAGGTCGCCGCGACGAGCGGAGAGGGGCGGCGCCCCGGACGCGATCGTCGATGCGACGTCGGGGAGCGGCACGCCCCAGAACGGGTGGCTGCCCGCGAGCGCCTCCCAGAGGATCACGCCGACGGCCCAGACGTCGCTCCGCTCGGTCGCCTCTGTGCCGTCGAGGCGCTCCGGCGAGATGTACGCGAGAGTGCCCGGGACGTCCCCGACCGCGGTCAGCGTGTCCGCCTCGTCAAACTGCGCGAGGCCGAAGTCGAGAACGCGCGCCGACAGGCACTCGCCGTCCTCGACGAGCACGTTGGACGGCTTTACGTCGCGATGGACGATCCCGCGGCGATGGGCGTGCGCGAGCCCCTCGAGGATCTGCGCCGCGAGCTCGACCGCGGCCGTGTCGTCCAGCTCTCCCGTGCGGATCAGCTCGCGCAGCGTGCGGCCGCGCACGTACTCGTAGGCGATGTACACGTGACCGTCGTCCGAGCCGAAGTCGTAGGCGCGCACGCACCGCTCGTGGCGGAGACGCGAAGCCGCCTCCATCTCGCGCGCGGCGCGGGCTGCCCGCTTCCCCTCGCGCGGGACGATCTTCAGGGCGACGTCGAGACCGGTCTGCTCGTCGCGGGCGAGCCACACCGACCCCGAGCCGCCTCGCCCGATCGGTCGGAGGGGCCGGTAGCGGTCGAGGACGAGCGCGCGATCGGGGAGAGCGAAGGCTGCGGAGGGCACCGGTCCCAGTCCCTTCGCCGCGAGAGGGGATCGTCCTCCGCCAGCGAAAGTGCCGTACACTCGTCCGCGTCAGGTCGCTCGGCCGAGGCTCTCGTCGGGCGGGTGGATCCTGAGCCTGTGATCACGTGAGCACGCACGACGACGACATCCTCGACTTCGATTTCGTCGACGACGAGACGCGCGAGCTACCGGCGACACGGCCCGGAGGCCCACCGCGGCCGCCGGGTGGCGGGCCGCCTTCATCCGGCCCACGAGGTCCGCGCCGCCCGCAGTTCCGGGCGCCACAGGGCGTCACGCCGCTGCTCAGGCTCGCGGGGTTCGTGCTGTTCGCCATCGTCGTCGTCGTACTCCTCGCCGTCTGGGTCCAGGGATGCGCGGGCGACGACACGGAGACGGTCTACGGCAACTACATGGCCGACATGGGCGCGGTCGGCAGGGACTCCCAGAAGATCGGCAACGACCTCGCGACGCTCCTGACGACGCCGGGCCTCACCCAGGCGGACCTCGAGACCCGGCTTGGAGGGCTCATCCAGCAGCAGCAGCTCGACGTCACGCGCGCGCAGGACATCGACGCGCCGGGGCCGCTCACGCCGGCGAATGCCAGCGCGATCCAGGCGCTGAACTTCCGTGTCAGCGGCCTGCAGGGGCTGCTCGACACCTTCCGAGCGACGAAGGACGGCGACGACGCGACGGTTGCCGGGCAGCAGCTCGCGGCGCAGGGACAGCGCCTGGAGGCGAGCGACGTCGTCTGGAAGGACCTCTTCCAGGGGGCGGCGACCGAGACGATGGCGTCGGAGGGCGTCCAGGACGTCACGGCGCCCGCGTCGGTGTTCGTCCAGAACCCGGACCTCTACACCGCGCGCTCCATGAGCTCGATCTGGCAGCGCGTCCACGGCGCTTCGACCGGCGGAACCTCGCCGGGCGCGCACGGCAGCGCGCTCGCGTACACGAAGGTGCAGCCCGCAAACATCCAGCTCTCGACGACGAACGAGACCCGCATCGACATCTCGACCGACCTCTCGTTCGAGGTCGGTGTCCAGAACTCCGGCGAGAACCAGGAGGTCGGCGTCAAGGTGACGCTGACGATCCCCGCGCAGCCGACCCCGATCGTGAAGAACGGCACGATCGACGTGATCGATCCCGGCGAGACGAAGGTCGTCACGTTCTCCGACTTCCCCGACTTCCCGTTCGGTGAGGACGTGTCGGTCCAGGTCAGCGTCAAGCCCGTCGCCGGCGAGACGAACACCGGCAACAACTCGGCCGAGTACCCGGTCGTCTTCTCGCTCGAGCCGTCGTGAGCCTGGCCCTCGGGGTCGCCATCGCCGCGTGCGCGGTCGCCGTACTGGCGCTGGTCGTCACGCTCGCGGTCTGGCGGCGCCTGCGCGACGTGCGACGCGGGCAGCAGGCGATCCTCGGCGGGTCGACGGGCGACGTCGTCGAGTTCGCGGTCTCGCTCCAGGGACGGATCGACGATCTCCACCGCGCGGTCGACGAGGTCGCGGGGGGCCTGACGCGCGTCGACCGGAGGCTGGACGGCGCGGTCACGAACACGTCGGTCGTCCGCTACGACGCGTACGACGACTCCGGCGGCCAGCAGTCCGCCTCGTTCGCGTTCCTCGACGCGCATCGCACGGGCACGGTCGTCACGGCGATCCAGGGCCGCGACTACGCACGCGTCTACGTGAAGGAGCTCGAGCGCGGGCGGCCCTCGCTCGCGCTCTCGCCCGAGGAGGCCGAAGCGGTCGAGCGTGCCATGGCCCGTTAGGCGTGGGGGGAAACCATGTTTCCCCCACGAGCCCCCTCTTCACCGTTGCGCCTGGGTCACCCGCTGTCCGCCTCCCGGCCGGCCAGGCCGGCCTCAGGCCGCCACACTCTGCATCGCGACCGGCGCGAAATGCAGGCAAGGCGCGCTGCTACTTTTCGCGCGAGATGCAGCACGTACTCGTGTTGAACGCCAGCTACGAGCCCTTGAACGTGTGCTCGACACGGCGTGCGCACGTGCTCGTCTGGAAGGGTAAGGCGGAGGTCGTCGAGCGGCTCGACGAGCCGCTCCGGACGGCGACGAACACGTACGTGCGCCCTCACGTGATCCGGCTCGTGAGCTACGTCCGCGTCCCCCAGTCGGTGAAGCGGCGAATCTCGCGGCGTGCGCTCTTCGCGCGCGACGGCTGGCGTTGCGCGTACTGCGGCGACAGCTCCTCGCGGCTCACTCTCGACCACGTCGTGCCCCGCTCGCGGGGCGGGGACTCGGTGTGGGAGAACGTCGTCACCGCCTGCGCGGCCTGCAACCTGCGCAAGGCCGACCGCCTGCTCGAGGAGACGCACATGCGCCTCCTCCGGCCCCCGCGCGCCCCGGCGCCGGTGCTGTTCATCAGCCTCGCGCTCCACGCGGTGCCCGAGACCTGGCGGCAGTACCTCCCCGGCCTCGACGACGCGTCCCCATCGACGGCCACCGCCGCCGCCTAGCCTCTAGGGCCAGCGCCCTGCCCGCTGGACCCGTCCCGGGAGTGGGCGGTCGAGCACGGAGGAGAGCCAGCGCGCGGTCTCGATCAGGGCGTCGACGTCGACCCCGGTGCGCACGCCCTCTCGCTCGAGGAGGTAGACGACGTCCTCCGTCGCGACGTTGCCCTGCGCGCCGGGGGCGAAGGGGCAGCCGCCGATCCCGCCCACGGATCCGTCGACGACCGTGGCGCCGGACGCGAGTGCCGCGACCAGGCAGGCGAGCGCGGTGCCACGCGTGTCGTGGAGGTGCACACCCGTGGCGACGCCGACGTCGCGGACGAGGCGGGTGACGAGTGCGCCGACGGCCGAAGGCCCCGCCACGCCGATCGTATCGGCGAGGACGATCTCGTCGACGCCGCCCGCGGCCGTCCGTGCGGCGGCGTCGTGCACGACGCCCGGGTCGACCTCTCCCTCGTAGGGGCAGCCGAACGCGCAGCTGACCGTCGCGGTGACCCGGCGTCCGTCCGCCCGCGCGCGCTCCGCGACCACGAGCGCCCGGCGGATGCCCTCCTCCACGGACGAGCCCGCATTCCGCTCCTGGAACGTCTCCGTGACGGCGAACGTCACGTGCGCCTCCGGCAGGCGAGTCGCCGCAAGGCGCTCGTAACCCCGCTCGTTGAGCACGAGCCCCGCCCAGGTTGTCGGGCCTTGCGCGGGGAGCGCGGCGACGACCTCCTCCGCGCCGGCCATCGCCGGGACACGGTCGTCGCGCACGAAGCTCGCGACCTCGACCCGGGGCATACCCGCGGCGGCGAGTCGGCCGGCGAGCTCCGCCCGCGTCTCCGGCGGGACGACGAGGTCGAGCGACTGGAGCCCGTCGCGCGGCGCGACGTCGCAGAGCTCGAGTGCGGACATCGAGGTGAGCGTAGTGGGCGCGCAGACCGCTCACGCCGCGACCGTCTGCCAGCCCTCCTCGCGATCCGCACGATACGACCCGAAGACGCGGAGGCGCGCGGTCTCCTCACGGAGCTCGGCGAGCGCGGCGGCGACGTCCTCGTCGAGGGGGTGTCCGCCGAGCACGCAGTCGAAGCGGTAGTCGAACGGCCTGCTCGGGATCGGCCGCGACACGAGCTGCACCATGTCGATGCCGCGCCGGGCGAGCGGCCCGATCGCGCGATGGAGCGCCCCGGGCCGGTGATGGGTCTCGAACGTGAGCGCGGTCCGCCATTCGCCATCCCGCCGGTCGAGGCGCGTGTACGGCGCGAGCGCCGCGAACCGGGTGTAGGCCTCGTGGTCGCCGACGTCGTCCGCGAGGGCGACGAGCGCATGCATCCGTGCGGCGCGCGCGCTTGCGATCGCCGCGACGGACGGATCGCCGAGCTCCGCGACCGCTGCGGCCGCATCTCCCGTCGTCGCCGAGACGACGGCCGTCGCCCACGGCATCGAGGCGAGCAGGCCGCGGCACTGGTCCAGCGCGACGGGATGAGAGCGGATCTCGCGGATGTCCTCGAGCGGCACGGCCGCGGGGCCCACGAGGCAGTGGCGGATCGGCAGGATCGCCTCGGCGACGATCGAGAGGGCGGAGTCGTAGAGCAGGTCGTGGGTCTCGCTCACGGGCCCGACGAGGGAGCTCTCGATCGGGAGGACGCCGTACGTGCACATCCCTGCGGTGACGGCGTCCACCACGTCCGTGAAGGACGGCTGCGCGACGACCCGCGCCGCGGGGAAGAGCCGGTCGCAGGCCGCGGCGCTGTGGGCCCCCTCGCGTCCGGGATAGGCGACGGTGATGTCGTTCGAGGTCACGTTCCTGCCTTTCGGAGTGGTCGTCCGCCTGGGGATCGGCTAGCCGGCGCGGGCGGGAGCGGGTGCGCCGACTAGCGGCGAAAGGCGAAGGAGAGCGCGAACGTGCGGTCGGCGAGGCTCTCCATGCCGGGAATCTAGGTCAGGCGGCGAGTAGCCGCAAGACCGCGTCGCCGGCCTCGCGTGTGGTGGCGGAGCCGCCGAGGTCGGGAGTGGGCGCTTCCTGGAGCGCGGCGTCGACGGCGCGCTCGAGCGCGAGCGCCTCGTCCTCGCGGCCGAGGCCGTGCCGGAGCAGGAGCGCAGTCGAGCGGAGCATCGCGGCAGGGTTCGCAACGCCCTGGCCGGCGATCTGCGGCGCCGAGCCGTGCACCGGCTCGAACAGGCCGGGGCCGTCGTCGCCGAGCGAGGCCGAGGCGGCGAGCCCGAGCCCACCGGTCACCGCGGCCGCGATGTCGGAGAGGATGTCGCCGAATGTGTTCTCCGTGAGGACGACGTCGATCGTCTCCGGCGCGTTCACGAACGTCATCGCGTAGGAATCGACGAGCGCGTGGTCGAGCGGGACGTCCGCGTACTCGGTCGCGCCCAGCTCCGTGACGACGTCCCGCCAGAGACGCGACGTGTGCATGACGTTCACCTTGTCGACCGACGTGACCCGGCCGCCACGCTCGCGCGCGAGCGCGAACGCTGTCCGCGCGACGCGCTCGACCTCGGGTCTCGTGTACTCGCACGTGTCGAACCAGGTGCCGTCGTCGCGTGTGCCCTTCGCGCCGAAGTAGAGCCCGCCGACGAGCTCCCGGACGACGACGAGGTCGATGCCGTCCGCGCGGGCGGGACGCAGGTTCGCGTACACACCGAGCTCCTTTCGCAGGCCGAGCAGCCCTTGCTCCGGGCGCACGGGTTGTCCTTCGAGCTCGGGAAGCCCGACCGCGGCGAGCAGCACCGCGTCGCTCCCGCGGCACGCGGCCAGCGTCTCGTCGGGCAGCGGCGTGCCCTGAGCGAGGATCGCGCCGCCGCCGAACGGATGTTGGGCGTGGTCGATCCCGAGTGCGTCGAGGACGCGGATCGCCTCGGCCGCGACCTCCGGCCCGATCCCGTCGCCGGGAAGCACGGCGACGGTCACGCGATGCCGTTCGCCGACTCGTACGCCGTGATCGCGTCCTCGTGTCGGAGCGTCAACGCGATGTCGTCGAGGCCGTTCAGCAGGCGGTGCCGTGTCGACTCGTCGAACTCGAAGGGGATCTCGCGGCCGTCGGGCGCAACGACGACGAGCCGCTCGAGGTCGACGGTCATCTCCGACCCGATGTCGAGGTTCACCGACTCCATCAGCCGGTCGACCTCCTCGGCCGGCAGCACGATCGTGAGCAGGCCGTTCATGCCGGCGTTCGTGCGGAAGATGTCGCCGAACGACGGCGCGACGATCGCACCGAACCCATAGTCGGAGAGCGCCCACGCGGCGTGCTCGCGCGACGAGCCGCAGCCGAAGTTGCGCCCCGCGAGGAGGACGGAGGCCCCGGTGAACTCCGGGCGGTTGAGCTCGAACTCGGGCCGCTCCGCGCCGTCCTCGTCGAAGCGCCAGTCGTAGAAGGCGAACTGCCCGTAGCCGGTGCGGTCGATCCGCTTGAGGAACTGCTTCGGGATGATCTGGTCGGTGTCGACGTCGGGCCGGTCGAGCACGGCGACCCGGCCGCTGACGACGTGCACGGGGTTCACGCGGCCACCGGCGCCGGCTCGAGGGCGCGGATGTCGACGAAGTGGCCGTGGAGGGCGGCGGCGGCGGCCATCTGCGGGCTGACGAGGTGCGTCCGACCTGCGCGCCCCTGGCGGCCCTCGAAGTTCCTGTTCGAGGTGGAGGCGCACCGCTCGCCCGGCTGCAGGATGTCGGGGTTCATGCCGAGGCACATGGAGCAGCCGGCAAGCCGCCATTCGAAGCCGGCATCGAGAAAGACCCGGTCGAGGCCCTCTTCCTCCGCCTGGCGGCGCACGGTGGCGGAGCCGGGGACGACGAGCGCCTTGACCCGGGGATCGACCCTGCGGCCTTCGACGACCGACGCGGCCGCGCGGAGGTCCTCGATCCTCGCGTTCGTGCACGACCCGATGAACACGCGGTCGATCGCGATGTCCTCGATCCGCTCGCCGGGCCGCAGGTTCATGTAGGCGAGCGCACGCTCCGCGGCCGCACGGTCGTCCGGCGCGTCGTAGCTCGCGGGATCGGGCACGGTGCCCGTGACCGGGACGACCATGCCGGGATTCGTGCCCCAGGTGACCTGCGGGACGAGGTCGCCGACGTCGACCACGACATGCGTGTCGTGCGCCGCGCCCGGGTCGGAGACGAGCGAGCGCCAGTCGTCGAGCGCGCGCTCCCAGTCCGCTCCGCGCGGGGCGTGCTCGCGGCCCTCCACGTACGCGAACGTCGTCTCGTCCGGCGCCACCATGCCGGCGCGTGCGCCCCATTCGATCGACATGTTGCAGACCGTCATCCGCTGCTCCATCGAGAGGCCGCGGATCGCGGCGCCGGCGTACTCGACGGCGTGCCCGACACCCCCGCCGACGCCGACCTGCCCGATCGCGCCGAGGATCAAGTCCTTCGCGGTCAACGCCGCAGGAAGCGCGCCCGTGAACTCGAGCAGCATCGTCCGCGGCTTCTGCTGCGGCAGCGTCTGGGTCGCGAGGACGTGCTCGACCTCGGACGTGCCGATCCCGAAGGCGAGCGCGCCGAACGCCCCATGCGTCGAGGTGTGGCTGTCGCCGCAGACGATCAGCTTCCCCGGCTGCGTCAGACCGAGCTCCGGCCCGATGACGTGGACGATCCCTTCGTGTCCCGAGCCCGTCCCGTGGAGCGTGATCCCGAACTCGGCGCAGTTCGCGCGCAGCGCGTCGAGCTGGGCGCGCGCGAGGTCGTCGGTGATCGGCCCGGGCAGTGTCGGGACGTTGTGGTCCATCGTCGCGACCGTCAGCTCCGGGCGGCGGACGGCTCTGCCGGCGAGACGGAGCCCTTCGAATGCCTGCGCCGAGGTCACTTCGTGCACGAGATGGAGGTCGACGTAGAGCAGCGAGGGCGCGCCCGCTTCCTCGCGGACGACGTGCCGGTCCCAGAGCTTCTCGAAGAGGGTCGAGGCCACGAAGAAAGCGTACGCGCCCGGCGTCGGCTAGCTCGCCGCCAGCACGTCGTCGAGGAACGCGTCGGCGTCCGGGGAGATCGGGATCGGCTCGTAGGTGAACGACACCGGCCCGAGCGTCTTCAGGCCGTCTCCCGTGACGAGCAGCACGACGCGATCGGCGCCGCCGACCTCGCCGCCCGCGACCGCGGCGCGCAGCGCGCCGAGCGTGACGCCGGCGGCCGTCTCGCCGAAGACGCCCGTCGTCCGCGCGAGGAGCGCCATGTTCTCGCCCACCTCCTCCTCCGGGACGGCGTGGATCGAGCCGCCCGTCCCACGCGCGGTCGCGACCGCGAAGTCGCCGTCCGCGGGCGAGCCGATGGCGAGCGAGCGAGCGATCGAGTCGGGGCGCACGGGCGTGACGGGCGCGTTCTCGCGGAACGCCGTCGCGACGGGCTGGCAGCCCGCCGCCTGGCCGCCGACGAGGCGCGGCCCCGGTCCGTCGACTAGGCCGAGCGCCCGCAGCTCCGAGAGGCCCTGGCCGACCTTGTGGAAGAGGGCTCCGGAGGCGATCGGGATGGCGATCACGTCGGGCGCCGTCCAGCCGAGCTGCTCGACGACCTCGAAGGCGAGGGTCTTCGAGCCCTCCGCGTAGTACGAGCGGAGGTTGACGTTGACAAAGCCCCACGGCAGCTCGAACGACAGCTCGACGGAGAGCCGCGAGCAGTGGTCGTAGTGGCCGTCGACGGCATAGAGCTTCGGCCCGTAGGCCGCCGCCGCGGCGAGCTTCTCCGGCTCGAGGTCGGCCGGCACGAACAGCGCGGCCTCGAGGCCCTCCGCGGCGGCGCGCGCCGCGACCGCCCCGGCCAGGTTGCCGGTCGAGGAGCACGAGAGGGTCGTGAGGCCGAGCTCCTGCGCCTTCCGGGCTGCGACGGCGACGACGCGGTCCTTGAACGAGTGAGTGGGGTTGGCGGTGTCGAGCTTCAACCAGAGCTCGCCGACGCCGAGCTCCTCGGCGAGACGCGGTGCGGGGACGAGCGGGGTGAAGCCGGGCGCGAGGCGCGGCTCCTCCGGCGCTGCGACCGGAAGCAGCGGCGCGTAGCGCCAGAGCGAGAGTGGCCCGTCGGCGACACGGTCGCGGTCGAACTCCCGGCGGACGCGGTCCCAGTCGTACACCGGATCGAGGGGACCGAAGCAGCGGCTGCAGCTGCCGGCCGCCTCGAGGGGGTGCTCGGTCGCGCAGACCCGACAGGAGAGGGAGAGGGCTGACACGGGGGAAACCTCCTTCGTCGCTCGACACATCCGTCCGGGTTTGGCACCGTGCCCTCGTCCGAGGGGGGTTGCCGAGGCGTCACAGGGCCGGTCCCTCAGCCTCTCTCGATGTGGAGCGGGACGAATCCCGCGCCGCGACACAGACTACACGGGCGGGCGCGGTCCGCCATCTGCCGCCGGTTTGACAGGCCGTGTGGCGACGGCGTAGTGTCGTGACATGTCACGTTCGCCCGTGACAGGCAGGGAGGGATCGGCGAGGTGGGGCGCGATCCGAGCGTCGGCCGCGCTGGCGGTCGTGGCGATCGCCACGGCGACGGCCGTCTTCACCGCGTCGGCGGCACCGCCCGCGAAGCCGAGCCCCGGGTCGGGTGCACAGGGCAACGCGAACGGCCAGCTCGGCCTCGTCGGGATGGACCACGTCGGGATCACCGTCCCGGACATCGGCCAGGCGGTCGGGTGGTTCGAGAACGTGATGGGCTGCGTCGCGCCGCTGACGTTCGGGCCGTTCTTCGACGACACCGGCACGTTCATGCAGGACCTGCTCGAGGTCGACCCGCGCGCGGTCATCCACCAGATCACGATGGTGCGCTGCGGGAGAAGCGCGAACATCGAGCTCTTCGACTACTCGGCACCCGACCAGCGAACGGACTTCCCGAAGAACTCGGACTTCGCCGGACACCACATCGCGTTCTACGTCACCGACATCGACGCGGCCGTGCAGTACATGGTCGACCACGGCGCGACGAAGTTCGCAGGGCCCCTGCCGGTGACCGAGGGGCCGGCGGCCGGTCAGTCGATCAACTACTTCAAGACGCCGTTCAACACGTACATCGAGTTGATCAGCTACCCGAACGGCATGGCCTACGAGCACGACCCCGGCCGCCCGCTGTGGTCGCCGAAGCGAAACGGGACGACGCCGACGGTGACGAGCGTCCCCGGGCTGCTCGGGATCGACCACATCGGCATCACCGTGCCGAACGTCGCCGAGGCGGTCGACTGGTTCGAGGACGTGCTCGGCTGCACGTCGCCGCTCGCGTTCGGGCCGTTCGCCGGCGTCGGCGACTTCGTCGACGTCGACCCGGCCGCGGTGATCGAGCACATCCAGCACGTGCGCTGCGGCGACGGACCGAGCGTGGAGCTGTTCCAGTACACGGCGCCCGGGCAGGACACGACCTTCCGCCGGAACTCCGACTACGGCGGGAAGCACATCGCGTTCTACGTGCGCCACATCGACAAGGCGGTCGCGCGCCTGGAGGCGCTCGGCGTGCACAAGCTGCTCGGCCCACTCCCGGTCACGGACGGGCCGGCCGCGGGGCAGACGATCAACTACTTCCGCGCGCCGTTCGGGACGTACATCGAGCTGATCAGCTATCCGAAGGGCGAGGCCTACGCGGCCACGGCGCCGATCCCGCTCTGGGATCCGCGCGACAACAGACCCTGACCGCCTCCGGCAAGCCGAGTCGCCTGTGGAAAACCGACGCCCCTGGGCGCGTAGTTGTCAAAAGACGGTGTCTGACACCTTCGTGCCGACACTGCGCCGAACGATCCACACGCGGACGTGGTTGAGCCACCGTCGTTGCCCTTGACAGCGGAGGGTGTCAGACACCGTTTTCGTCAAGGGCGAACCTGTGCCGATTCGGTGCCGGTTCGTCCACGCGTCACGCGGGCAGCGTGACCGCTCCCTCGGAGGCGGACCGGACGAGCGCCGCGTACTTCGCGAGCGCGCCGCTCGTCACCTTCGGGACGAACGGCGCGAGGTCGCGCAACCGGGCGGAGAGCTCGTCGTCGGAGACGTCGACGTCGATCGAGCGGCGCTCGACGTCGATCGTGACCGTCTCGCCCTCGCGGACGACTGCGAGCGCGCCGCCCTTCGCCGCCTCGGGGCACACGTGGCCCACCATGAACCCATGCGTCGCGCCGGAGAAGCGGCCGTCGGTGACGAGCGCGACCTCGTCCGAGAGGCCCTCCCCGACGATCGCGGCGGTGACGTGGAGCATCTCGCGCATGCCGGGCCCGCCGACGGGGCCCTCGTAGCGGATCACGACGACGTCCCCCGGCCGGATCCCGCCCGCCTTCACGGCTGCGAACGTGTCCTCCTCGGAGTCGAAGACGCGTGCCGGTCCGCTGTGGAGCAGGCGGTCGTTTCCCGCGAGCTTCACGACGCACCCGTCGGGCGCGAGGTTCCCGCGGAGGATCGCGAGGCCACCACGCGGCTTGATCGGCGTCTCGATCGGGACGACGACCTGCTGGCCCTCCGTCTCCTCGACCGACGCAGCGATCTCGGCGAGGGTGCGGCCGTCGACGTTGCGCGTCTCGGGATCGACGAGGCTCCTCTTCGCCAGCTCGCGCGCGACGAGCGCGACGCCGCCCGCGGCGTGGACGTCCGTCGCGAAGTACCGCCCGAACGGCTTCAGATCGGCGACGATCGGCGTCCGGGCCGAGATCGCGTCGAAGTCGTCGATCGTGAACTCGATGTCGAGCTCCTTCGCGATCGCGACGAGGTGCAGGACCCCGTTCGTGGAGCCGCCAGTGGCGGCGATCGAAGCGGCTGCGTTCTCGAGGGACGCCTTGGTGATGATCTGCGACGGCCTGACGTCGCGCCGGACGAGATCGACGACGACCCGCCCCGCCGCCTCGGACGCCCCCTCCTTGGAGGGGTCGAGCGCCGGGATGTCGTTCTGGCCGGCCGGGCTGATCCCGAGGAACTCGAGCGCCGTCGCCATCGTGTTGGCCGTGAACTGACCGCCGCAGGCGCCGGCCGCCGGGCACGCGACGCTCTCGAGCTCGTGCAGCTCCTCCGCCGTGATCTTCCCCGCCGCATGGGCGCCGATCTGCTCGTAGACGTCCTGGACCGTCACGTCGCGCCCGCGCCAGCGGCCCGGCGCGATCGACCCGGTGTAGAGCACGAGCCCCGGGATGTCGAGTCGGGCGAGCGCCATCACCGCGGCGGGGATCGTCTTGTCGCAGGCGATCAGGCACACGAGCCCGTCGAAGAGGTGGCCGCGCGCGACGAGCTCGATCGAGTCCGCGATCGTCTCGCGGGAGACGAGCGAGGCCTTCATCCCGGACGTCCCCATCGACACGCCGTCCGAGACGGCAATCGTGTTGAACTCCATCGGGGTTCCGCCCGCCTCGCGGATGCCGCGCTTGACGTGGGGCGCGAGCGCGCGCTGGTTGAGGTTGCAGGGCATGGTCTCGATCCATGTCGTGCAGACCCCGATCAGCGGCTTCGCGAGGTCGTCGTCGTCGAAACCGACGGCCTTGAGCATCGCGCGCGCTCCCGCGCGATCGGGCCCGTCGGTGAGCGCGGCGCTGTGCCGCTTCGCAGGATCGGAGGGGACGTCGTAGGGGGTCGTCACGGGGCAGGACCTCTTTCGATCGGGTTGTCGGGGTTGCGACACCATTCGCTGAACGAGCCGGGGTAGAGCCGCGTGTCCGCCCGCCCGGCGAGCACGAGCCGCTGGACGACCGGCGCGGCGCTGACGCCCGAGCCGCAGTAGACGACGAGCTCCGGAGCGTCGGCCAGGCCGTCGGGAAGCGGCTCGAGGTAGTAGGCGTTCCGGGCACCGGGGATCCGGCCGGCGACCGGGTCGAGCGGCTCGGTGTCGCCGCGCCAGCGCTCCGGCGCGCGCGCGTCGACGAGCACGAGATCGGGGTCGCCGAGCCGTGCTCGAACCTCCTCCATCTCCGCCACGTCGTCGTCTCGGACGCGCGCGACGAACGGCGCGCGCTCGCCCCGCGGCTCTTCGCTCGAGAGGGGGCCGTCGTACGTGCGAAGGTCGAACGTGCCCGCCTCGTCGTGCCCGAGATGGCGGAGGAGCCACCAGCACCGGCCCGCCCAGCCGGAGGTGCCGTCGTCGTACGCGAGCACGAAGGTGTCGGGGCCGATCCCGGCGCGTGCGAAGAGCGCGGCGAGCGCGTAGGGATCGGGCAGCGGGTGGCGGCCGCCGACCGCGGGATCGGCGGGCGGGGTCGAGAGCTCCGTCTCGGGATCGAGATGGACGGCGCCCGGGATGTGTCCCGCGTCGTACTCGGCGCGCGGCCGGCAGTCGACGAGGCGGATGGTCACAACGCCCCCTGCGAGGCGATCGTCAGCCGAAGCACGTCGTGGTCCGGGAACCGCTCGGCGAGCGCGGCCGCGCACGTGTCCGGGTCGTCGGCCCAGACGATCACGGTCGGCCCGGAGCCGGAGAGCGTGGCTCCGCGTGCGCCGGGCGGCAGCTCCTCGCGCACCTCGTCGAGGGCCGCCGACGGACGGTACGGCTCGTGCAGCCGGTCGTCGAGCCCGGCAGCGAAGAGCCCGGCGTCGCTCGTGGCGGCGCCGGCGGCGAGCAGGGCGGCCCGGGCGGCGTTCGCCGCAGCGTCCCCGTGCGGCACGGTCGACGGAAGCGACCGCCGCGACGCCTCCGTCGAGGTTCGCTCGCGCGGGACGAGCGCGACCGGCGCGAGCGGCAGCCCGTCCGCGATCCGGGCGATGCGCCCTTCCCACGTCAGCGTCACGCCGCCGACGAGCGCCGCGGCGAGGTTGTCCGAGTGGCCCTCGAGCGTCCGGCCGGCCGCGAGCAGCTCCTCGGCCTCCGCATCGGGCGCCGCCGCGGCAAGGCCGAGCGCGATCGCCGCCGCCGAAGAGCCCAGCCCGCGTTCGAGCGGGATCCTGTTGAGGAACCGAAACCGCTTCCCGCTCGGATCGCCCACCAACGCGAACGCCTGGACCGCCAGGTTGGACGCGTCGGCAGGGAGCTCGCCCGCGCCCTCGCCCTCGACCGCGACGCCTTCGCCATCCGTGATCTCGAGCTCGTTCCACAGGTCGAGCGCGACTGCGGCCGAGTCGAAGCCCGGACCGAGGTTCGCCGACGTCGCCGGCGCCCGCACGATCACGCCGTCCGCTCCCGGCGCGGCGAGCCCGCCGCGGCGATCGCGTCGGGATCGGGCGCCACGAGGATGGGGCGCGGCGCATGCGCGTCGGCCGCGGCGGGGTCCTTCAGGCCGTGCCCGGTGATCGTCACCACGATGCGGTCGCCCTCGACGTCGCCACGCAGCAGCGCGGCCAGCCCGGCGGCCGAGGACGGCTCGCAGAACAGCCCTTCCTCCTCCGCGAGCGAGCGCCATGCGGCCACGAGCTCGTCGTCGTCCGCATTCAGCACACGGGCCGCCGCATCCCGGACCGAGCCCGCGTGGACGGGGTCGCCGATGCGGATCGCGGTCGCGAGCGTCCCGCGGCGGTCGGCGGCCTCGACGGAGACGATCGGCGTCCGGATGCCGAGCTCGGAGAGCGCCTGCGCGTACGACGACGTGTTCCCTCCGCCGCCGTAGGGAAGGACGAACGCGTCGGGCGCCTCGCCGAGCTCCTCGACGATCTCGAAGACTGCGGTCTTCTGTCCCTCCCGGCGATGCGGGTTGAGGGAGTTCACGAGGACGTGGGTACCGCGGTCGGCGAGCTCCTGCGCGGCACGCAGCGCCTCGTCGAAGCTTCCCCGCACCTCGAGGACGGTCGCGCCGAGCATCCTCGTCTGCGCTAGCTTCGCGCCGGAGACCGCTCCCTCCGGCGTGAGCACGAGCGCGGGCAGCCCCGCGCGGGCGGCGTAGGCGGCCGCGCTGGCCGCCGTGTTCCCGGTAGACGCGCAGAGCACCGCCTCGGCTGCCTGCTCGAGCGCCTTCGAGACCGCGACGGTCATCCCGCGGTCCTTGTACGAGCCCGTCGGGTTCGACGCCTCCCACTTGAGCCAGAGCTCGTGCACGCCGGCGGCGCGTGCGAGCCGTGGGGCAGCGAGCAGCGGCGTCGAGCCCTCGCCGAGCGAGACGACCGGCGTCGACCTGGAGACGGGGAGTCGATCGCGATACCGGTCGATCAGGGCAACCGTCATACCGCCACTTCTAGACGATTCCGGCGCAGCCGGAAGCGTCATGCCCAGCCGAGCTCCTCGAAGCCGCGCTCGGAGACCACCGGGATCGCATCGGCGTCGCCGCGCGCCTCCCCGAGTCCGCGGATCGCCGCGAGCGCCTGCGCCACGCGGCCGGCAGGCGCCTCGTGGGTCACGACGTGCAGCGTCGCATGGCCGTCGACGGGTTGCTGGACCAGCCGCGCCACCGAGACGCCCTCCGCGGCGAGCTCGTGCGCGAGCCGCTCGAGCACTCCCGCGCGATCGTCGACCGTCAGCCGCAGGTACCAAGGCGAGGCGAGGTCGCCGGGGGGAAGCCGCTCGAGCTCGCGCCACACGGGATCGTCCTGGAGGAAGCCCGTGCCGCTCGTGCCGACGATCGAGACGAGATCGGCGACGACCGCGCTCGCGGTCTCGATGCCTCCGGCGCCCGGGCCCTCGAGCGTGATCTCGCGGATCGCGTCGCCTTGCAGCATCACCGCGTTGAACGGGCCCTCGACCGTGGCAAGGGGGTGGTGGACGTCGACGAACGCAGGGCCGACACGCGCGTCGACGCGCCCGTCGGCAAGCGTCGCGCGGGCGAGCAGCTTGACCTTCATGTCGAGGGCGCGGGCCGCCTGGACGTGCTCCGGCGTGACGCCCTCGATCCCCTCGACCTCGACCCACTCGAGGGGGACGCGCGAGCCGAAGGCGACCGTGGCGAGGATCGCGAGCTTCGCCGCCGCATCGCCGCCGCCGACGTCGTCCGTCGGGTCGGCCTCCGCGTAGCCGAGCTGCTGTGCCTCGGCGAGCGCCTCCGCGTAGGTTCGCCCGTCGCCCATCGCCGAGAGGACGAAGTTCGTCGTGCCGTTGACGATCCCGACGACGCGGTGGACGTTCGTGGAGACGAGCGACTCGCGCAGCACCTTGATCACGGGAATCGCCGCGCAGACGGAGGCCTCGAACCGGAGCTGCGCCCCCGACGACGACGCCGCTGCGAACAGCTCCGCGCCCCGACGAGCGACGAGCTGCTTGTTCGCGGTCACGACCGAGCGGCCCGAGCCGAGCAGCTCGAGGACGTGCGCGCCCGCGGGCTCCACGCCGCCCATCACCTCCGCCACGATCGCGATCGAGCCGTCGCCGAGGACGTCCGCCGCGTCGGTGGTCAGCACGCCGGGCGCGGGCTCGAACCCCCGCTCCTTGGCGGGGTCGCGGACGAGCGCGCGAACGACGCGCAGGCGGTGGCCGGTCGCACGCTCGATCTCCTCGCCCTGCTCCTCGAGCAGGCGGTGGACGGCGGCGCCGACCGTCCCGTAGCCGAGGAGGGCTACGGGAACGTCAACGGACGGCACTCGCGTCCTCGCGACGCATCAGCGAGCGCAGCTCCTCTCCGACCGACTCGATCTGCTTGCCCGCGGCCTGCGCGCGACGACTGCGGAGATCCTGCTCGCCGTTGTCCATGTCCGCGATCCACGTCTTCGCGAACGCGCCCGAGCGGATCTCGTCGAGGATCGCCTGCATCTGGCCGCGCACGTGCTCGTCGATCACGCGCGGCCCGCTCAGGTAGTCGCCGAACTCGGCCGTGTCGGAGATCGACCAGCGCATGTGCTGGAGACCGCCTTCCCAGATGAGGTCGACGATCAGCTTGAGCTCGTGGAGGCACTCGTAGTACGCGACCTCCGGCTGGTATCCCGCGGAGACGAGCGTCTCGAACCCTGCCTGGATCAGCTCGGTCACACCGCCGCAGAGAACGGCCTGCTCGCCGAAGAGGTCGGTCTCGGTCTCCTCGCGGAACGTGGTCTCGAGGATCCCCGCCCGCCCGGCGCCGATCCCGACGGCGTAGGCGAGCGCGAGGTCACGCGCACGGCCGGACGCATCCTGTTCCACGGCGATCAGCGCGGGGGTGCCGAGGCCCTCGGTGAAGAGCCGGCGGACGACGTGGCCGGGGCCCTTCGGCGCGACCATCAGGACGTCGTGCCCGGCTGCGGGCGCGATGCGCTCGTAGAGCACGTTGAAGCCGTGCGCGAACAGGATCGCGGCGTCCGGCTCGAGGTTCGGCTCGACCTGCTCGGAGAAGACCTGCGGCTGGAACTGGTCGGGCAGCAGCAGCGAGACGAGCTGCGCGCCGCGAACGGCCTCCGGGATCGTCTTCACCTCGAGCCCCGCCTCCTCGGCGTCGCTCCAGGAGGAGGAGCCCTCGCGCAGGCCGACGACTACGTGGACACCGGAGTCGTGCAGGTTGAGCGCGTGTGCGTGGCCCTGGCTCCCGTAGCCGATCACCGCCACCGTGCCGTCGAGGAGGGAGAGGTCGCCGTCTCGGAGGATGGTCGCCATCGGAAGTCCTTTCGGTTCGGGGGAAGGGGGCGGGTCCGGGTCAGTTGATCGCCGCGAGCCGACGCGGCGCGCGCCGTCG
>DASXAW010000114.1:0-6065 GCA_036406535.1 Gaiella sp.
GCGTCGACTCGAGGTACTCGAACCAGGCGTCGGCCTCCTCGATCTGAAGCAGTTCCTCTGCGAGCTCCGTCTCGGGCACCTCGACCTCCATCGATCGTGACCGTCGTCGCCCGCGATCCTAGGACCCGGGCCGGACGGAGCCGAGGCGCCGTTAGAGCCGCGGGAGCCGGCGGAAGACGGCGCCGAGCGCGAGGGTCGCGCCGGCGGCGACCGCCGCGTCGAGCGCGCGCGCACGGAGAGGCAGCCGTCGCACGAGCTCCCGGGCCGCGACGCCCGTCGCGAGGGAGAGGGCGAGCGGCAGGGCAAGCTCCTGCGCCGCGGCCTTCTGGTCGTTGCTCGGCTCGGCGCCGGATGCGACCGCGAGGTCCGACAGCATGCGCGCCTGGCCGAGCGCGAGAACCGGCAGCCGCGGGCCGGACGACGCGCCGAGCACCGTCAGCCCCGCTGCGGTGACCGCGGCGTCCGCGGTCCGCCTGCGGCTCACCGCGTCGCGGAGCACGGGAAGCGACGCCGCGAGCGGCGCACCGGCGTCGCCGAGCGCAGCTGCGATCCGGTCGGCGATCTCCTCGAGCGGGAACCCCCTGCCCGGGCGGCACTGGACGACGTCCTCGGCGAGCACGTAGGGCAGGCGCACCCGCCGGTCCGCCGTCTGGACCGCGACGATGGGGACGAGGGAGCGCGTCGCCGTGCGGAAGAGGCGTTCGTCCTCGGCTGTCGCCGCGCCCGCGACGACGCGGACGAACAGAGACGCATGCGCGGGATCCCCGGTGGTTCGGACGAGCCCGGGCTCGCCACGCGCGCCGAGCTCCTTCGCGAGCTGGTCGGCCAGCAGCCCCGTGACCAGCAGCGGACGGTGGGTGTCGTGCGTGCGTCTCTGGTAGCGCGCGAGCGCGACGACGTCCCGCGCGCCGACGCCGAGGAGCCTCACCGGAACGCGTCCGGCCGGCCGCGGGCGTGGATCGCCTCGAGCACGCCGATCGCGACGAGGTTCGCGACCATCGACGACCCGCCGACCGTCACGTAGGGAAGCGGGATGCCGGTGACCGGCGCGATCCCCATCGTCATGCCGACGTTGACGAAGACCTGGAAGAGGAAGGCGAACACGATCCCTCCCGCGACCATCGCTCCGTACAGGTCGCCTGCGACGGTCACCACCCGAAGCCCTCGCCAGACGACGAGGAGGTAGAGCAGCAGCAGGATCGCCGCGCCGAAGAAGCCGCGCTGCTCCGCGAACGAGGCGAAGACGAAGTCGGTCGCGTGCTCCGGCAGGTAGTCGAAGCGGGTCTGGCTCGCCTCGGTCACGCCGCGGCCGTCGAGTCCGCCGGCGCCGACCGCCGTGATCGACTGGTTGAGGTTGTACGTCAGCCCTGCCGGATCGGCGTCGGGGTTCGTGAACCCCGTCAGACGCGCGGTCTGGTACGGCTTCAACACCTCGATGCCGGCGGAGGGCAGGATCCAGACGACGCCGGCGATCAGCGTCGCCGCGAGCACGACGAGCAGCGCGAGGTGCAGCCAGCGCGTGCCGGCGACGAAGAGCACGGCGGCGAGGGCCGCCGTGTACACGAGCGCGGTGCCGAGGTCGGGCTGCAGGAAGACGAGCAGCATCGGCGCGACGCCGAGCGCGATCGCGGTCGACACCGTCCGGAACAGCCCGAGCTGGCGGTGCCGCTCGGCGAGGAAGCCGGCGACCGCCAGCACGAACAGCAGCTTTCCGAACTCCGACGGCTGGAACTGGATCGGCCCGATGTCGATCCACCGCTTCGAGCCTCGCACTGCCTCCGCGAACGCGTAGACGACCACCATCAGGGTGAGGGCGGTCCCGTAGACGACCCGCCAGTGACGCCGGTACAGCGAAGGCGGGATCGCGATCGCGACGACGAGCCCCACCACGCCGATCGCGGCGGCGATCGCCTGGCGCACGACGAAGTAGCTCGGGTCGCCGGACACGTCGAAGCGCGTGATGCCCGAGACCGCCCAGAGGCCGTAGCCGACGAGCGCGCCCGCGGCGAGCAGCAGGACGAGGTCGAGCCTGCGCGCGAGCGCGCCGACGTCGACCGCGTCGTGCGTCCGCAGCGGGATCCGTTCGCGTCCGGCGTCGACGATCATCGGTGTTCGGTCTCCGCCGGCATCAGTCGGTCTTCACCAGGGTCTGGGAGCCGCCCTGCACGCCGAAGAACTTCTCGAACACGCGGAGCGCGGCGGGCGCCGCTGCGGTGGAGCCGTGCCCGCCGTTCTCGATGACGGCGCATATCACGATGCGAGGGACCTCGGTCTCGGCGGGCCCGTACCCGCACCACCACGACTGGTCCTCGAGGTGGTCGGGCGGGTAGCCGGGCAGCGGCACGACCTTCTCGGCAGTGCCCGTCTTGCCGGCGATCGGCACCGGGAAGGTCGCGAACGTGCCGGCCGACGTGCCGTACGACGCGTGGGTCGCCTGGTAGAGGCCGTCGCGGATGACCTGGAGCGCGGCGGGGTCGACGCCGACCGACTCCGGCGGGTCGGGCGCGTACCTGCGCAGCACCACGGGGGCCTGGCCGCGCGCCGATGGCGTCTCGACCTGCGCGACGACGTACGGCGTGACGAGCTTGCCGCCATTCGCGATCATCGCGTAGAAGCGCGCCATCTGGAGCGGCGTGACGGCGATGTCCTGCTGGCCGATCGCGAGCTGGATCGAGTTCCCCGGGTTCCAGGCGCGGTCCCAGTCGGTCGTGAAGTGCTTCTTGCGCCACGCCGGTGTCGGCACCGTGCCGGTCTGCTCTCCGCCGAGGTCGAAGCCGGTCGGCCGTCCGAAGCCGAACTTCTTCGCCCACTCCTGCATCCTCGTCCGGCCCTTGTCGCCCTGGAGGTAGAAGTCGTAGCCCAGTTGGTAGAAGTAGGTGTCGCACGAGCGCGCCAGCGCCTCGGGCAGCGTCATCGACTGGTTGATGTACGGGTCCCAGTTCTTGAAGACCTGCTTGTCGAGGCCGTACGTCGCGCTCGGCGTGCACTGGAGGGTCCCGTACGGCTCGAGCAGGTGCTCCTGCATCGCCGCGAGCGCGGTGACGGGCTTCCACGTCGACCCCGGCGGGTAGACACCGCTCGTGGCGCGGTTGATCCCGGGGTAGTTCGCCTCGCGGGCGGCGTCCGCGTCGACCAGCGGCTCGATCTTCTTCGGGTCGACCCGGCCGACGTAGACCGACGGCTTGTAGGTCGGCGTCGACGCCATCGCCAGCACGGCGCCGTCGAGCGGGTCGAGCGCGACGAGCGCGCCGCCGTCCGCGTTGTACGCGCCGTTCGCCCGCGCCGTCTCGATCCCGAAGCGCAGCGCCCGCTCGGCGGCGCGCTGCAGCCCGATGTCGATCGTGAGCCGCACCGCGCTGCCCGGGCGCGCCTCGAGCTTCGGCTCGAGCGCGCCGTGCGGCCGGCCCAGCGAGTCGACGCGCACCTGCGCCGCGCCGGCCTCGCCGCGGAGGTACTCGTCGAACTGCGACTCGACACCTGTCTTGCCGACCTTGTCGCCGGACTCGTACAGCTTCGGGCGGGCGTCGAGCTCGCCCTGCGAGACCTCGCCGACGTAGCCGAGCATCTGCGCGCCGAGCGACTGGTACGGGTAGTGCCGCAGGTACGTCTGCTGGATCTGGACGCCCGGGAAGTCCGCCTGGTGCTCGTAGAGGTACGAGATCTGGTCCTCGCCGACGGCCGTCTTCACCGTGATCGGGTTGAGCGGGTCGTTGATCCGGGAGTCGACCTCCTTCGCGAGCAGGACCGGGCGCACGTTCAGGACCCAGGCAAGGCGCCTGATCACCTCGTAGCGCCGCTTCGCGGGAAGGTCCCCGACCCAGAGCTTCACCGCCGTGCCGGGGACGTTGTCGACGATGACGCGGCCGTGGCGGTCGAGGATCGTGCCGCGCGGCGCCTCGATGCGAATCGTGCGCAGCTGGTTGCCCTGCGCGGCGGCGAGATACGTGTCGCCGGAGAGGACCTGCAGGGACCACAGCCGGAAGAACAGG
The DNA here is from genome assembly GCA_036406535.1 of Gaiella sp. Lineage (GTDB taxonomy): Bacteria > Actinomycetota > Thermoleophilia > Gaiellales > Gaiellaceae > Gaiella. Next base: position 3,990 of record DASXAW010000114.1, read on the forward strand.
ACGGCGAACACCGCGAGCGCGAGGACGCCGAGGACGCCGACGCGGAGGGCGAGGCCGGGAGTCAGACGGTACGGGGCCGCGACCGCCGGGTCGGGCGGGAGGAACCGCGTCGACGGCGCACGGCGCTCTCCGTACGGCGCGTCAGACAACTCCGACCTCGCGCGTCCGTGGGCCGAAGCGGTCGCGCGGCGCGAGCAGGCGGCGGCAGAGCGGATGGAGCACGAACGCGAGCAGGCTGTTGACGATCGCGCTCGGGATCAGCGTCGCGAACGCCGCGTGAGCCGAGACCGGCTGGCCGAGCAGGAAGTGGAGCGCGACGTCGGCAGGCGTCGCGAGCAGCGTGATCGCGAACGCCGCGAGCGGCGCCGCGTACGGGCGGCCGCGCCCCGTCGTCTCGCCGTAGCGCCCCGCCCAGTAGCCGGCGACCGTCAGCACGATCGACGTCGTCCCGAGCGTGTCGAGCGTCATCACGTCGACGAGGAGCCCCCCGGCGAACCCTGCGACGGCGCCGGTGATGGAGCCGGCGAGGAGCGCGACGACGATCACGGTCACGAGCAGGAGGTCGGGCTCCGCGCCGAGAACCCGCGAGCCGGCGACGGCGCCGACCTGGAAGACCGCCGCGACGAAGATCAGCGGCGCCACCCGCAGTGCGGTGCTCACGGCGTCCCCCGGTCCGACGGGACGAGCACGAGCACGGCCTCGAGCGACGAGAGGTCGGCGAATGGCTCGACCTGCACCTGGGTGAAGAGATCGGTGTCGGCGCGCCCGACGCTCGTCACGTTCCCGATGAGGATCCCCGGCGGGTAGAGCGAGGAGAAGCGGCGAGAGCGCCACCCGGCGGTGACGACCGTGTCGCCCACCTCGACGACCGCCTCCTTCGGGACACGGACGAGCCTGAGCGGCGCGCGCGGCCCCTGCCCGCGGCGCACGACGCCCGCGGCCTCCGAGCCGAGGATCGTCGCGGAGACCGCACTCTGGTCGTCGGTGAGAAGCGTGACGCGCGCCGTCTTGCTCCCGACCCTGCTCACGGTGCCCACGAGCCCGCGCGCCGTGACGACCGGGTCGTCGACGCGGATCCCGTCCTCGCGGCCGGCCGCGATCACGATCGCCTGGGCGTACGCGCCGGGCGGGCGGTAGATCACCTCCGCGGCGACGCCCTCGAAGCCCTCCGGGAACCGCGGACCCGACCGGAACTGGAGGAGCGAGCGGAGGCGTGCGTTCTCCTGCTCGGCCAGGCGAGCGCGGGCGTACTGCTGCCTGAGCGTCTCGTTCTCTCGCTGGAGCCGGTTGGCGTCGGACCGCGCGTCGACGAGCCCCTGCGCCCATCCGTAGGCGTCGCGGAACGGCTCGGCGACGCGGTCGGCCGCGACCTGGAACGGCTCGAGCCCGGCAGCCGCCGCCGACTGGGCGCCCGAGACGGGCCCGTCCTGGTCTTCCCGGAACGAGAGCGTCACCAGGATGAGGGCGAGCACGACGAGGCCCCCCACGACGAGCCGCCGCCTCATGGCGGCGGAGGTTCGTGACGAGGACCTGACGACGGTCGGGCGCCGGACGCTCGCGCCCAGCACCGCCTGGCGTGCGGTGCGGTTCCGGGGCACCGGCGGAGTGTACCGGCGTCCCCCGGCGGATCGGCCGGAGGTCAGGAGCGGATCAGGGTGAGGCGGGATGCGACCCCGAATGCGGGCGCGTTCAGGGATGTGCCCCCGCCGCAGGCGAGGGATCGAGCCGCGGGATTCCGCTCCTGCGGAATCCTGCTTCGCGGATCAGCGTCGGCTGCCGTTGCGCCGGGCGCGGCTGCGGTTCGAGCGGTGGATCACCTCGAACTCCTCGAGGCTGCGGCCCGAGCCGACCGCGACGCACGTGAGTGGGCTCTCCGCGAGGTGCACCGGCATCTGCGTCTCGTGCCGAAGGCGCTCGTCGAGGCCCTGCAGGAGGGCGCCGCCGCCGGCGAGCACGATGCCGCGGTCCATGATGTCCGCGGCGAGCTCCGGCGGCGTCTTGTCGAGCGTCGACTTGATCGCGTCGACGATCTGCGAGACGGGCTCGTCGAGCGCGCGCCGGACCTCCTCGGAGGTG
>DASXAW010000115.1:0-27247 GCA_036406535.1 Gaiella sp.
CCGATGGGCCTCAAGCGGGGCATCGAGAAGGCGGTCGAGAGCGTCGTCGAGAACCTCAAGAAGCAGTCGACCGAGGTGTCCGGCAAGGAGGACATCGCGCGCGTCGCGACGATCTCGTCGCGCGAGCGCGAGATCGGCGACGTGATCGCGGACGCGATCGAGAAGGTCGGCAAGGACGGCGTCGTGAACGTCGAGGAGGGCCAGACGTTCGGGCTCGACCTCGAGTTCACGGAGGGCATGCAGTTCGACAAGGGCTACCTGTCGCCGTACATGATCACCGACGCCGAGCGCATGGAGGCCGTGCTCGACGACCCCTACGTCCTGATCGCGAACCAGAAGATCGGCGCGGTCAAGGACCTCCTCCCGGTGCTGGAGCAGGTCATCCAGGCCGGCAAGCCGCTGCTGGTCGTCGCCGAGGACGTCGAGGGCGAGGCCCTCGCGACCGTCGTCGTCAACAAGCTGCGCGGCGTCTTCACCGCCGTCGCCGTCAAGGCGCCGGGCTTCGGCGATCGCCGCAAGCGCATGCTCGAGGACATCGCGATCCTCACGGGCGGCGAGGTGATCACCGAGGAGATGGGTCTCAAGCTCGAGAACACCAAGCTCTCGCAGCTCGGGAGGGCCCGCAAGATCGTGGTCGACAAGGACTCGACGACGATCGTCGACGGCGCCGGCGACTCCGAGGCGATCAAGGCCCGCATCAAGCAGCTCAAGTCGGAGGTCGAGAACACCGACTCCGACTTCGACCGCGAGAAGCTCCAGGAGCGCCTCGCGAAGCTGTCCGGCGGCGTCGCGGTCGTCAAGGTCGGTGCTGCGACGGAGACCGAGATGAAGGAGAAGAAGCACCGCGTCGAGGACGCGCTGCAGGCGACCCGGGCGGCCCTCGAGGAGGGCATCGTCGCGGGAGGCGGCGTCGCGCTCCTGAACGCGGCGGACGTGGTCAAGACGGACTTCGAGGCGCTCGAGGGCGACGAGAGGACCGGGGCCGCGATCATCCTCCGCGCGCTCGAGGAGCCGGTGCGCCAGCTGGCGTACAACGCCGGCCTCGAGGGCTCGGTCGTCGTCAACCAGGTCCGCTCGGCGAAGAAGGGCCAGGGCCTGAACGTCGACTCCGGCGAGATCGAGGATCTCGTCAAGTCGGGGATCATCGACCCGACGATGGTGACGCGCTCGGCGCTGCAGAACGCCGCGTCGATCGCGAAGAACATCCTCACCACGGAGGCGATCGTCGCCGAGCCGCCCGAGAAGGCAGCCGCCCCGATGGGCGGCGGCATGCCCGACATGGGCGGGATGATGTAAGACCCGTGGGGGAACCCCTGGTTCCCCCACGAGCCCCCTCCTCCTGCGTCACGCATGGAGGAGCGGGTTTGGGCTCCCGCCGGGCAAAGCCCGACTCCGCCCGCGAACCGACGTTCACAGATCACCGACGAGGGCCGGCGCGAGTTGGCCCTCGTCGCTCGTGTGTGGCCGGGCGGCGCGTGGCGCGATGCGCGACAATCGGCCCGTGACGCTCTGGTCAGGCCGCGCCGAGGGCGAGCTCGATCCCGCCGTGTGGGAGCTCCTGCGCGCCGACGACCTCGAGCTCCTTCCCTACGACTGCGCCGCGACCGCGGAGCACGCGTCGCGGCTCCACGGCGCCGGCCTCCTCGACGCCGACGAGCTCGCGGAGATCGAGGAGCTCCTCTCGGCGATCGCGCACAACCCCGGCGCGGTCGACGACACCGACGAGGACGTGCACTCGGCGATCGAGCGGCTGCTCGGCCCGGTCGGCAAGAAGATCCATGCGGGCCGCTCGCGGAACGACCAGGTCGCGGCGGCCCTCCGCCTCTACGTCGCAGACGCCTGTGAGGCCGCACGCGAGGAGATCGACGCGCTCGCGCTCGTCGTGCTCTCGTTCGCCGAGACGGAGGCCGACACCCTGATGCCCGGCTACACGCACCTCCAGCGCGGTCAGCCGATCACGCTCGGCCACCATCTCCTCGCGTGGGTGGAGATGCTCGAGCGCGACCGGACCCGCTTCGAGGCGGCGCGCGAGGCCGCGTCGGCGAGCCCGCTCGGCTCGGGCGCGCTCGCGGGCACGACACTCGGGCTCGACCCGCCCGAGGGCCAGCTGCGCAATTCGGTCGACGCGGTCTCCGACCGCGACTTCGCCGCCGACTACCTCTACGCGGCCGCGATGCTCTTCCAGCACCTCTCCCGCGTCGGCGAGGAGATCGTCCTCTGGTCGACCGCGGAGTTCGGCTTCGTCCGCCTGCCCGCGACAGCGTCGACAGGCTCCTCGATGATGCCGCAGAAGCTCAACCCCGACGTCGCCGAGCTCGTGCGCGGGAAGGCGGGGACGGCGATCGGCCGCCTCGCCGGCCTCCTCGCAACGGTGAAGGGCCTCCCGCTCGCGTACGACCGCGACCTGCAGGAGGACAAGTCGCCGGTGTTCGCGACCCGTCGCGACGTGCGCCTCGCGCTCCAGGGGATGACGGTGCTCGTGAGCGGGCTGGAGGCGGATCGAGAGAGGCTCGCCGAGGCCGTCTCGGACCCGCTCCTGCTCGCGACCGACGTGGCCGAGGAGCTCGTCCGCGGCGGCGTCCCCTTCCGCGACGCGCACGAGGAGGTCGCGGGCTCGGTGCGGGCCGGGACGTTCGCGCCGACCGGGACTGCGCAGGAGAGCGTCGAGGCGCGTGGCGCGCCCGGGCCGGGCGGCGTGCACGACGCGATCGCGGCCGCGCGGAAGCGGTTCGGCGGGCGATAGCCGTTCCGGTCGTGTGACGCCGGGCGCGCCGGCGGCGTATCTCCGGAAACGGACTCCGGAGGTCGTCGAGCATGAAGAAGATCGCAGCCGCAGTGGGGCTCGTCGTCGCCGCCGTCGCGGCGGTCGCGGTACTGCAGCCGAGCGGGGCGGGGGCCGTCGACGCGCCCGCGAGCACCGACACCGTCACCGTCAACGGCGACGGCGTCGTCCTCGCCGTACCCGACCGCGCCGAGATCTCGGCCGGCGTCGAGACGCGGGCGCCGACGGCGAAGGCGGCGCTCCAGGCCAACGCTGCCGCCATGGAGCGCGTCCTGCAGGCGCTTCGCGCAGGCGGCGGCACCGACGTGACGACCCAGACGGTGTCGCTCTCGACCTCGTTCGACAACCAGGGGAGCCCGAACGGGTTCGTCGCCTCGAACATCGCCTCGGCCACGGTCGCGTTCGACAAGGCCGGGAGCCTGATCGACTCCGCGGTCGCTGCGGGCGCGAACACCGTCTATGGCCCGTCCCCCTCCCGCTCGGACGCCGACGCGCTCTATCGTCAGGCGCTGGCGAAGGCGGTCGCCGACGCCCAACAGCGCGCGGGGATCCTCGCGAAGGCCGCAGGTCGCGAGCTCGGCAAGGTCATGGCGATCTCGGAGTCCGGGGCCGCGCCCGTGCCGGTCTTCGCGAAGTCCGCGGCGGATGCATCGACGCCCGTCGAGTCGGGGCCGCAGGAGACGACGGCCTCGGTCAGCGTGACCTACGAGCTCCGTTGACGGCCGAGGGTGCCGGGAGCGGCGGCTCCCGGCACCCTCGGCACGCCTCAGCCGGTCGCAGGCGCCGGCGCGTTCGCCGGCGGCGCGCTCGGCGCGCGGATCCCGTGGCCCGTGTGATGCTCCGTGCCGTAGCCGCCCGGGACCGGGATGTAGAACTCGGGGTAGCCCCACATTCCGTGCTCGGAGACGTCGAGCCCCATCCCCTCGACGTGCGGCTCGGTGCGAATGCCGACCGTCACCTTCATCAGGCCGAGGACGAGGAAGGACGCGGTGAACGTGAATGCCCCGACCGCGACGAGCCCGAGCAGCTGGATCCCCAGCTGGTGGAAGCCCCCGCCGTAGAGCAGCCCGCCGCGGCCGGTCTCGAGCCGCTCGGCGAGCGCCGGGACGGTGAGGAACCCGAGCGAGAGCGTCCCCCACACACCGGCCATGCCGTGCGCCGCGAGCGCGCCGACCGGGTCGTCGATCCCGACCCGCTCGACGAGCAGCGAGCCCGCGACGACGATCACCCCGGCGACGAAGCCGATCACGATCGCCGCCCACGGCGCGACGAAGGCGCACGCGGCGGTGATCGCGACGAGCGCGGCGATCGCGCCGTTGAGCATCATCGACAGGTCGGGCTTCTTGATCACGATCCAGGACGCGGTGACCGCCCCGAGGACCCCCGCCGAGGCGGCGAGGTTCGTGTTCAGCGCGACGTAGGCGAAGAAGCCGACGCCGCCGAAGTCGACGCTCAGGGTCGAGCCCGGGTTGAAGCCGAACCACCCGAACCAGAGGATGATCACACCGAGCGTCGTGTACGCCATGTTGTGGCCGGGGATCGGCTGCGGCTTCCCGTCGACGAACTTCCCGATCCGCGGGCCGAGCAGCAGGGCGCCGGCCAGCCCCGCGAGGGCGCCCTGGTAGTGGACGACCGTCGAACCGGCGAAGTCCTGCATGCCCTTCGAGAAGAGCCAGCCGTCCGGGCTCCAGACCCAGTGCGAGACGACGGAGTAGATCAGCGTGAAGACGACACCGAACGCGAGGTAGACCCACAGCCGCGTCCGCTCGGCCATCGCGCCCCAGACGATCGCGAGCGAGACGGCGGCGAAGGCGACCTCGAAGAGGTAGCCGGCCGCACCCGGGATCGAGCCGAACCACGAGAACGGCTCCGCCCCGATCGCGAGGAGCTCGTCGACCGACGGCGCAAAGCCCGAGCCGCCGACGAGCGCCCCGCCGCCGTCGCCGAACGCGATCCCGAACCCGACGAGGTAGTAGACGATCGAGACGACGCCGAGGATGAGCACGTTCTTCGCGGCGATGTGGCCGACGTTCTTCATCCGGGTGAGGCCCGCCTCGAGGAACGCGAAGCCGGCCTGCATGAACAGCACGAGGATGGCCGCGAGGACGACCCAGATCGTGCTCGCCGCGAACGCCAGCTCCTTGGTGCTCATGTGTCCTCCCGATCCGTCATCGTGTTCTCAGGGGTGTTCCGGTTGCCCCGTGCACGGACGTCACACGGCGGAGCCGGGCGTGGCCCGGCGGGAGCCGAAACACGATGCCTTCCGTGAGTCGCGCAGAAGGAGGGGGCTCGTGGGGCAACCATGGGCTCACCCACGGACCTCGACCTCCTCGAGCTTCCGCCCGGTGCGGTTGTGGGTCACGGCGAACACGGGCGACATCCAGCAGATCCCGTCGCCGTTGACGTAGCCCGTGCGGGCGGCGTCGACGATCGCCGCGATCACCTCCTCCGCGATCTCGTCGCGCACGACGAACGTCAGGTGGGCCTTCGGGAGGAATCGCGACTCGAAGACGCGCCCGCGGTACTCGTGGGTGATCCCCCGCTCGCGCCCGTGGCCGACGGCCTCGACGACCGTGACGCCGACATGCCCGGTCTCGGCCTCGACCGCCTCCATCACGGTCTCGACACGATCTCTGACGACCACCGCCTCGACCTTCATCACATCCGCTCACCTCCCTGGACCACGAAAAAAGCCCCACCTCCCGCAGGGCGCGAGAGGAGAGGCGTCATTGCCGTCGGCGGGATCGTCGTCGTCCCCGCCTGCGACCCACCTTAGAGAACGACCCGGCGGGCGGCAAGTCGAGGGCGTCGAGCAGGACGCGAATGTGCGGTTCTCCGTACCTCTCCCGGCGAGGGCGCGGTGGTAGGCTCGGCCCACGATGCTCGTGCGTCTCTAGGACACCCGTTGCCGAGGCCCGCCCAGGGCGGTGCCTCTTCTCGCACGTCCTGATGTCGCAGTTCTCGAAGGGAGCATCACCGTGATCCAGTTGTCGCCCGTTCCGCCCGACGTCCTCGCGGTCGAGGCGCGCGACCTGCGCAAGGAGTTCGTCCGCAAGGACCGCCGGCACGGCCGGCGCCGCGTGGCCGCGCTCGCGGACGTGTCGCTCGACGTCGCCCGCGGCGAGTGCGTCGCGATCCTCGGCCAGAACGGCTCGGGCAAGTCGACCCTCGTCCGACTGCTCTCGACGCTTCTGCTGCCGGACGGCGGAAGCGCGCGCGTGTTCGGCTACGACGTCGTCCGCCGGGACAAGGACGTCCGCCGTCTCGTGAACCGCGTGTCGGTCGAGGCGAGCTTCTTCAAGAAGATGTCGCCGTCCGAGAACCTCCACTATGCCGCGCGCTTCTACGGGATGACGCCGTCGGAGACGCGCGAGCGGATCCCGGAGATCCTCACGCGGGTCGGCTTCCCGCCCGACCGGCGCGGCGAGCCTATGGAGAACCTCTCGCGCGGGATGCAGCAGAAGGTCGCGCTCGCGCGGGCGCTCCTCACCTCGCCCGTGCTCCTGCTGCTCGACGAGCCGACGACCGGGCTCGACCCGCGCTCGAAGCTCGAGGTGCAGGACTTCATCCGCGAGATGCGCGCCGTGCACGACTCGACGATCCTCCTCTGCACGCACGACCTCGGCGAGGCGGAGTCGCTCGCCGAGCGCGTCGGGATCCTCGACCGCGGCGAGCTGCTGGCGCTCGAGCCGGCCGACGCGCTGAAGGCGCGCTACGACGCCTCGACGCTCGAGGAGGCGTTCTTCTCCGCGACGGGCCGCGGCTTCGAGGACGAGGGGGACGAGCTCGACGCCGAGGAGAGGAAGGTGCTCGCATGAGGGCCGTCGCGCTGAGCCTCCGTCACGAGCTGATCGGCCTCGCGGGCGTGGTCGAGCGGAACGTCTACCTCACCCGCCGGTACATCTACTGGGACCTCGCGTTCTTCGTGTGGACCGTCGCGAACACGCTCACGATCGTGTTCATCGCGAAGGGCATCGAGGCCGGCGGGGGCGACATCGACGTCGAGCGGGCGACGACCACGCTCCTCATCGGCGCGGTCGTCTGGGCCTATCTCGGGATCATCTTCGAGTTCCTCACCGAGACCGTCGCGTGGGAGCGGTGGGAGGGGACGATCGAGTACACGTTCATGGCGCCGCTCTCCCGCGCGATGCATCTCGGCGGCTCGGGCGTGTTCGCCGTGCTGTACGGCCTCGTCCGGGCGATCCTGCTGTTCGTCGTCGTCGCGGCGTTCTTCGGCCTCGAGTTCGACGACGCGAACTTCGCCGCCGCGCTCGTGATCCTCGTGGTGGCCTCGGTCTCGTTCTTCGGGATCGGGATGATGACGGCGGTGCTGCCGCTCATCTCCCCGGAGAAGGGCGCTCAGCTCGGGTTCGTGGCGCAGGGGATGCTGCTCGTCGTGTCGGGCGTCTACTACCCCGTCGACGTGCTGCCCGAGTGGATGCAGTGGCTCGCGAAGATCTCCCCGGCGACGTACGCGCTCGAGGGCATCCGCGCCGCGATCCTCGACGGCGCCTCGCTGGACGAGCTCTGGCACGACATCTGGCCGCTCATCCTGATCGGCACGGCCTGCATCCCGCTCGGGCTCGCGATCTTCAACCGCGGCGAGGTCTACGCGAAGCGGCACGGCAAGCTGAAGCGGTCGGGCTGAGCTCGACCCGGCCGCGCGCCGTCAGCTGCGGATGCGGCGCGGAACGACCGCGGGCACGGGCCGGCGGATCGGCAGGAGGCCGGACCGGAGCGCGAGGGCGACCGCGTGGGTGCCGTTCCTCGCGCCGAGCTTGGCGATCACGCGCTTGCGGTAGCTCTTCACGGTCTCGGACGAGAGAAAGAGCCGCGCGCCCGTCTGCGCGGCGGTCTCACCGTCGGCCGCGCCCTCGAGGATCTCGCATTCGCGCGGGGTGAGAGGCTCACCCTCGAGAATCTCCCCCAGGAGTGACGTCACGCCGCGCGTCTCCGTAAGCGCGTGGAGCCGGTGTGGACGAGCGTGTGGACGCGGCCCGCGCTGACCCCGAGGTCGCGCGCGACGTCGGCTGCCGTCTCGCCGTCGACCGCCGTCCGCACGAGAGCCACCCGCTCGCTCGCGGGCAGGGTGGCGAGGACACGCAGGCGCTCGAGGCTCTCGAGTGTCGCGTCGGGGGTCGGGCGCGGGTCTGGCGGGTCGAAGACCATCCGCTCGTCACCGTCGCCGGAGTGGCCGAGGTCGTTGAAGCTGACGACGTCGGCGTAGGTGCCGTCGCCGAGCGCGTTGCGCCGCGCTCGCGACCGGATCGCGTCGAGGATCGCGCCTCGGACGTAGCGGAGCGCGAAGGCGGGGAACGGGACGCCGTAGTTCGGGTCGTACCGCCGTGCAGCCTTCACGAGCGCCAGGTTCCCGTCGCCGACGAGGTCCTCCTGGTCGAACCGGGTATGGCGCCATCGCGCGGCCTCTCGCCGTGGCAGGTGGAGCGCCTGCTCGACGAGGTGCTCGTGGTTCATGCTCGCGCCGACGATTCCCTCCTCGATCGGGAACGAAACACGCAGGAGCAGCCGCCGCGAACGCGCAGCTTCCGTGGGGGGCTGGGGGCGCTTGGCACGACGGCGTGCTCCTGCGGGGCGGCTGTGGGGGCAACCGCACGGGGGGTGGAAGGCGGGGACCATACAGCGTTTTCAGGACAGCGGCGCGTGAACGGGAGTCAACACCTGGCGTCATCGCGTCCCGCCGCCGCGAGTGGTAGTGTCCGACCCGTCTTTCGAGGCAACGGAGCCTCGGGTGCGGAGTCTCCGCCCCGGGGCTTTTTCACGTTTTCAGGGAGGAGAACGCCGATGGCAAGAGCGAGGAGCACAGGAGCGGGGACACGCTCCACGATGGTGAAGTCGAAGGATCGCGCGACCTCGAGCGTCGCGTCGCGTCGCGCCGTGCTGAAGAAGCTGCGGGACGAGAACGTCGAGCACGTCCTGTTCTGGTTCACCGACCTCGAGGGACACCTCAAGTCGTTCGCGGTGACACCCGCCGAGATGGAGGGCGCGCTCGACGACGGGATGGGCTTCGACGGGTCCTCGATCACGGGCTTCAACGCGATCGAGGAGTCGGACATGGTGGCGATCCCGGATCCGGAGACGTTCCAGCTGATGCCGCGGCCGGTCGACGACCACGGCCATCCGATCGGCTCCTCCGTCGCACGTGTCATCTGCGACGTCGTCAAGCCCGACGGCTCGGCGTACGAGGGCGACCCGCGTTACGTGCTCCGCGCCGCCCTCGACCGGATGCGCTCGCTCGGGTTCGACGCGTTCAACGTCGGCCCCGAGCTCGAGTACTTCCTCTTCGAGGACGACCAGGACACGAAGACCCTCGACGAGGGCGGCTACTTCGCGATGACCGCACAGGACGCTGCGACCGAGGTGCGGAACGACACGATCGACGCGCTCGAGTCCGTCGGCATCCCGATCGAGTATCACCACCACGAGGTCGCGCCCTCGCAGCACGAGATCGACATGCGCTACGCGGACGCGCTCGCGATGGCCGATCACACGATCACGTACAGGCTGATCGTCAAGGAGGTCGCCGCCTGGCACGGCTACTACGCGACGTTCATGCCGAAGCCCCTCTTCGGCGAGAACGGATCGGGCATGCACACGCACATGTCGCTGTTCAAGGGAGGACGGAACCAGTTCTTCGACGCGAAGGACCCGCACCACCTCTCGAAGACGGCGAAGGGCTTCATCGCCGGCCTGCTCGTGCACGCACGGGAGATGTCGGCGGTGCTCGCGCAGTGGGTCAACTCGTACAAGCGGCTCGTACCGGGGTTCGAGGCGCCCGTCTACGTCGCCTGGTCTCAGCGCAACCGCTCCGCGCTGATCCGGATCCCGCTCTACAAGCCCGGGGCCGAGCAGGCCACGCGGGCCGAGATCCGCTGCCCCGACCCGGCCTGCAACCCATATCTCGCGTTCGCCGCGCTGCTGCACGCGGGGCTCGAGGGGATCGAGCAGGGCTACGAGCTGCCGGACGAGATGACCACGAACCTCTACCGGCTCTCGGACGAAGAGCGTAGCGAGCGCGGGATCGTCGCGCTCCCCGGCTCGCTCGGCGAGGCGGCGGACGAGCTCGCCGGCTCGGAGCTGATGCGGCGGGCGCTCGGGGAGCACATCTTCCCGCGCTACGTCGAGCTCAAGCGGCGGGAGTGGAACGAGTACCGCATCCAGGTGACCGAGTGGGAGAAGGAGCGCTACCTGAGCGCGCTCTAGCCTCGCAGGCGGGAATCCGCGGAGGCGGATTCCCGCCGCGAACCCCCGGCCTGCGGCCGGGTACACCCCTGAAGCCGCCTACTTCGTGGCGGCGCGGCGCTCGACCGTCGGATTTGGGGCCTGGCTCTGGACAACGTCCGGCCGAAAGCGCATGATCACAAGTGCAGGCCGAGCCGCAAGGCGAGCGGCGACGTCTGTGTCTGACGGCCGATCGCGGGTCCCCGGTGGGGGCCCGTGGTCGTTCTGCGTGGACGGAAACCATTTTTCCCCACGAGCCACTTCTTCTCCGCTGTTCATGGGTCACGGGCGCCTGGCCTCCCGCCGGGCGACGCCCGGCTCAAGGGCGCCAGACCATGAGGGCGACGATCGCGAGCGTCGCGACGAGCATCGAGGCGTCGAGCGCGAGCGCCACCGGGTCGCGCAGGCGGCGCGCGAGCTCGTGCGAGGGGGCGTCTCCCCCGGCCGCGAGCCGCTCGGCCAGCTCGCGGGTCCGGCGGTCGAGCCGGCCGGCGACCGCACCGACCACGACGAGCCACGCGATGAGCGCGTACGACCAGCGAAGCCACGCCGAGCCGTAGGACACGTCCGCTGCGTGCGCGAGCCAGGCGCCTGCCGCAATCGCCCACACGAGCCCGAGCCCGACGAGGGGAACGAGCGGGCGAGCGGCGCGCAGGAGGAGCGCACTCTCGGACGGGCGTCGCCGGCCGATCGCGAGCAGTCGCACGGCGGTCACCGCGGCGCTCGCCCCGACGAACACGAGCACGCCAACCAGGTGCAGGAACAGCGCCCAGTCGCGTGCCACGCGTCGACGGTATCCGCGATGCGGGGCCGGACGCCGCGATCGAAACCCGTAGCCTCCGCGCTGCCATGACGACGGCGCTTCGCATCCTCCACGTGCTCTCCGCATCCGTCTGGGTGGGCGGGACGGTGGCGCTCGTCTTCGTCGGCGTCCCGGCGATCAGACGCCTCGAGGGCGAGGCGCGTGCGGTCGCGATGCGCGCGCTCGGGCGACGGTGGAGGCCGATCGGGTGGAGCGCGATGGCGGTCGCGATCCTGTCGGGCCTGTGGCTGACGGAGCGTCACGGAGGGTTCCACCGTGCGGCGCTCGACAGCGACTTCGACCGCACGCTGATCCTCAAGTCGGTGCTCGTCGCGCTGCTCGTGGTCGGCGCGTTGCTCCACGACTTCGTGCTCGGACCGCGGCTCCAGCGCGACCTTCGTGCGAGCGCCGCGTCCGCCCCGGCGACCCGCCGACGGCTCGTCGTGGTCGGCTGGTTCAACTTCGGGCTGACCATCGCGGTGCCCATCCTCGGCGCCGTCGTGCTGAGCACCCTCGAGTGATGGACGAGGCCGCTCGCCACCTCGCACTGCTCACGCGGACGACGGAGGTCGTGAACTCGTCGCTCGACCTGCAGGACGTGCTCGAGGCGATCGCGCACGAGGTCGCGGCCGCCCTCGAGACCGACGCGTGCTTCGTCTACCTGTACGACGAGCGGGCGGACGAGCTCGTGCTCCGGGCGACGCACGGGACGCGGATCGAGGACGCGACGAGCGCTCCACGGATGCGCTCGGGGATCGGGATCACCGGAGTCGCGGCGGCGGAGCGGCGGCCGATCATGCTGCCCTCCGGCGCGCATCTCGACCCCCGCTTCAAGGCGTTCCCGAATCTCCGCGAGGACGAGTACGAGTCGATCCTCGCCGTCCCGATCCTCGCGCGGCAGGTCCTCGAGGGGGCGCTCAACGTCCGGACGCGCGAGCCGCGAGCCTTCACCGAGGCGGAGATCGGCCTCCTCACCTCGATCGCCTCGCAGGTCGGCCAGTCGATCGAGCACGCGAAGCTCTACGCGCAGGCGCGTCGCCGCGTGCAGGAGCTCGAGGCGCTCGCCCGGATCTCGGAGGCGGTCTCGGAGTCCCTCTACCTCGAGGAGTCGCTCGAGGCGATCGTCCGCACGACGGTCGAGTCGCTCGGCGCGACGGGCGCGGCGCTCGTGCTGGAGGACGGGCGGATCGCGTGGCCCGAAGGGCGCGCGGGCGACCACGCCGTCCGCCTGCCCCTTCGCTGGCGCGGCCGCGCGATCGGCGAGCTCGTCGTCGACCGCGATGCGCCGTTCACGGACGACGACCGACAGCTGCTCGACGCGATCGCCAACCAGGCGGCGGTCGCGCTGGAGCACGGCAGGATGGCCTTGCGCGGCGTCCTCGCCCAGGAGATCCACCACCGGGTGAAGAACAACCTGCAGACGGTGGCCTCCCTCCTCCGGCTGCAGGCGCGCGCCGAGGGCGTCGATCCGCGCAAGGCGCTCGGCGACTCTGTCAACCGGATCCTCGCGATCGCCGCGGTGCACGAGGAGCTGACCGAGCACCGGGAGGACGTCGTCGACCTCGCCGAGCTCGTCGACCGGCTCCGTGCGACGCTCGTCCAGGGGCTCGTGGCCGGCAAGACCGTCACGGCGACGCTCGCGCCCGTCGAGCTCGCCGGCCAGCGCGCGACGGCGCTCGCGCTCGTCTTCTCGGAGCTTCTCTCGAACGCGCTCGAGCACGGCGGCGACCGCATCGGGATCACGCTCCAGGCGGACGGGAGCGACATCGCGCTCGCGGTCGCGGACGACGGCTCGGGGATGGCCGACGAGCTCGACGGGACAGGGATGTCGATCGTGCGCGCGCTCGTCCGCGACGAGCTCGGAGGGACGCTCGAGCTCGCCAACGAGCCGGGGCTGCGGGCCGAGGTGCGGTTCCCGGCGGAGCGGTGAGGAGAGGCATGCGGATCCTGATCGCAGAGGACGAGACGATCATCCGCCTCGACCTGCGGGAGCTTCTCGAGCGGGCGGGGTTCGAGGTCGTCGCCGAGGCACGCGACGGAGAAGAGGCCGTCGAGCTCGCACGGAGCGTCGAGCCCGATCTCGCGCTCCTCGACGTGAAGATGCCCCGGCTCGACGGGATCGAGGCGGCTCGGCGCATCCTCGACGAGCGCGCGATCCCGATCGTGATGGTCACGGCGTACGGCGAGGAGGAGCTCGTCGCGCGTGCCGTCGAGGCGGGCGTCTTCGGCTATCTCGTCAAGCCGTTTCGCGAGTCGGATCTGCTGCCGGCGATCGCGACCGCGCGGGCGCGGCACGACGAGCTGGTCACGCTGCGGGAGGAGGCGGACTCGCTTGCCGAGGCGCTGGCCGCGCGAAAGGCGATCGAGCGTGCGAAGGGCCTGCTCATGGAGCGGGAGGGCCTCAGCGAAAGCGAGGCGTTCGCGCGGCTTCGCAAGGCGAGCCAGATCTCCGGCCGGCCCCTGAAGGTCGTCGCCGACGCGCTGATCGCCACGCTGGACGCCGACTAGGACGTCGCGAGCAGCCGGTCCTCCTCCCGGCGGCGGCGTGCGCGGTGCGTCGCCCAGATCGCCGCAGCGACGAGCCCGAGCGGAGCGAGCGCGATCGCGAGGGCGAGCAGGACGATGCCCTCCCAGGCCAGGACGGCGAGCGCCTTGTCGAGCGCGCGGTCGAGCCGCGAGCCCGAGCCGGGAGCCGCGCCGCCGGAGGCCGTCTTCGTCTGCAGGTCGAGCTGGACCGTCGCGTTCCGCGCCTCGGCGGCGGTCGCGGCGCGGCTCGCGCGAAGGTCGCGCAGCTCCGCGCGCGCCTGTGCTCGCTGCTCCTCGAGCCGCGCGCGCTCGGCGTCACTCTCGGCGCGGTCGATCGCCGCCGTCAGGGCGGCGATGCGGGCGCGCACCTGCTGCTGACGGCGGTCGAGCGAGTCGAGCGACTCCTGGAGGTCGTCGATCTGGACGTTCTGGGCGAGAATCGTGCCGAGGCTCGAGAGCCGGGTCACGGCGTCGGCGGCGTTCTCCGACGGCACCCTCAGTGTCAGCGACGCGGAGCCCTCGTCCCCCGTCGCGTAGTGGACCGAGACGACGTACCCGCCGAGGTCGCGCGCGATCGCGAGCGCCTGCTGCGTCGCGTCCGAGAGGGCGTCGGTGTCCTCGACCTGGAGCGAGAGCGCAGCGCTGTAGCGCTGGGCGCGTCCTGCAATCGGCCCGGGCGCGGCCTTCTGCGCGGTCGCCGCGTCGGCGGCCGTCGGCGGGGCGGCGAGGGACGACCCCGCCGTGCCTGCGGAGCGCGCCGCCGACTCCGGGGCGGCGGAGCCGACCGTGCTCGGCGAGCCGGAGCGCGAGATCCCGATCACCACGGCCGCTGCCATCGCGACAGCTGCGCCCGCCGGCACGACGAGCGCGAACCGCCGCCGGCCCCGAAGCCGCTCGCGCAGCGTCGGCGTCCGGGGCACGGGGCTCGCCGCGATCGTCATCACCTGCAGGCGAAGCGCGTCGCTCGCGCGCGGCCGTCCCGCGCGCAGCTCGTCGACGATCTCGTTGACGGTCATCCCTCGTTCACCTTCTCCTCGAGTCGCTTGAGCGCCCTGCTCAGCCGGGTCGACACGGCTGTCGGGCTGATCCCCAGCACGCGGGCGGTCGTATCGCCGTCGAGCTCCAATACCACCCGGAGGGCGAGCACCTCGCGCTCGCCCGCGCTGAGCGCGGCAAGTCCTGCTTCGAGCTCGGGCGACAGGCCCTCGGCGAACGACTCCTCGACGCGCTCGGGCAACGCGGCGGACTCTTCCCGTTTCCGCCTGCGCGACTCGGCCCGGAACCAGTCCAGCGCCGTCGTGCGAGCGATGCCGAGCAGCCAGGCGCGTGCGCTCCCGCGGGTCGGGTCGAACCGGTTCCAGAGGCGGAGCGCCTTCTCGAACGTCGAGCTCGCGAGGTCCTCCGCCGTCTCCCGGTCGCGCGTCAGGTACAGGAGGTAGCCGAGCACGTCGTCGAGGTGCGCCTCGGCGGCCTCCGCGAGGCTCCCCGGCGGACGAACGGCGAGCGGCTGCTCGAGCGTCATCGCGTGCACGCTCTCTCTACGCCGCCGCTGCATGTGCCCGTCACATGCTCATTGTCGGCAGCAGTGCGGCCGGTCCTTCGGCGGCGCTAGGAGGCGTTCGCCTGGTCGCGCACCCGGCGTGACTCGGCCTCGCGCAGCTCGATCCGGCGGATCTTGCCCGTGAGCGTCTTCGGGAGCGACGGGACGAACTCGATGCGACGGGGGTAGTGGTACGCGCTGAGGCGGGTCCGCACGTGGTGTCGGATCTCGTTCGCGGTCGCGTCCGTCGGCTCGTATCCCGCGGCAAGCACGACGAACGCCTTGACCACGTTGCCGCGCCGCTCGTCGGGCGATGCCACGGCCGCCGCCTCGGCGACCGCGGGATGCTCGAGACATGCCGACTCGACCTCGAACGGCCCGATCCGGTATCCGGCGGCGATGATCACGTCGTCAGCGCGTCCCTCGTACCAGACGTACCCGTCTTCGTCCATGCGCGCGGCGTCCTTCGTGTGGAACCACTCCCCGTCGAACGTCTCGCGCGCCGCCGCCTCGTTGTTCCAGTAGCCGAGCGGGTAGTGCGGGTTGCTGCGGGCGCGAAGGCAGATCTCGCCCCGCTCGCCCGAGGGGACGGGCTGCTCGTCCTCGTCGAGGATCGCGACCTCCCAGCCCGGCATGGGTCGGCCCATCGACCCCTCGCGCACCTCCATGAAGGGGAAGTTGCCGCAGAGCGGATAGCTCTCCGAGAGCCCGTAGTAGTCGAGCACCGTCACGCCGTACTGCTTGCGGAACCACCGAATCGCCTCGGGGTTGAGCGGCTCGCCGGCGGCGCACACGACGCGGAAGTCCTGCGGGTACCGCGTCCCGGCGTCCTCGATCGCCATCATCGAGCGGATCGCGGTCGGGGTGCCGAAGACGTTCGTGACACGGTGCTTCGAGAGGAACGAGAGCTGCTTGTGGGGGTCGAAGCCGCCCTCGCGCTCGTAGACGACCTGCACGGCGCCGTAGCGCCACGGCCCGAGCAGGGGGGCGATGCCGGCGGCCCACGCCCACTCGCCCATCCCGTGGAACCGCTCGCCGTCCCGGACGTCGTGGCAGAGCTCGAACTCGTTGTGGCCCAGCAGGTAGCGGTGGGCGTGCAGGATCCCCTTCGCGAGCCCGGTCGTCCCCGAGGTGTAGTAGAGCTGTGCCGGATCGTCGGCTGCCGTGGCGACCCTTTCGAAGCCGGGGTTTCCGGCCGCGATCAGGTCCTCGTCGAGCACGAGGACGTGCTCGACGGGAAGCTTCAGATCGCGCACCCGCTCGGCGTTCTCCGCGTTGGTGACGAGGACCCGGGCCTCCGCGTCGGTCACGCGGTGCCGGATCCCGTCGTCGCCGTAGAGCACCGAGAGCGCGAGCAGGATCGCGCCCGCCTTGAACGTTCCGAGGAACGCGGCCGCCGTCTCCGGCCGAGGGGTCAGCAGCATCGCGACCCGGTCGCCGACCGCGACGTCGTGCTGCCGGAGGACGCTCGCGAGGCGGCTGCTCCAGTCCTGCAGCTCCCCCCACGTCACCTGGCGCTCGTTGCCGCGGAAGTCCTCCCACAGCATCGCGAGCTTGTCCGCCGGATGCTTGTCGCAGACGTCCTGCGCGATGTTGTAGTGGGGCGGGACGCGCCATTCGTGGGCTGCGACCGCCTCGTCGTAGCTCTCAAACCGGCTGTGGGCGGGCATGGTCGCTCGTGCGGACACGGTTCGACCAGTGTCGCTCACGCAGGGTCGAGATGGGAGACCTCGTCCGCCTGAGCCTCGGCGAAGAGGATCTCCCACCGCGCGAGCAGGCCGTCGAGCTCCTCGCGGCCTGCGGTGTACGAGGCGAGGAGGTCCATGTCCGTCCAGTTCTCGGCGAGACGGGCCTCGAGCTCCGCGACCCGCTGTTCGAGCTCCGCGATCCGCTTCTCGACCTGGTCGAGCTCGCTCGGCCGCTTTCGCGCCGGTCGCGCGGGCCTCGGCTTCGCGGCCTTGGCCTCGCGCGCGGGCTGTGCAGAGGGAGCAGCCTCGCGCGTCCGCACGAGGTCGGCCCAGCCACCGTCCGTCGACCGGAGGGTGAGCTCCTCGACCGAGACGATCCGGTCGGGCACCGCGTCGAGCACCGCGCGGTCGTGCGACACGAGCAGGATCGTGCCGGGGAACGCCTCGAGCGCTGCCTCGAGCGCCTCGCGGCTCTCGAGGTCGAGGTGGTTCGTCGGCTCGTCGAGCACGAGCAGGTTCGCGCCCGACGCGACCACGAGCGCGAGCGCGAGGCGGCGGCGCTCGCCGCCGGAGAGGACGGAGACCTGCTTCTCGTGCGTCTCCCAGCCGGAGAAGAGAAACCGCCCGAGGAGGTTCTGCGCCTGCGGGCGGGACAACCCGGTCGCCTGGGTCGTCACGTCGAGGATCGTGCCGTGGTCCGGCAGCTCCGCCTCGTGCTGCGAGAAGTACGCGGGCACGACGCCGTGCCCGAGCCTCACGCGCCCGTCGTCGGGCTCACGCCCGCCGAGCAGCGTCTCGAGCAACGTCGTCTTCCCCGAGCCGTTCGGCCCGACGAGCGCGACGTGCTCGCCGCGCTCGAGCACGAGCGAGGCCCCGTCGAGCAGCAGCTTGTCGCCTGCGCTCAGGACGATCTCCTCCGCCTCGAGCACGTCGCGCCCGGAGCGCGGCGGGCGAAGGAACTCGAACCCGAGCGTCCGCCGCCGCTTCGTCATCGCCTCGAGCTCCTGCGCCGCGGCCCGCCGCTCCTTCTCGAGACGCCCGATCTGCGTGAGCTTCGCCTGCGCCTGCTTCGCCTTGGACTTCTTGTAACGGAACCGCGCGACGAACCGCTCGAGGCGCTCGATGTCGTCGGTGACCCGGTCGAGCTGGGTCGCGGCGGCCGACGCGCGAGCCGCCTTCTCGCGGCGCCAGGCGTGCCACGGGCCGTCGAAGAAGATCGGCTTCGGGCCTCCGAGCTCGAGGACGGCGGTCGTCACCACCTCGAGGAACCAGCGGTCGTGCGCGACGAGCACGACCGCGGCGTCGAGCGACGTGAGCTCGCGCTCGAGCCACTCGAGGCTCTCCACGTCGAGGTGGTTCGTCGGCTCGTCGAGGAGAAGGAGGTCGGGGTCGGCCGAGAGGGCACGGGCGAGGGACGCCCGCGTCAGCTCGCCGCCGGAGAAGGTGTCGAGCTGCCGGTCGAGGTCGTCGTCCGCGAATCCAAGCCCGCGCACGATCGAGGCGGCGCGGTCGCGCCACGCCCAGCCACCTGCGTGCTCGAGCCTCGCCTGCGCGTCGCTGTAGCCGCGGAGCGTCGCCGGCGCATGGTCGCCGCCCGCCATCGCCTGCTCGAGGCGCCGCAGCTCCTCCTCGATCGCAACGAGGTCGCCGGCCCCCGACAGCGCGTACTCCCGCAGCGTGAGGCCCTGACCGCGCGGCGGCCGCTGGTCGTGGAGGGCGACGCGTGTGTCCTTCGCGAACGCGAGCTCTCCCGCGGTGAGCGAGGTCTCGCCCATGATCGCGCGAAGGAGCGTCGTCTTGCCCGCCCCATTCGGGCCTGCGAGCGCCAGCCGGTCGCCCCGGCGGAGGCGGAACGAGACCCCCTCGAAGAGGGGGTCGCCGGAAAGCTCCTTCCGCAGCCCGGATGCGATCAGGACGGCCACGAGACGAAGGATGCCGACGACCGCACGACGTGCCTCGCCACGACCGGTAAGGAACGGTCCGGACCGGGTACTAATCCCTTCATGGCATCCGAAACCGACACCATCGTCGTCGTGGGCGGCGGCCTCGCGTCAGCCCGCTTCGCCACCGAGTACCGCGAGGCAGGGGGCGAGGCGCCGGTCACGATCCTCTCCTCGGAAGAGGATCCGCCCTACCACCGCCCGCCGCTGACGAAGGGCTTTCTCCGCGGCGAGGTCGAGCGGGACGGGACGTACGTGCGACCGGCCGCCGAGTACGAGGACGACGTCGTCGAGCTCCGGCTGAACGTCATCGCCGAGCGGATCGACCCGGAGAAGCACGTCGTCGTGCTGCAGGGCGGCGAGGAGGTGCCGTATGCGACGCTCGTGGTCGCGACAGGCGCACGCCCGCGTCCGCTCCCGCTCCCGGGCGCCGACCTCGTCGGGGTGCACACGTATCGCTTCCTCCCGGACGCGGCGACGGTGAGGGCCGCCGCCGAGGAGGCGCACTCGGCGATCGTCGTCGGCGGGAGCTTCATCGGCGCCGAGTCCGCCGCGTCGCTCAGGCTGCGCGGTCTCGACGTCACGCTGATCGAGATGGGGCCGCGCCTGATGCCGCAGCTCGGGTCGGCGGCGGTGTCCGACGAGCTCGCGGACTTCTATCGGGAGCAAGGCGTCCAAGTCCTGCTCGAGACCGAGCTCGCCGAGCTGACGGGCAACGGCAAGCTCCTGACCGGCGCCCGGACGAAGGACGGCACGACGGTCGAGGGCTACCTCGCGATCGTCGGAATCGGGGTCGTCCCGAACGTCGAGCTCGCGCAGGACGCAGGCGCCGAGGTCGACAACGGGATCGTGGTCGACGAGCGCTTCCGCGCGTCGCTCCCGGACGTCTACGCGATCGGCGACGTCGCGCGCTACCCGGACTCGACCTCGGGACGCCTGCGGCGGATCGAGCACTGGTCGAGCGCGAACGCGCAGGGCGGGCATCTGGGCCGCCAGCTCGCGGGGTCGAAGGACCCGTACGACGAGCTGCCCGTCTTCTTCACGCAGCTGTTCGACGAGAAGTTCCAGGTGATCGGCGACCCGGAGTCGGCGACGGAATCGGTCGTACGCGGCTCGCTCGCCGACGGCCGTCTGGTCGGCTTCCACCTCACGAGCAAGGGGCAGCTTGTCGGCGCCGTCGTCCACGGGGAGTCGGCGGACGTCGTCGAGGAGCTCAAGACCCTGGTGCGCGAGCGGCCCGTGATCGAGGATCCGACGCGGCTCACGGACGAGAACATGCGACCGGCGGAGGCTGTCGGCGCCTGAGGCCCATTTGCTGCGTAGTGTTGACCGGGTGAGCCGGGCGAGCGACCCTGCGCAGCTGACGATCGACACGATCCGGGTCCTCGCGATGGATTCGGTGCAGAAGGCGAACGCCGGCCACCCGGGCACGGCGATGGCGCTGGCGCCGGTCGCGTACCTCCTCTACGCCGAGGAGATGCGGCACGACCCAGCCGAGCCGACGTGGCCCGGCCGCGACCGCTTCGTC
This sequence comes from Gaiella sp., assembly GCA_036406535.1. GTDB lineage: Bacteria > Actinomycetota > Thermoleophilia > Gaiellales > Gaiellaceae > Gaiella. Next base: position 20,046 of record DASXAW010000115.1, read on the forward strand.
CTCTCCGCCGGGCACGCCTGCATCCTCCAGTACGCGGCGCTGCACCTCTCGGGCTACGACCTCTCGCTGGACGACCTGGAGCAGTTCCGGCAGTGGGGGTCGCGCACGCCGGGGCATCCCGAGCTCCACCACACGCCGGGCGTGGAGACGACGACCGGCCCGCTCGGGCAGGGGTTCGGGAACGCCGTGGGGATCGCGCTCGCCCAGCGCTTCCTCGCCGACCGCTGGAATCGTCCGCGTCACCCGATCGTCGACTCGTGGGTCTACGCGATCTGCTCGGACGGCGACCTGATGGAGGGCGTCTCGCAGGAGGCAGCCTCGATCGCGGGCCAGCACGGCCTCGGGCGCTGCGTCTTCGTCTACGACGACAACCACATCACGATCGACGGCACGACCGCCTTGAGCTTCGACCGGGAGGACACGGGCGCGCGGTTCGAGGCGAACGGCTGGCAGGTGCAGCACGTCGCCGACCCCAACGACCTCGACGCGCTCCGCGTCGCCTTCGCCGTCGCGAGGAGCGACACGTCACGTCCGTCCCTGATCGTCGTCCGCTCCCACATCGCGTATCCCGCGCCGAATGCGATGGACACCGCGAAGGCCCACGGCTCGCCGCTCGGCGCGGACGAGGTGCGCGCAACGAAGGAGATTCTCGGCTGGGACCCCGACGCGCACTTCGTCGTGCCGGACGAGGTGACCGAGCACATGGCGGGCGTCGCCGAGCGCGGGGCTGCCGCCCGACGCGAGTGGGAGGACCGCCTCGCTGCGTGGCGCGAGGAGCATCCCGACGTCGCCGCCGAGCGCGACCGCGACCTCGAGGGTCGCCCGCGCGACGGCTGGCTCGACGCGCTGCCCTCGTTCGACGAGGGCGAGCAGATCGCGACGCGCGACGCCGGGAAGACGGTGATGCAGGCGCTCCGTCCCTTCACGCCGACGCAGATCGGCGGTGCCGCCGACCTCGTCGAGTCGACGAAGACGGAGTTCGTGGGCACCGGGACGTTCTCCGCGACGCACGCCGGCCGCAACGTCCCCTTCGGGATCCGCGAGCACGGCATGGGCTCGATCGTCAACGGGGTCGCGCTCGAGCCGGCGATGCTGAAGCCGTACGGCTCGACGTTCCTCGTGTTCTCCGACTACATGCGGCCCGCGGTCCGCCTCTCCGCGCTCTCCGGCCTGTCGCTGATGTGGATCTGGACGCACGACTCCATTGGGCTCGGGGAGGACGGGCCGACGCACCAGCCGGTCGAGCACGTGATGAGCCTGCGCGCGATTCCGAACCTGTGGGTCGTCCGGCCGGGCGACGCGAACGAGACGGTCGCCGCCTGGCGGATCGCCCTCGAGCGAGAGGGCGGCCCGGTCGCGTTCGCGCTGAGCCGGCAGAAGCTGCCGGTGCTCGGCGGCGAGGGTCTCGCCTCGACGTCGGAGGGGCCGCTCCGCGGCGGGTACGTCCTCTGGCAGCGCGACCCGTCGGCCGAGCCCGACGCGATCGTCATGGCGACCGGGTCGGAGCTCTCGCTCGCGCTCGAGGCGGCTCGCTCGCTCGACCGGAACGTGCGCGTCGTCTCGCTCCCGTGCTGGGAGCTGTTCGAGGAGCAGGGCGACGCCTACCGCGACGAGGTGCTGCCGCCGTCGGTGCGGGCCCGTGTCTCGATCGAGGCGGGGATCACGTTCGGCTGGGAGCGCTGGGTCGGCGAGAGCGGGACCAGCATCGGCGTCGACCGGTTCGGCGCCTCCGCACCCGGGCCGCGCGTGTTCGAGGAGCTCGGCGTGACGACCGACGCCGTCGTCGACGCAGTCCGCCGGCTGGCCTGACGTGCAGGTCGCGCTGGGATTCGACCATCGGGGCGTCCGGCTCCGGGAGACCGTGCTCGCGGCGGTCTCGGAGGCCGGGCACGAGCCCGTCGACCTCGGTGTCGACACCGACGCGGTGCGGGTCGACTACCCGAACACGGCGAAGGCCGTCGGCGACGCGATCCGCGACGGCCGGGCGGAGCGCGGGGTCCTCGTCTGCGGCTCGGGCGCGGGCGTCTCGATCGCCGCCTCGAAGATCCGCGGGATCCGCGCAGCGATGTGCCATGACGCGTACTCCGCCCACCAGGCGGTCGAGCACGACGACATGAACGTGCTCTGCCTCGGCTCCGAGATCGTCGGGCCGTCGCTCGCCGCGGAGCTCGTCCAGCGGTTCCTCGCCGCGAGGTTCGTCGGAGAGGGCCGCTATCTGGCACGGTTGAAGATGGTCGAGGAGCTCGAAGGGCTCGTCGACGGCTGAACGAGGAGGCGAGATGGCCACATCGAGGCTGCACGAGCTGAGCGAGCACGGAGTCAGCGTCTGGATCGACTCTCTCTCGCGCGAGATGCTCGAGACGGGCGAGCTCGCCCGGCTGATGGCCGACGACGCCGTCGTCGGCGTGACGTCGAACCCGACCATCTTCCAGAAGGCGCTGCACGAGGCCGAGTGGTACGACGGTCAGCTGCGGGAGGCGGCGAAGGAGACCGACGACTCCCTCGAGCTGTTCTTCACGCTCGCGCTCGAGGACATCCGGGACGCCTGTGACCTGATGAGGCCGGTCTGGGAGCGCACCTCCGGGATCGACGGCTACGTGTCGATGGAGGTCGACCCCCGGATCGCGTACGACCGCGAGGCGCAGTTCGACCAGGCGGAGCGCTTCCACGAGGAGGTCGACCGTCCCAACCTCTACGTGAAGATCCCGGGGACCGAGCCGGGCCTCGGCGCGATCGAGGACTCCATCGCGGCCGGCCGCTCGATCAACGTCACGCTCATCTTCTCGCTCGACCGCTACGCGGCGGTCGCCGAGGCGTACCTACGCGGGCTCGAGCGGCTCGTCGCCGGGGGCGGCGATCCCGCGCAGGTGAACTCGGTCGCGAGCTTCTTCGTCTCGCGCGTCGACACGGAGGCCGACCGGCGCCTCGAGGACCTCGGCAGGACCGACCTCCAGGGGCGTCTCGCGGTCGCGAACGCAAGGCTCGCATACGAGCACTGGAAGCAGGCGTTCTCGGGAGACCGCTGGGAGTTCCTGCTCGGCAAGGGCGCCCGCGCGCAGCGGTGCCTCTGGGCGTCGACCTCGACGAAGAACCCCGCCTACCGCGACGTCCTCTACGTCGAAGAGCTCGTCGGGCGCGACGTGGTGAACACGATGCCGCTCGAGACGGTCCAGGCGTTCCAGGATCACGGCGAGGTCCGCGACGACACGCTCGAGGAGGGGCTCGACGAGGCACATGCGCTGCTCGGCGAGCTCGCGAAGGCGGGCGTCGACTACGACGACGTGGTGGCGACGCTCGAGGAGGAGGGCGTGCAGAAGTTCTCCGACTCGTTCGCGGACCTCCTCGAGGGCATCCAGACGAAGCTCACCGCCGTCGGCGCGCGTTAACGTCGCGAGGTGCCCAGGGCAAACCCGCTCGCGGTCGGCCTCGGGATCCGGCGCACGCCGGACCCCTGCGCGATGGTCGTCTTCGGCGCGTCCGGCGACCTGACCAAGCGCAAGCTGTTCCCCGCGCTCTACTCGCTCGCGTATCGTCGCCTCCTGCCGGACCGGTTCGCGGTCGTCGGCGTGGCCCGCAGCGAGCAGACGAGCCGGCAGTTCGTCACGTCGATGCGGCAGGCCGTGAAGGAGTTCGCGCGGGACCCGTTCCGCAGCGACGTCTTCGAGTCGCTCGCCGCGGGCGTCCGCTACGTCGCGACCGACTTCGCCGACGACGCGGGCGAGGACCTGATCGGCAACACGCTCGCCGAGCTCGACCGGACGCGCGGGACCGGCGGGAACCGGCTCCACTACCTCGCCGTGCCCCCACCCGCCTTCCCGGTCGTGATCCGCGAGGTCGGCGAGCGCCGCGGCCACGAGGGGTGGGCGCGGGTGATCGTCGAGAAGCCGTTCGGGCACGACCTCGCCTCGGGCCGGGAGCTGACCGCGATGATCCGCCGCTGGTTCACCGAGGACGAGGTGTTCCGCATCGACCACTACCTCGGCAAGGAGACCGTGCAGAACCTGATGGCGCTCCGGTTCGCGAACGGGATCTTCGAGCCGCTGTGGAACCGGCAGCTGATCGACCACGTGCAGATCACCGTGGCCGAGACGATGGGGATCGAGGCGCGTGCGGGCTACTACGAGCACGCCGGCGCGATCCGGGACATCTTCCAGAACCACCTGCTCCAGCTGCTCGCGCTGACCGCGATGGAGCCGCCGATCGACTTCACCGCGGACGCGGTGCGGAACGAGAAGGTCAAGGTGCTGCGCGCGATGCACACGCCGGGTCCGAAGTCGGTCGTGCGCGGGCAGTACGGCCGCGGCTTCGTCGACGGCGACGAGGTCGTCTCGTACCGCGAGGAGCCGGGCGTCGACTCGCGCTCCCTCACGGACACGTTCGTCGCCGCGAAGCTCTACGTCGACAACTGGCGCTGGGCGGACACGCCGTTCTACGTCCGGGCGGGGAAGCGCCTCGCTCGGCGCGAGACGACGATCGCGATCCAGTTCAAGCAGGCGCCCCATCCGCCGTTCGAGGCGATCGCAGGCGACGGGCTGCGCCCGAACGTCCTCGTCGTCCACGTGCAGCCGGACGAGGGCGTCTCGCTCGCGATCGGCGCGAAGGTGCCGGGCGCGGGCATGTCGATCCGCACCGTCCACATGGACTTCCTCTACGGCGGCGCCTTCCGCGAGGGCGTGCCCGAGGCCTACGAGCGGCTGATCCTCGACGCGATGCTCGGCGACCAGACGCTCTTCACGCGTGAGGACGAGGTCGAGGAGCAGTGGAAGCTCGTCGACGCGATGGTCGGGGCGTGGTCGCGCGACCGTCCGTCGTTTCCGAACTACGCCGCGGGGAGCTGGGGCCCGGCGCTCGCCGACGAGCTGCTTCACCGCGACGGCCGCTCCTGGCGGAGGCATTGAGTCCGATGGGCGTGGTCGCCGAGATCGAGCGCAAGCTGGCCCGGCGCCGGTGCGAGCACGAGACCGACGACGCGCCCGCGCTGCGGACGAGCACGATGACCCACCTCGTGTGGGCGCCGCCGGAGTGGATGGGTCGCGCCAAGGGCGTCCTCGCGGGCCTCGCGGAGCGGCATCCCGCCCGGACGATCTTCCTCGTCCCGCTTCCGGGCCGGCGCAGCGACATCGAGGCGGACGCGACGGTGCACGCGTTCGACTTCGGCGGCGGCCGCGAGATGCTCTCCGAGGTCGTCGAGATCAGGATGCGCGGCGCCGCCGCGCGCCATCCCGCGTCGCTCGTCCTGCCCCTGCTCATCTCCGACCTGCCGGTGTTCTGCCGATGGCGCGGGCGGCCCGACTGGGACGGCGACGCGCTGGCCGAGCTCCTCGACGTCGTCGACCGGCTCGTCGTCGACTCGTCGGAGTGGCCGGGACTGCCCGGCGCGTATGCAGATCTCGCGCGGATCTTCGACCGCGTCGCGACGTCCGACATCGCGTGGAGGCGCACCCTTCCCTGGCGCGCGGCTCTCGCGGAGCGCTGGCCGGGCGTCCGTGGCGCCCGCCGGCTCACCGTGGAGGGGCCGCGCGCCGACGCGCTCCTCCTCGAGGGCTGGCTGCGCTCTCGCCTGCGCGGGCAGGTCGCCCTCACGCGCCGCGCGGCGGACGAGATCCAGGCGGTCCGGGTCGACGGGGAAGACGTCGAGCCGCCGCCGAGCGCCCCGGTGTCCGCAAGCGACCTCCTCTCCGCCGAGCTCGACGTCTACGGTCGCGACGCGGTCTACGAGGCCGCGGTGCGGGCGGCCGCCAAGGCCTAGTCAGCGGGTCAGCTCGCCGACCGCTTCCAGCAGGTCGGCGTGGAGGAGCCCGTTCGACGAGATCGCGCTGCCGCCGTCGACCCGGTGCTCCCCGGCGAAGTCGGTGAACGTGCCGCCGGCCTCCTCGACGATGACCTGCACCGCGGCGAGGTCCCACAGCGAGACGCCGATCGCGTCGATCGCACCGTCGACGGCGCCCTCCGCGACGAGCATGTGGCTCCAGAAGTCGCCGTAGCCGCGCGCGTGCCAGGCGCGCCCGGCGAGGCGCGGGAGAGACTGCTCCAACGCGAACGTGAGCACCGCGTCCTCCGGGCGCGCGACGCGGGAGACGCGGACGAGGTCGCCGTTCGCATGCGCGCCGTCGCCCCGCTCCGCCCACCAGCGCCGGTGGAGCGCGGGCGCCGAGACCACGCCGAGCACGACCTGCCCGTGGTCCTCGAGCGCGATCAGCGTCGCCCACACGGGGACGCCGCGGGAGTAGTTCCGGGTCCCGTCGATCGGGTCGACGATCCAGCGCCGCGGCCCATCGCCGTGGGCGCCGCCCTCCTCCCCGAGGATCGCGTCCCGGCGACGCTCGAGCGCGAGCACGGTCCGCAGCTCGGCCTCGACGGCGCGATCGGCCTCGGTGACCGGGGTCCGATCGGGCTTCGTCTCGACCACGAGATCCCGCGCGCGGAAGCGCGCGAGCGCGATCCCGTCGGCGGTGTCGGCAAGGCGGAGCGCGAGGTCGAGGTCCGCGCTCATGCGGGCGCTAGTCCACCTGCAGGTACAGGAGCGCGACGAGACAGGCGCCGACGAAGATCGCGACGAACACCGCGAACAACACGAGGCCGAAGCGGTTGTTCTTGCGGGCGAGCTCGGGTGACAGCATCAGGGAAGGGACACCTACAGGAGAAGGGGGTCGACGGCCGCCGCGAGGAACAGCAGCGCGAGGTATGCGAGCGAGTAGTGGAAGAGGAGCACCGCGTCGCGCCGGGTCCGGTCGCGGCGCAGCCGCCAGGCGAGCAGGAGGAAGTACGCGCCGAGCACCACCGCCGCGACCGTGTAGAGCGGGCCGAGCCAGACGCCGACCACGATCGTGAACGCGACGAGCACGACCGAGTAGAGCAGGATCTGCCGTCGCGTCTCGCTCTCGCCGCGCGTGCCCGGCAGCATCGGCACGTCCGCCGCCTGGTAGTGCTCCTTGATCATCAGCGCGAGCGCCCAGAAGTGCGGCGGCGTCCACAGGAACACGATCACGAAGAGCCACAGCGCGGGGAGTGCGAGGCTCCCCGTGGCGGCCGCGTACCCGACGAGCGGTGGGACGGCGCCTGCGGCGCCGCCGATCACGATGTTCTGGTCGGTCGAGCGCTTGAGGCGGCCGGTGTACACGACCACGTAGAACAGGTTCCCGACGAGCGCGAGGACGGCGGTGAGCACGTTCACGGTCGAGGCCAGCAGCGCGAACGAGAGC
>DASXAW010000116.1:0-6680 GCA_036406535.1 Gaiella sp.
TCGGCCTCCCGTTCTGGCCGCTCGACGCGCTCTTCGGGCACGTCCGGGCGTGGAACCTCTTTCTGCTGCTGAGCTACCTGGCCGCCGGCGGGTTCGCGTACCTCTGGCTGCGGGAGCTCGCGCTGCCGGTCGCGGCGGCGGCGTTCGGCGGGCTCGTCTTCGCGCTGGAGCCCTACCGCGTCGCGCAGAGCGCAGGCCACTTGCGCGGACCTGTTTCGGTGCTGCTGCCACTCGCGCTCTGGGCGCTCGAGCGCGGTCGGCGCGGATCGCCGTGGTGGTACGCGGGCGCGGCGGCGGCACTGGCGTCGATCCCGTTCTCCGACGTGCACCTCGCGCTCGGTGCGAGCCCCTTCTTCCTGCTCTACGCGCTCTGTCGCCGCGCATGGGCCGGTTCGCTGGCGGTCGTGCCCGCGGTGCTGGCCGGGGTGGTGGTCGGGCACTTCTCGACGAGCGGGATCGGCTCCGGCGGCCGCTCGCTGCGCGAGGTGGCCCGCTACTCGGCGAGCGGGCTCGACCTCGTCACGCGCCACCCGCGGCACGGCCTCGAGAGCTTCGTCTTCCTCGGCTGGCTGACGCCGCTGCTCGCGCTCGCGGGGCTCGTCGCGCTCCGGCGACGCCGTGGCCTCGCAGTCCTTCTCGGGCTCGCCGCAGTGGTCCCGTGCCTGCTCGCGCTCGGCGGGAACCTGCCCGGCTACGAGGCGGTGTGGCGCGCCGTCCCCGGTCTCGAGTCGACGCGCGTCCCGGAGCGCCTCATGCCGATCGCGTGCCTCGCGATCGCAGCCCTCGCGGCGTTCGGCGTCGATGCGGCGCTGACAACGCTTGGTGTGAATCACCACAGACTTGTCGCGCCCGCCGTCGTCGCCGCGGTGGTGGTCGTCCTCGCGCTCGACCTGAGGGTCCCGGTGTTCGGGGCGGTTGCCGCGGACGAGCCGAACGCGGCCTACGCGGCGATCCGCGGCGACGGACGGCTGCTCGAGCTGCCCGTGTTCCGGCCGGACCTCCACTACGGGAGCGTCTACCTCGGCTACGCCCGACAGAGCCCGCGCGAGCGGCCGCAGGGCTACTCGACGCTCGCGCCGCCGGCGGCCGAGCGGCTCGCCCGTGAGCTGCGGGGGCTGTCGTGCGGTCGCGGCGAGATACCGGCGGGACTGGGAATCCGCTTCGTGGCCGTGCACCGCGGGCTCTACGAGCAGAGCGGCTTCTTCGGGCCGGGATGCGCCGACCGCGCCGAGGCGATGCTCCGTGCGGACGGCTGGCGCCTCCTCGCCCGCGACGGTCGGATCGCGACCTACGCGCGCTAGACCTCAGAGATGCGACCGGCCGCCGCCGGCGACGAGCGCCGCCGCCACGGCGGCGAGGTTCGCGTGCCAGAGCTCCTCGGGCACGGGCGGGAGGATGTCGTCCCAGATCGCCGCGAAGCTCATTCGGAGCTGCGGCATCCGCGCCGGCCGTCCCATGAACCAGAGGTGCAGGTGCTCGCTGCCGTCGCCCCAGCGGCCGACGTGGACGCGCTCGATCTCGCCGACACCGGCGACGGCTCGCTCCGCGCGGACGATGAGCGGCCCGAGCTCGGCCTGGCGCTCCGGCGGGAGCTCGTGGAGGTCGCAGTGCTCGCGCGGGAAGAGGAGCACGACGATCGGCAGGCCGCTCGGCTCGGGCAGCGGAGCGACGAGCCAGTGCTCGTCGCTCCAGATTGCGTCCGCGTCCCCGGTGGCGCAGCGCGAGCAATCGACGCCGCCCTCGCCCTGACGCGGCGGGTCGTCGGCCGGCGGGCGGAGCGGCCGGGTGCGGATCTCGCCCTCGAATGGGAACGTCTCCCAGTCGTCGAGCGGCGGGATCGGCAGCCGGCCGTCCTCGTCGGCGGCGGCGAGCGCGCGGCGATAGAGCTCCTCGGCGGACTCGGGCACGTCGGTCAGACGCCGAGCGGCACGAGCTCGAAGCGGTCGACGTCGACGAGGCCCTTATCGGTGAGCTTCAGCGAGGGGATCACCGAGAGCGCGAGGAACGCGAGCGTCAGGAACGGCGTCGCGCCGCGCCAGCCGAGGCCATGGGCTGCCTCGTTGCACGCGCGGCTCTGCTCGACGACCACGTCGAGCGGCTGGTCCGACAGGAGCCCGGCCACGGGGAGCGGGCACTCCGCGAGCACCCGGCGGCCTTCGACCGCCACGATCCCGCCGCCGATCTCGGCGAGGCGCTCGACCGCGAAGACCATGTCCTCGTCGCCCGCGCCGACGACCACGAGGTTGTGTGCGTCGTGGGCGACGGTCGACGCGAGCGCGCCGCGTGCGAGCCCGGAGCCCGCGACGAGGCCGAGCCCGATGCGTCCGGTGCCGAGGTGCCGCTCCACCACTGCGAGCTTGACCAGGTCCCGTTCCGGATCGGAGACGACCCTGCCGTCGACGACGAGCGGCTCCCGGACGAGCGATTCCGTCACTACCTGATCCTCCACGAGGCCGATCGCCCGGACCGAGCCGCCGTCAGCCGCGATCGCGAGGTCGCCGACGCCGACCGGCCTGATGCGGACGGTCTGCCGGACCCATTCCGGCACCTCTGCGCGGCCGATCTCGTCGATCGTCCGACCCCGCTTCAGCACGACCTCGGGGAGGAAGTGCTCGAGATCGGGCAGGAGGAGCAGGTCGGCGACATAGCCGGGCGCGACCGCGCCGTGGTTGCGCAGGCCGTGCCACTGGGCGGGATGGAGGCTCGCCATGAGAATCGCGTCCGCCGGATCGATCCCGGCCTGCACTGCGTCTCGCACCATCCCGTTCACGTGGCCGTTGTCCGCGATGTCGTCGGGATCGCGGTCGTCGGTGCAGAAGGCGATGCGCCATGGACCGTATTCGGAGACGAGCGGCAGGAGCGCCTGCAGGTTGCGCGCCATCGACGCCTCGCGGATGAGGAGCCACATCCCGGCCCGCAGCCGCTCCCTCCCCTCCTCGACGGTCAGCGCCTCGTGGTCCGAGCGGATCCCCGCCGCGGCGTAGGCCTGGAGCGACGGGCCGAGCACGCCCGGGGCGTGCCCGTCGACGTGCTGGGCGCCCTCGAGCTCGAGCTTCGCGAGCTCCCCCGGGTCGGCTGCGATCACGCCCGGGAAGTTCATCATCTCCGCGAGGCCGAGCACGCGGCGGCGCCGCATCAGCGCCTCGAGGTCGCCGAGCGCGAGCGGACGGCGCGGGGACTCGAACACCGAGGCGGGCACGCACGATGGCGCCATGAAGAACACCTCGAGCTGGAGATCCGCAGAGGCGTCGTGGAGCCAGTGGACGCCGTCGGAGCCGAGGACGTTCGCGATCTCGTGCGGATCCGCGACGACGGCGGTCGTCCCGAGCGGAAGCACCAGGCGTGCGAACTCGTCGACGAGGAGCTTCACCGACTCGAGGTGCATGTGCGCGTCGATGAAGCCCGGCACGACGAAGCGGCCCGACGCGTCGATCGTCTCCGAGCCCTCGTAGGAGCCGACGGCGGCGATCGTCCCGTCGACGACGGCGACGTCGGCGTCGAGCCATTCCCTCGTGAACACCGAGAGAACCCGACCACCGCGCACGACGACGTCGGCCGGTTCGTCCCCGCGTGCGACGGCGAGACGGCGTTGCAGGGACTCCATCGAAGAGACGATAACGAGTCGTCCGCGAGCGACCGGGCGGTCGAGGCTTGCCGATCGGGCGCGATGCAGCAGCGCCGCCTCAGACGTTCGCGACGAGACGATTCAGGGCGCGCGCGTCGGCGACGGCGAAGCCCTCCCAGTCGTTGTTGAAGTACGCGAAGACGTCGCCGCCGGCGGCACGGATCCGCTCCGCCCACGAATGCAGCGCCCTGCGCCCGTACGCGCCGCGGCGGGCGCGGCCTCGATGGAACCGGAGGTAGGCCCAGGACGCCGTGTCCACCCACGGCGAGGGGTCGCGCGGGGCGCGGTCGGCGACGACCAGCGCGACGTCGTGAGCCCGGAGGAGCGCGTAGACGTCCTCCGCGAACCAGGTGTCGTCCCGGAACTCGAAGGCGTGGCGCCCCGTGGGCAGCGACTCCAGCGCGGCCGCGAGCCGCTCGTCGTCGCGCTCGAACCGCGGTGGCAACTGCCAGAGGACGGGCCCGAGCTTCCGCGCCTCCCCCAGCGGCTCGATCCGCTCGTAGAACCGCTCGATCCCCGGTGGCAGGTCGCGGAGCCGCTTCACGTGGGTCAGGTAGCGGCTCGCTTTCACTGCGAAGCAGAAGCCCGGCGGCGTCGCGGACGCCCAGTGCGCGACCGCCTTCCGGGTCGGGAGCCGGTAGAAGCTCGCGTTCACCTCGACCGTGTCGAACGACTCCGCGTAGAGCTCGAGCCACCGCGCCTGCGGCTCCCCGGCGGGGTACACGGGACCGCGCCAGTGCTCGTAGCTCCAACCCGAGCAGCCGATTCGGATCACGCCGCGAGCATCCCCGCGGCCCGGCGGCCGGTAAACGGGCTGCTCGTCTGCGATCGATCTTTTGTCGATCTGCGTCGAAAGTTTGGAGATCGGCGGCAGATGTTCTATGGTCGCCGGTGGAAGTGGCGGCCGAGGGAACGAGACTCACTGCGGTAGACCGCCCGCCGAAGGCGAAGCCGCTCTCGACCGCCCCCGAGCGGATGGCCGGGCTCGCCGCGATCCTCGACTACGTTCGCACGCACGGCTCGTCGACGCGCACGGAGCTCGCGTCGGCGACCGGGATGAGCCGCGCCGTGGTCGTGCAGCGAGTCGGTGAGCTCGTCGAGCGCGGCCTCCTCGAGAGCGGCGAGATCGGCGCATCGACCGGTGGCCGGGCGCCGCGCACCGTGCGCTTCAGGTCCGACGCCGGGCACCTGCTCGTCGCCGACCTCGGCGCGACGAGCGTGGACGTCGCGGTCGTCGACCTCTCGTGCTCCGTGCTCGCCCATGCGAGCGAGCCAGCCGACATCGCCGCGGGGCCGGACGAGGTGCTCGGCCGCGCCGAGGCGATGCTGCAGGAATGCCTCGCGGAGGTCGACGACCTTCCGGGATCGCTGCTCGGGATCGGCATCGGCGTCCCCGGTCCGGTCGAGTTCGAGTCGGGGCGCCCCGTCGCCCCGCCGATCATGCCGGGCTGGGACATGTACGACGTCCGCGGGCACTTCGCGTCGCACGGCGTCCCCGTGTGGGTCGACAACGACGTCAACGTGATGGCGCTCGCCGAGATCCGCGCGGGCATCGCACGGGGGCACGAGAACGTCGTCTTCATCAAGGTCGGCACGGGCATCGGTGCCGGGATCGTCGTCCGGGGCATGCTCCACCGCGGCGCGCAGGGATGCGCGGGCGACGTCGGCCACATCCAGGTCACCGACGACGAGAGCGTGATCTGCCGGTGCGGCAACGTGGGCTGCCTCGAGGCGCTCGCCGGCGGCGCGGCACTCGGGCGCGACGGCGAGGCGCTCGCGCGGGACGGCCGGAGCACACACCTGGCGAAGGTGCTCGAGGACGAGGGCTCCGTCCAGGCCGCCGACGTCGCGACGGCGGCCTCGCACGGCGACGCGGCGGCGACCGAGCTGATCACGAACGCCGGCAGGCTGATCGGCTCGACGCTCGCCGGGATCGTCAACTTCTTCAACCCGTCGCTCGTCGTGATCGGCGGCGGCGTCGCGGGCTCGGGCGACCTCCTGCTCGCGACGATCCGCGAGAGCGTCTACCGGCGCTCGCTGCCGCTCGCGACGCGCGATCTGCTCGTCACACGCTCGTCCCTGCGGGAGCTCGCAGGGGTCACGGGCGCCGCCGCGATGGTGACGGACGAGTTGTTCGCGCCGCCGAGGCTCGTCCATCGGCTCGCCGGGGTCGAGCACTAGCGAGAGGAGGAACGCCGATCACGTCTCAGGCTTTGCAGGTGTTTTCCACCACGTCAATGTCCCCGCAGAGGAGGAGCAGAGGGAGATGAAGGTGCGTCAGTTCGGTGTGCGGTGGGCCGTGGCGATCCTCGCCGTGGTCGCCGTCTCCATCGTCGGCGCGGTGACCGCGTCGGCGAAGCCCGACAAGGCACAGGCCGACTGGGTGCTCGGCGTCTCGAACACCCTCGTCGGAAACGGATGGCGCGAGGAGATGATCTGCGCCATCAAGGCCCAGGCCAAGGCGAGCGGCGTGATCAGCAAGGTGGTCGTCGCGAACCGGAACGGCGGCCCCGCCGAGCAGATCGCGGACATCCGCAATCTCATCTCGGCCGGTGCGAACGCGATCGTGATCAACCCGTCCAGCGGCAACGCGCTGAACTCGGTGATCTCGCAGGCCGCAGCGCGCGGCATCAAGATCGTGTCCGTCGACCAGCGCGTGTCGGCGCCGCAGGCCTACAACGTCACGAACGACCAGGTCGCGTACGGGCGGCTCGGCGCCGAGTGGCTGTTCAAGAAGATGGGCGGGAAGGGCAACGTCGTCGAGATGCGCGGCATCGCCGGCGTCCCCGCCGACACCGACCGCCACACGGGCTTCCAGCAGGCCCTGAAGAAGTACCCGGGCATCAAGGTCGTGAAGTCCGTCTTCATGAACTGGGACTTCGCGACGGCCGGGAAGCAGATGCTCGACATCCTCAACTCGGGCACGCAGGTCGACGGCGTGTGGAACTCGGGCGCCGACTACACGGTGATCCGCGCCTTCAAGACGGCGGGCAAGCCGCTCGTCCCGATCGTCGGTGCGGACAACAACGAGTTCCTCCACCAGATGATCGCGCAG
>DASXAW010000117.1:0-33075 GCA_036406535.1 Gaiella sp.
CTGAGCCGCAGCTCGGGTCGCTCCCTGGCGCTGGACGTCCAACACCCCTGGGCGATTGCCCTGATACGCCCGTCGCTTTCGTGGACGATCCCGTACCCGCACGCAGCCGTCCCTGGATCGATGCCGAGGACCTTCACGCGATGAGGGTACGGAGCCTTCCGGACGGCCCTCCCGTACGCTCGCCGCGTGGACGTCGTCGACCTCATGGCGCTCGAAGGACGCGGTCCGGCGTGGGGCGCGGCGAGCGAGGAGCTCAACGCGACGCTTCTCGTCTGGCGCGCGGGCGAGGGCCAGCCCGAGCACGTGAACGACGAGCGGGACGTGGCGCTCGTCGCGCTGGCCGGCGAAGGGACGCTCGTCGTCGACGGCGACGAGCACCGTCTCTCCGAGGGCACCCTTGCGATCGTCCCACGCGGCACGACGCGCTCGCTCGTCGCCGGCCGGGGCGGACTCCGGTGCCTGTCACTCCATCGCCGCCGCGGCGGGCTCGGCATCGCGCCGACCCCACGCTCGGCGCAGGCCTCCGACTGAGGTCGGACACCGACCGGCGCTCAGGACACGACGGCCTCGAGCACCGCTTCCGGGATGTCGAAGTTCGCGTAGACGTCCTGCACGTCGTCGTTGTCCTCGAGGCCCTCGACGAGGCGCACGACCGCCTTCGCGGTCGACTCGTCCGCGATCGCGACGGTCGTCTTGGGGATCATCGACAGCCCGACCGACTCGAGCTCGAGCCCGGCGGCGGCGAGCGCCTCGCGGACGCTCGTGAGCTCCTCCGGCGCCGAGGAGACGACGAAGGTCGAGCCGTCGCGCTCGACGTCGTCCGCCCCTGCATCTGCGGCAGCGAGCACGAGCTCGTCCTCGTCGACGCCGTCCGCCGGCACGAGCACGACCCCTCGGCGCTCGAACTGCCAGGCAACCGCGCCGGTCGCGCCGAGGTTCCCGCCGAACTTCGTGAAGAGATGCCGCACGTCGGAGGCGGTGCGGTTGCGGTTGTCGGTGAGCGCCTCGACGAGCACCGCGACGCCCTCGGGACCGTACCCCTCGTAGACGACGGTCTCGAACGTCGAGCCGTCCGTGCCCTCGCCGGCGCCCTTCGCGATCGCCCGCTCGATGTTGTCCTTCGGCATCGAGTACGAGCGCGCCTTCTCGATCGCGTTCTGGAGCGCGAGATTGGAGCCCGGGTCGGAGCCGCCCTCCTTCGCCGCGACCATGATCGCGCGGGACAGCTTCGAGAAGAGCTTCCCGCGCCTCGCGTCGGCGGCGCCCTTCTTGTGCTTGATCGTCGACCACTTGCTATGCCCTGACACTCGTCGCCTCCGTGACCAGCTCGAGAAATCGCTCGTGGATCCGGGAATCGTCCGTCAGCTCGGGGTGGAACGCGGCGACGAGCACGCGGCCGTCGCGCAAGAGCACCGGCTCGCCGTCGAGCGCTGCGAGGACCTCGACGTCGGGGCCTGCGTCGCGGACCCGCGGTGCGCGGATGAAGACGCCTCGGAAGGGTCTCGCCTCGCCGTCGAGCGCGAGGTCGGCCTCGAAGCTCGCGACCTGGCGGCCGTACGCGTTGCGGTCGACGACGAGATCGGCGAGCCCGAGGTGCTCGCGGTCGACGAGGATCATCCCCGCGCAGGTGCCGAAGATCGGGCCACCGAACGACCGGATCGCCTCGTCGAGCCCGTAGAGCGAGGCAAGCCGCAGGATCGACGTCGACTCGCCGCCCGGGATGACGAGGCCGTCGAGCCCCTCGAGCTGCTCCGGCAGGCGCACCTCGACGACCTCCGCGCCGGCCGCGCGAAGCATGCGGGCGTGCTCCCGAAACGCGCCCTGCAGCGCGAGCACGCCGATGCGCGGCCTCCGTCCCATGGCGGAAAGTGTAGTTCCGGCGCTCGGCCCGGCCGTGCGCCGCGCGGGCGCTACCAGCCGCGGACTTCGAGGCGCTCGGCCTCGGCGAGCGAGCTCGCGGAAATGCCGACCATCGGCTCGCCGAGCCCCGCGGAGACGTCCGCGAGGATCTTCGGGTCGTTGAAGTGCGTCGTCGCCTCGACGATCGCCTTCGCGCGCCGGTCGGGGTCGCCGGACTTGAAGATGCCGGAGCCGACGAAGACGCCGTCCGCGCCGAGCTGCATGCACATCGCCGCGTCCGCGGGAGTCGCGATCCCGCCGGCCGTGAACGTCACCACCGGAAGCCGTCCGTTCTCCGCGACCCAGCGGATCAGCTCGTACGGCGCGCGGTGCTCCTTCGCCGCGGCATAGAGCTCCTCCTCGCGCAGGCCCTGGAGGCGACGGATCTCGCCGAACACCGACCGCATGTGCGTGACCGCGTTGACGATGTCGCCGGTGCCGGCCTCGCCCTTCGTGCGGATCATCGCGGCGCCCTCAGCGATCCGCCGGAGCGCCTCGCCGAGGTTCGTCGCGCCGCATACGAACGGGACCGTGAAGGCGTGCTTGTCGACGTGGTGCTCGAGGTCGGCCGGGGTGAGGACCTCGGACTCGTCGACGTAGTCGATCTCGAGCGCCTCGAGGATCTGCGCCTCGACGAAGTGGCCGATGCGGCACTTCGCCATGACGGGGATCGAGACGGCCTCCTGGATCTCGCGGATCTTCTCGGGGTCGGACATCCGCGCGACGCCGCCGTCCCGCCGGATGTCGGCCGGGACGCGCTCGAGGGCCATCACCGCGCAGGCGCCCGCGTCCTCCGCGATCCGGGCCTGCTCCGCATCGACGACGTCCATGATGACGCCGCCCTTGAGCATCTCCGCAAGGCCCGTCTTGACGCGCAGCGTGCCGATCTCGGCCATGCGCGGAGTGTAGCGGCGGCCCCTCGCGGCCGAGGCCGCGTCGGGGCCGCCGCAATGGGGTGCTACGACGTGCTCGGCGCGTCCGGCTCGTCGACCGGAGGCGTCTCCGGCGAAGCCGACGGAGTCGTCGTCGCGGGAGGCGTGGCGGGCGGTGTCGCGGGAGGCGTCGGGGCGATGGTGTCCGAGCGGTCGGCTTCGCCGCGCATGCCGGCCGTCGCGCCCGCGAGCTGATCGCGGATGCCGGTGAGGCTGTCACCCGCCGCGCGCATGTTCATCCATGCGCCCACCACCATGACGATCGCGAAGATCAGGCCGAGCCAGGCCCAGAACGTGCGGCCGACGAAGTCGCCACCCGGCTTGTCGAGCCACCGGATCAGGGCGAAGATCAGCACGAGGATGGAGAGCGCCGCGGTGATCATCGACGGCGTCACGCCGATCTCGAACTCGAGGTTCGCCAGGCGGATTGCCTGCCAGACGAGAAGGCCGATCGCGAGAAGCCCGGCGATCCAGCCCACGCCGTGCCACATCGTGATCCCGGTGTCGGCGCCGATGGCTTCGAGCTCGTCCTTGCCCGGCCCGGTGTAGTGGAACCAGCTGAAGAACGAGACGATCAGAAAGGCGATGGTCGCCCCGAGGACGATCTTCGCGCCGGTGGTGAGGTCATTCATCCTGTCCATTTTGCGCGCATTTCCTTTCCGGATCCGGGGGATATCCTCGCAATCGACCGCAGGATATGACACTGATACGCGTACTGCGGCGCGACTCCTCTCCCCGCAGGCGGGCTTGCTCGCCTGATCCGACGTTGCGCCGTCGAGAAGGGGGTCCGCATGGACCCCCTTCTCCTGACTGCTGAGAAGAAAAGACGGCCGGGGCCGCCGCACCTCAGGGGAGGGGGCAGCGGCGGCGCACCGGCCGACGTTCGAGCCACGGGGCCAGGCCCCGTGTCTCACGGCCCACGAGAAATGAGGGAGCCGCACGTCACGAGTACGGCTTTCGCCGCGCGGTTCCTCCGACGCTCGATTTTCTGTTCGCCCGCTGTAAGAAATGCGACGACTTCCGTAAACACCTTGTGAGGTTTTTCCACCCGCCATTTCGCTCTGTATCGCACCGCGATATAGAGCCGGCACATGCACATCAGAGATGGGAGGACCTCCCCGATGGAATCGAAGAGACATGGCTCGGCCGGACGCGTCTCCCTGGCGGCGAGTCTCGTGCTCGTGGCCGGCGCCGTGCTCGTCGCCGTGATCATGAGCGGGGCCGCAACGGCGACGTCGCTGGCGAAGCCCGCCAACACGTCCCAGCCGACGGTCACCGGCACCGCTGTGGTCGGTGCGACGCTGAAGGGGTCGCAGGGCACCTGGAGCAACGCTCCGACGTCGTTCGTGGTCCAGTGGGTCCGGTGCGGCGTGGACGGGGGCGCGCCCGACGGCTCCAACTGCGCCTCCATTCCGGGCGCGTCGACGACGGGGTACGTCGTGTCGTCGGCCGACGTCGGATCCCGGCTCCGCTTCCGCGTGACGGCCTCGAATGCCGACGGTCAGGACACGGCGGCCTCGAACGCCACCGGGGTCGTGTCCGCAGACCCGGTCAACACCTCCGACCCGGTCGTCTCGGGAACGGCAGTCGAGGGACAGACGCTGGAGACGACCAACGGTGGCTGGTCGAGCGACTCCACGATCTCGTCGTTCGCGTACCAGTGGGTTCGCTGCGGCATCGACGGCGGGAATGCGAGCGGGTCGAACTGCCCGGCGGTTTCGGGCGCGACCGACTCCTCGTACACGCTGGCCTCGGGCGACGTCGGCCATCGGCTGCGCGTTCGCGTGACCGCGAAGAACAGCTCGGGCAGCACCACCGCGGCGTCGAACCCGACGGGGACCGTCCAGCCGTCGCCCACCGGCAGCGGCCCGGCGAGGAACACCGCGGAGCCGTCCGTCTCGGGCACGGTGCAGCAGGGCCAGACGCTGACGGCGGGTGCCGGCACGTGGACGGGAGCGAGACCGATCACGTTCGGCTACCAGTGGGTGCGCTGCGGCGCCGACGGGGGCAAGCCGGACGCCTCCGACTGCGCGACGATCGCGGGCGCGACGACCACGAGGTACACCCTCACGGCCGCCGACGTCGGACAGCGGCTCCGCGTCGAGGTCACCGGGAGGAACAGCCAGGGATCGGCGACGGCCGCGTCCAACTCGACCGCGACCGTGCAGGGCACCGGCCCGGCGCTGCCGGCGGGCGCGACCAAGCTGCCGAACGGGAAGTACTCCGTCCCGGAGACCAGCGTGTCGCTGCCCGCGCGGCTCGTGATCGACCGCGTCCGCTTCGCCCCGAACCCGGTGCGGTCGCGGCGTACGACGATCGAGCTGCGCGTGCACGTGTCGGACACGCGCGGCTACTCCGTCCGCGACGTGCTCGTGTTCGCGCGCTCGACGCCGCTCGTCACCTCGGCGGGGGGCGAGCAGCGCACCGGTCAGGACGGTTGGGCGACGACCCGGCTGGCGCCCCGGCGGGACTTCCCGCTGCGTCGGGGCTACAGCGTCCAGTTCTTCGTCCGCGCGAGGAAGGACGGGGACAACGTCCTCGCCGGCGTCTCGACGAGACGGCTCGTCCAGGTGAGGACAGCCCGGTAGGGGGCGGCATGGGTCGCGCGGCCGGAGGGCCGCGCGACCCGCCGGGCGGATGAGGGCGCTCGGGTAGCGTCCTCCGCGTGAGCGAGGAGCCGAAGGGGCCGACAGCCGACCACGAGCCGCCGGCCGGAGCGGAGACGAGCGCGACGTGGAGCGGTGGCGAGACGCCGCTCGCCTATACGGTCAGCGCCGGCTGGGTCGTCCTCCGCAAGAAGGACAAGCCTGCCGCCGAGATCTTCTCCGTCGCGTACGTCGCCGACACGGAAGAGCCGAGGCCCGTCACGTTCGTGTTCAACGGCGGCCCCGGCGCGTCGTCGGCGTATCTCCACCTCGGCGCGATCGGGCCGAAGCGCGTCGCGTTCCCCGCCGACGGCTCGCTCCCCGAGATGCCGCCGAGGCTCGTGCAGAACGAGTCGTCGTGGCTCGCGTTCACCGACCTCGTGTTCGTCGACCCGGTCGGGACGGGCTTCAGCCGGGTGATAGAGCGCAAGGACAAGGAGAAGAAGAAGGAACCCGACCCGAACGGCGGAGACGAGAAGGCCGATGCGGTCGACCCGAAGGAGTACTTCGGGCAGAAACGCGACCTCGAGTCGCTCTGCGAGTTCATCGGGCGCTGGCTGTCGGCCAACGGCCGGTGGGGCTCGCCCGTGTTCATCGCCGGCGAGAGCTACGGCGGGTACCGGGTCGGCCGGCTCGTGCGCATGCTCCAGGAGACAACAGGCGTCGGGCTGAACGGCGCGATCCTGATCTCCCCCGCGCTCGAGATCGGGACGCTCAACCCCACCGACTACGACGTGCTGGGGTGGATCGACACGTTGCCGACGATGGCGCTCGCCGCCGCGCACCATGGCCGCTCGCGCGCCTTCGGCCGGGACACCCCGCAGGACGAGATCAGGCGCGAGGCGGAGGCCTTCGCCGGCGGCGAGCTCGCCTCGTTCCTCGTGCGCGGCGCCGCGATCGAGCCCGGGGAGCGCGAGCGCGTCATGACCCGGCTCGCCGACCTCGTCGGGCTTCCCACCGACCTCGTCGTCCGGGCGGAAGGGCGCATCCCGATCACGACGTTCGCCCGCCATCTGCTCCGCGACGAGCGCAGGGTCCTCGGCCTCTACGACAGCACCCTGACGGCGATCGACCCGTTCCCCGACCGCGACAGCTTCGCCGGCCCGGACCCGACGCTCGCCGGCATCAGCCCGGCGTACACGATGGCCGTGAACCAGCTCCTACGAGCCGAGGTCGGCGTCGACACCGACCGTGAGTACACGCTGCTCAACTACGAGGTGAACGAGGCGTGGAAGGACGACGCCGCGCAGCATGCCTTCCTGCCGCTCGTCGGCGCGACGGACGACTTCCGCTACGGGATGGCGCTCAATCCGCACATGAAGGCGTTCGTGACGCACGGCCGGTACGACCTCGTGACGCCGTACTACGCGAGCGACCGGCTTCGGAACCTCATGCGCCTCGACCCGCAGATGGCGGATCGCCTGACCGTGCGCCACTTCGGCGGCGGGCACATGTTCTACGCGTGGGAGGAGAGCCGACGGTCGTTCGGCGACGCGATCGCCGCGTTCGTCGCCGACGCCCTCGCCTGAGACCGCGCGCGGCGCACCGCTCTGGACAACCTCCTCGTGGGGGTCTATGTTCGTCAAGCGCCCGTTAGTCCGAAGAGCGGACAGGCGTGAGCACACCGGTGTCGACGAAGCCCACCCACTCGATCGAGGACGTCGACCGGAGGTACGTCTTCCACCCGTTCACCGAGCCGAGGCGCCACGAGCAGGACGGCGGCCTGATGATCGTGCGCGGCGCGGGCTCGACGCTCTGGGACTCGCGCGGACAGGCGTACCTCGACGCGATGGCGGGCCTCTGGTGCGTCAACGTCGGGTACGGCAGGACCGAGATGGCCGAGGCGATCGCGCGTCAGATCGAGCGCCTCTCCTACTACCACGGGTTCTCGTCGATGGCCACGGAGGCGCCGGCGCTGCTCGCCGAGCGCGTCCTCGCCTCGACGCCGGTGCCGATGGCCAAGATGTTCTTCGGGTCGAGCGGCTCGGACGCGAACGACACGCAGGCGAAGCTCGTCTGGTTCTACAACAACGCCCTCGGACGGCCGGAGAAGAAGAAGATCGTCTCCCGCCAACGCGGCTACCACGGCGTGACGGTGCTCTCCGCGGGGCTGACCGGGCTCGCGAACCTCCACGACGGGTTCGACCTCCCCCTGCCGATGATCCGGCACGTCCGCGCGCCGCATCGCCTGTGGGAGGCGGCCGAGGGGATGTCCGACGACGAGTTCGTGCGGTTCCTCGCGGACGATCTCGAAGAGCTGATCCTGCGCGAGGGGCCCGAGACAGTCGCCGCCTTCATCGCCGAGCCCCTGCAGGCCGCAGGCGGGGTGCTCGTGCCCCCGCCCGGGTACTTCCCGGCGATCCAGGAGGTGCTCCGCCGCCACGACGTGCTCCTGATCGCCGACGAGGTCGTCTCCGGCTTCGGCCGCGTCGGGTGCTGGTTCGGCAGCGAGCTGTTCGGAATGGAGCCCGACCTGATCACCGTCGCGAAAGGGCTCACCTCGGCGTATGTCCCGCTCTCCGGCTGCCTCGTCTCCGACCGCGTCTGGAGCGTCGTCGCCGACGCATCGAAGGGAGTCTTCGGGCACGGCTACACGTACACGGCGCACCCGGTGGCCGCCGCCGCGGCGATGGAGAACCTCGACATCATCGAGCGCGACGGGCTCGTCGCACAGGCCGCCGCGCGCGGCGCGCTGCTGAACGAACGGCTCCACGAGGCGTTCGACGACCACCCGCTCGTCGGCGAGGTCCGCGGGATCGGGCTCATCGGCGCCGTCGAGTTCGTCTCCTCCCGCTCCCCGATGCGCCCGTTCGACCGCTCGCTCCGCATCGGACCGCGCATCACACGACGCTGCCTCGAACGCGGCGTGATCACCCGCGCGCTCCCCGACGCCGACACGATCGCCTTCTCCCCGCCGTTCGTCGTCACAGAGGACGAGCTCGACGAGATGGTCTCGACGGCGCGCGCGGCCGCCGACGACGTCGCCGCGGAGCTGCGCGCCGGGTGAGAACATCGTGCCGTGCCGGCACTCGGTCTGATCGTGAACCCGATCGCGGGCATCGGCGGTCGCCTCGCGCTCAAGGGCAGCGACGACCGAGACGCTGTCGAGCGCGCGGCACGGGCCGGCGCACCTCCCGTCGCGCCGGCACGGGCGCGGAGGGCGCTCGACGTGATCCGCGCGCAGTGCCCGCGTACCACCGTCCTCGCCGCCGGCGGCGAGATGGGCGCAGAGGTCGCGAGTGAGCGGCAGCTCGAGGTCACGCTCGTCGACCACGTCCCGGCGACGCCGACCACGGCGGGCGACACGCACGCGATCGCGCGGGAGCTCCTCGAGCGCGACGTCGACCTTCTCCTGTTCGCGGGCGGCGACGGCACCGCACGAGACGTGGTCGCGGCCGTCGGAACGCGCGTCCCGGTGCTCGGCATCCCGTCGGGAGTGAAGATGCGCTCGGCAGTCTTCGGGACGACGCCGGAGGCGGCGGGCGAGGCCGCGGCGCGCTACCTCGCCAACCCTGGAGGTTTCGAGCTGGTCGACCGCGAAGTGCTCGACGCCGCGGACGGGATGGAGAGCGAGCTCTTCGCGCTGGCGCGCTCGCCGCACGTCGGCGGAAGGCTCCAGCGCGGCAAGGCGACGGCGCCCGCTGCAGACGAGGCGGCGCTCACGGCGCTCTGCGAGACCGTCGCGCGGGAGATGGCGCCGGGCCGGCTGTATCTCGTCGGCCCCGGCACGACGACGGCGCGGATCCTCGCCGCGCTCGGGATCGAGGCGACGCCGCTCGGCGTCGACGCGGTGCTCGACGGCACCCTGCTCGCCGCGGACGTCGACGAGGAGTCGATGCTGCGCCTCCTCGACGCGCACCGCAAGGCCACGCTCGTCCTCGGCGTGATCGGCGGCCAGGGCTTCCTGCTCGGTCGCGGCAACCAGCAGATCTCGGCTCGAGTGCTCGACCGCGTCGGCGTCGACAACCTGGTGATCGTCGCCGGCGCCGACAAGGTCGCGGCGCTCGATCCACCGGTCCTCCACGTCGACCTGGGGGACGCCGCGAGCGAGAATCTCCTCGAGGGCTACCGGCAGGTACGGATTGCGCCGAACCGGTCGACGGTGCTGCGGATCTCCGGCGGATGACGAACAGCGAACGAAGGGAGGAACCGCGTTGGCGACACGCATGATCCCGGGTGAGGCTCACCCCTACATGGCGATCTCGCCCTCGGGCGTCGTCGACGAGATGCTCGCCGCGATCGGCCTCGACGAGATCGGCGACCTCTTCGAGCAGATCCCGGAGAGCCACCGGCTCTCCCGGCCGATCGAGCTCCCGCCGGCGATCCGGGCCGAGGCGCAGCTGCGGCGCCACCTGAGCGAGATCCTCTCGCGGAACGCGACGTGCGCCGAGAACCTCAGCTTCCTCGGCGCCGGGTGCTGGCAGCACTACGTCCCGGCGGTCTGCGACGAGATCGTGTCGCGGAGCGAGTTCCTCACGCCCGTCTGGGGCACGCCCGCCTCCGACTTCGGACGCAACCAGGCGTGGTTCGAGTATGCGAGCCAGCTCGGCGAGCTCGTCGACATGGACTTCGTCGGCCTCCCCGTCTACACGTGGGGCTGCGCCGCCGGCAACGCCGCGCGGATGGCCGCTCGGCTCACCGGCCGCGACCAGCTGCTCGTCCCTGCCTCGATCGATCCCGAGCGGCTTGCCGTGATCCGGAACTACTGCGCGCCGCCGGAGGTGCGGAACCACGTCGAGATCGTCACGGTCGCGTACGACACGGAGACCGGGCGCCTCGACCTCGACGATCTGCGCGGCAAGCTCTCCGACCGTACCGCTGCCGTCTACCTCGAGAACCCGTCGTTCCTCGGCGTGGTGGAGTCGGATGCAGCGGAGATCGCCGCGCTCGCGCGGGCGGCCGGGGCCGAGACCATCGCGGGCGTCGACCCGATCAGCCTCGGCGTCCTCGCGCCCCCCGGGGCCTGGGGCGCCGACATCGTCGTCGGCACGACCCAGCCGCTCGGCGTCCACATGCACTGCGGCGGCGGCGCCGGCGGGTTCATCGCGACGCGCGACGAGGAGCGCTACGCGCGCGAGTACCCGACGCTGCAGGTGTCGATCTGCGACACGATCGAGCCGGGCGAGCGGACGTTCGGCGTGATCCTCTTCGAGCAGACCTCGTACGGCTCGCGGGAGAACGGCAAGGACTGGACGGGGAACTCGGTCTACCTCTGGGCGATCGCGAACGCGGTCTACATGGCGCTGATGGGCCCGCAGGGCTTCCGCGACATCGGCCGCACGATCCTCCAGCGAAGCCACTATGCGGCGCGGCGGATCGCCGACGTCCCCGGTGTCCGCGTGCGCTGGGACGGCGGGTTCTTCAAGGAGCTCGTCGTCGACTTCGGCGAGACGGGCCGCGCCGTCGCCGAGGTCGACGCGGCGCTCCGCGAGCGGGGCATCTTCGGCGGCAGGGATCTCTCGACGAGCCATCCGGAGCTCGGGCAGAGCGCGCTCTACTGCGTGACCGAGGTGCACAGCCAGGCCGACATCGACCGTCTTGCGACGACGCTCGAGGAGGTGACCCGATGACCGCGCTCCGCCGTTACCACGCCGCCGTCTGGGACGAGCCGCTCGTGATGGAGCTCGGCAGGCCCGGCTCACGGGGCGTCGAGGTCCCGCCCGTCGAGGCCGAGGTCGAAGCCGAGGTCGGGGACGCCGACGGGCTCGTCGCGGCGGCGATGCGCCGCGAGGACGCGCCCGAGCTGCCCGAGCTCTCCGAGCCCGAGGTGCTGCGGCACTACCTGCACCTCTCGCAGGAGACGCTCGGGATGATGGGCGTCAGCCTCTTCGGGACGTGCACGATGAAGTACAACCCGCGCGTCAACGAGGCGGTGACGAAGCAGTTCGTCGCCGACCTGCACCCGCACCAGAGCGAGGAGACGCTCCAGGGGATCCTCGAGATCGTCGTCCGGCTCGAGGAGGCCCTCTGCGAGCTCTCGGGGATGGACCGCTTCGTCTTCCAGCCCGGCGGCGGAGCGGATGCGGCGTACCTCCACGCGTGCATCACGCGGGCGTACCACGCCGCTCGCGGCGAGCTCGCGCAGCGGACCGAGGTGATCACCTCCATCCAGGCGCATCCGTGCAACGCGGCGACCGCCGCGGCGGCGGGGTTCGACGTGATCACGCTGCCTCTCGAGGAGAACGGCTATCCGTCGCTCGCCGCCCTGGAGTCGGCCGTCTCGGAGCGGACCGCCTCTCTCGTGATCAACAACCCCGACGACATGGGGATCTACAACCCGGACATCGCCCGCTGGGTCGAGCTCGTCCACGACGCGGGAGGTCTGTGCTTCTACGACCACGCGAACTTCAACGGCGTGATGGGGAAGATCCGCGCGGCGGAGCTCGGCTTCGACGCGTGCATGTTCATGCTCCACAAGACCTTCGGGGCGCCGAAGGCGGGCGGCGGGCCGGCCGTCGGCGCATACGGCTGCACCGACCTCCTCGCCCCGTACCTCCCCGGGCCGGTCGTCTCGTTCGACGGCGACCGCTACCGACTGCGCGAGGCCGGGTCGCCGAGCGTCGGCCGCGTCCGGGAGTTCCTGGGGAACGTCCCCGAGCTCGTGAAGGCGTACGCGTGGGTGCGCGCCATGGGGGGCGAGGGCATCGACCGCGCGTCGGATCTCTCCGTGCTCGCGAACAACTACATGGAGACGAAGCTGCTGGAGATCCGCGGCGTGTCGAAGTCGCACCCGCACCTCTCGCAGCGCCGCCTCGAGATGACGCGGTACAGCCTCGAGCAGCTCGCGCAGGACACGGGCGTCACCGCCGTCGACGTGCAGAACCGCATGGTCGACTTCGGCGTCGACGCGTTCTGGCTGAGCCACGAGCCCTGGCTCGTCGCCGAGCCGTTCACGCCCGAGGCGGGCGAGATGTGGTCGAAGGACGACATCGACTACTGGATCGCGGTGCTCGCCCGCGTCTGCGAAGAGGCGTACACCGACCCGGAGACGGTCAAGCGGGCGCCGCACAACCAGGTCGTGCACCAGCTGGATCCGACCGGCCTCGACGACCCGGAGCGCTGGGCGACGACGTGGCGCGCGTACCGGCGCAAGCAGGGCGCGGCGACCGGATAGTCAGCAGCGGATAGTCAGCACCGGACGCCGCCGCAGGCGGCAGTCTGCTTCACGGATGTGCCCGCCCGACCGGCGCAGGCCGGGCGGACGGGAGTTTGCGGCGTGCGTTCCGCGCGAGCGGAATGCACGCTCGCAGGCTGAGAAGTCACGTGGTCGCGCGGACGTCCCGCTCGACGGCCGCAGCCAGGTCGAGCAGCCGCGGGAGGAGCTCGCGGCGGATCCGGTCGATCGGCCACCGGCTCGCGTGGACCGCGACGTTCACGGCTGCGATCACGCGGTCCTGGTCGTCGCGGATCGGGACGGCGAGGGCCCGCAGGTCGTCCTCGAGCTCCTGGTCGACGAGCGCGTGGCCCTGCTCCCCCACGCGGGCGATCTCGTCCCTGAACGCCCCGCGCTTCGTGATCGTCCGCTCCGTGTAGCGGCGCAGCTCGAAGGAGCGCGCATGGGCCGAGAGCCACTCCTCACCCTGGCCCGCGAGCAGCACGCGGCCCAGCGCGGTCGCGAACGCAGGGTCGTGGGTCCCGACCTCGACCGACACCGACAGGATCCTCCTGGCCGACACGTGCGCGAGGTAGACGATCTCGTACCCGTCGAGCACTGCGACCGTCGACGACTCGCCGACGTCCTTCACGAACCCGCGCATGTGCGGCATGGCGAGCTCGGGGAGCGTCAACCTCGAGAGGTACGGCCGGCCGAGGTCGAGCACCCGCGGGCGCAAGCGGAACCGGCGCCCGTCGACGTCCATGTACCCGAGCTCGACGAGCGTGAGGAGGAAGCGGCGCGCGGCGGCACGGGGCAGGCCCGTCGTCTTGGCGACGTCGCTCAGCGTCATCGAGGTCGCCTCGCCGTCGAACGCGCGGATCACGGACAGCCCGCGCTCGAGCGACTGGACGAAGTCCGCGTCGCGCTGCGTCGCGCCGTTCGGCGTCTTGGGTCGCGCCTCGGGCTCGAGGGGGACCGGCTCGGCGGCGCCGAGCGTCGCCTCGATCGCCTTGGCCGTCTCACCGAGCCGCGGGAGCAGCTCGCCGCGGATCGCCTCGAGCGTCCAGCGCCCCGCGTGCACGGCGAAGTTGAGGGCTGCGACGACGCTTCCGTCGGGGGCATGGATCGGCACCGCGACGGCGCGAAGCCCGTCCTCGAGCTCCTGGTCGACGAGCGCGTATCCCTTGCGCCTCACCTTCGCGAGCTCGGAGCGGAGCGAGGTCGCTCCCGACACGGTGCGGTCGGTGATCGGGGCGAGCGGCGCCGAGGCGAGGTACGTGTCGAGCGAGGCATCGTCCTGCGCCGCGAGCAGCACGCGCCCGAGCGACGTGGCGAAGGCCGGGTCGCGCGTGCCCACCGTGATCGTGATCGACATGATCCGGCGGGCCGGCACGTGGGCGACGTAGACGATGTCCGACTCGTCCAGCACCGCGATCGTGGCGGACTCGCCGACGTCGGCGACGAGCGCCTCCAGGTGCGGCTGCGCGAGCGCCGGCAGCCGGAGGCTCGAGAGGTAGGCGCGCCCGAGCTCGAGGACACGCGGGCTGAGCTCGAAGAGCCGTGCGTCGACCCGGACGTACCCGAGGTCGACGAGGGTCAGCAGGAACCGGCGCGCCGCCGCCCGGGCGAGGCCGGTCGCGGTCGCGACCTCGCCGAGCGTCAGCGTCGTGCTCTCACCGTCGAACGCCCGGATCACGGCCAGGCCGCGCTGGAGCGACTGGACGAAGTCCGCCTCGCGATCCGCCGGCGCTACGGCCGCCGTGACGCGACCGCTCACGAGGTTCCCGGCCTCGTGCGCTCGACGTCGCGTACGGCCGCGAGCTCGTCCGCCGTCGGCGCAGGCGTCGTCGCGAGCGTGTCGGACGCCCGCAGCTCCCAGCCCGTCGCCGCCCGTACCTGCTCGAAGGTGACGCCCGGATGGACGTGCGTGAGCACGAGCTCGCGGGTCTCAGGGTCGGGCGCGAGAAGGCCGAGATCGGTGATCACGCGGGTCGGCCCACCGCCGCGGAGCCCGAGACGCTCCCGGTCTCCCGGGCCGGCGCCGAACCCCACGGAGGTGACGAAGTCGACGGTCTCGACGAGCTTGTCCCGCGCATGGCGGGTCACGATGATCACCTCGCGACAGGACGAGGCGATCTCGGGCGCGCCGCCCGCGCCCGGGAGGCGGACACCGGGGCGCGCGTAGTCGCCGACGACCGTCGTGTTGATGTTCGCGTACCGGTCGAGCTGGGCGGCTCCGAGGAAGCCGATGTCGATCCGCCCCGGCTGGAGCCAGTAGTTGAACATCTCGACGACGCCGACGACGGTGTCGGCGCTCTCGGCGAGGATCCCGTCGCCGATCGAGAGCGGCAGCGAGTCGGGCTTCGAGCCGATCGTCCCCGACTCGTAGACGAGGACGAGCCGTGGTGCGTGCAGCCGTCGGGCGACGTTCGCGGCCGTGCCCGGCAGCCCGATGCCGACGAGGCACGTCGCGCCGTCGGGGAGCGCCCGTGCCGCGGCGACGGTCATCATCTCCGCCGGCGTCCACTCGGACGCCGCGCGACTACGCGCCTCAAGCTGCGAGGACATGCGCTTCCATCCAGGCGCGGAACGCCTCGCGGTCGCGGCTGATCGCGGCCCACGACACGTAGAAGTCGTTGTCGCGCTCGGTATAGCCGTGCGCATAGGAGGGATGGGCACCGCCCGGCGCGAGCGCGACGACGTCGATCGTCCAGCACGGGAGGATCACGCCGCCGGGCCTCGGCTCGAGGACGTCGACGATCTCCTCGACGGTCACGACGGCCGTGCGCGCTGCGAGCACCGCCTCCTTCTGGATGCCCGTGATGCCCCACAGCTGGACGTTCCCCTCACGGTCGGCCTGCTGCGCATGGATCACCGTGACGTCGGGCCGGAGCGCCGCGACGGCCGTGAGCGTCTCGCCGGTGAACGGGCACGTGACCTGTCGGATCGTGTCCGTGTGCGGGACGAGGTCGCTGCCCGCGTAGCCGCGCATGATCGCGAACGGCAGACCCGACGCCCCGGCGGCGTAGCGGTTCGCCATCCCGGCGTGGCTGTGCTCCTCGAGCTCGAGCGGCCGCGGCCAGTCGTTCTCGACCGCGTCGCGGAAGCGGTAGAGGCTCCCGACCCCCGGATTCCCGCCCCAGGAGAACACGAGCCGGCGGGCACATCCCATCCCGATCAGCTGGTCGTAGAGGATGTCGGGCGTCATGCGCACCAGCGTCAGATCGGTCCGTCCCTGGCGGAGGATCTCGTGACCCGCCGCGAACGGGATCAGGTGCGTGAAACCCTCGAGCGCGACCGTGGAGCCGTCCACGACCGTCCGCGAGACGGCCTCGGCAAGGGGGACGATCGCTGCTCTCCGCGGGCGCTCGACGAGGGTTTCCGACGCGAGCCCCACGGTCACCGAACCATAGGTGCGGACACTGGACCGGTCAACCGAAATGTGCAGAATACGCACCGATGAACGGGTACCGCACACACGGCCGGCGCCGACGCGGCGCGGGGTCCCCGGCTTGACTGTGCGGATCGGCGCGAAGGTGCCGAACAGCGGCCCGCTGGTCGCCCGGCTCGGGATCCCCGAGATGGCGCGGACGCTCGAGCAGGCCGGGTTCGAGTCGCTGTGGGTGGCCGACCACGTCGTGTTGCCCGCGGAGATCCAGTCGCGCTACCCGTTCGCGGCCGACGGCCGGGCGACGTGGTCGACGACGGTGGCGTACATCGACGCGGTCGTCGCGCTCGCGCTCATCGCCGGCGCGACCGAGCGTGCGACGATCGGCACCGCGGTGCTCGTGCTTCCGCTCAGGAACCCGGTCGTGCTCGCGAAGCAGGCCGCGTCGCTCGACGCCGTCAGCGGCGGAAGGCTGCAGCTCGGCCTCGGCGCCGGTTGGCTGCGCGAGGAGTTCGAGGCGCTCGGCGTCCCGTTCGAGACCCGCGGGACGCGCCTCGTCGACGGCATCCGAATCCTCCGCGAGTGCTGGACCGGCACGTACCAGGGAGACATCGTCTGCGAGCCGACACCGGTCGGCGAGCTTCCCGTCTACGTCGGCGGCCACTCCGAGCGCGCGCTCCAGCGGGCCGGGGCCCTCGGGGACGGCTGGCTCGGCCAGCAGTCGCTCGACGCGATCGACACGCACGAGCTCGAGGCGGCGCACGCGGCGATCACCGTCGCCGCCGCCGACGCGGGTCGCGACCCGACCAGGCTGCGCGTCGTGCTGCGGGTCGTCGACTCCGCGGGTCGCAGCGAAGAGGTCGCGAGCCGGCTTCCCGAGCTCGAGGCCGCAGGCGTCGACGAGGTGATCGTCGATCTCGATTGGGACGCGGGCGACCCGGCGGCGGACTACGCGCGGATGGCCGCGTGACAGGGACGGTCCTCGTCACGGGGGCCTCCCGCGGGATCGGCGCCGAGGCGGCGCGTGCGCTCGCGGCGGACGGCGCCGACGTGATCGCCCACTACGGCTCGCACCGCGACGGTGCGGCGGAGGCCGTTGCCGCGCTCTCCGACGAGCGCAAGCTCCTCCTCCAGGCGGACATGGCCGAACCGGGCGCCGCGCGGACGCTCTGGCATGACGCCGCCGCGTGGCGCGGCCGGGTCGACGTCGTCGTCGTGAACGCGGCGATCGCGCCGGAGACCCCGTTCGACGGCACGGACGAGGACTGGGACGCGGGCTGGGACGCGACGCTTCGCGTGAACGTGCTCGAGCCGGTGAGCCTCATCCGCGAGGCCGTGAACCACTTCCGCGAGCACGGCGGCGGAATCGTGATCACGCTCTCCAGCTGGTCGGCGCAGCAAGGCTCGGCGATCTCGTCCCTCCCCGCCTATGCGGCGTCGAAGGCGGCGGTGAAGGCCGTCACACAGACCGTGGCACGGGCGTACGCCGCGGAGGGCGTGCTCGCGTACGTCGTCGCGCCGGGGATCGTGCGGACGCGGATGTCGGAGATCTCGGCGACGGCTCGAGGGGGAATCGAGGCGGTGAACGCCTTCCTCGCCATGGGCGAGATGGTGCCTGCGGAGGAGCTCGGCTCGCTGATCGCCTTCCTCGCAACCGGCAAGTGCCGCCACCTGAGCGGCGCGACGATCGACGTGAACGGCGCGACGTACGTCCGCTAGGGAGGCGGTCATGCAGATCAGGCGGGTGGACGTCTACGCGGTGCGCTACCACCACGCGACGGGGCCGTTCGTGATGTCCGGCGGGCGGGTCTCGACCGAGCAGGACGGGACGGTCGTGCGGCTCGAGACCGACGACGGGCTCGTCGGCTGGGGCGAGCAGTGCGTGATCACGCCGACGTACGCCGCGGGGTACGCCCCGACGACGCAGGCGGTGCTCCGCCTGCTCGCGCCGGCCCTGCTGGGAGCGGATCCCCGCCGGACCGACGTCGCGTACGCTCGCCTCGACGGGGCGACGAAGGGCTACCGGTACGCGAAGTCGGCGCTCGACATGGCCTGCTGGGATCTGTTCGGGCGCGCCACGGGTCTCCCCCTCGCCGATCTCCTCGGGGGGATCCACGCGGAGGAGTTCCCGCTCTACACGGGGATCGGCATCGCGTCGCCCGAGCAGATGCGCGAACGGTGCGCGGCCGCGCTCGCGACGGGCTATCGGCGTGTCCAGCTGAAGGTCGGGACCGGCGTGCACGAGGACGTCGAGCGGATCGAGGCGTGTATGGAGGTGCTCGGCGACGCCGACCTCGTGATCGCGGACGCCAACGCCTGGTGGACGCAGCCCGAGGCGGCGCGCGTGCTCGCGGCGGTCGAGCGCCTCGACGTGATGATCGAGCAGCCGTGCGCGACGCTCGAGGAGTGCGCCCGGCTGCGCGGCACGACGGCGCGGCCGTTCGTCCTCGACGAGAGCCTCATGGAGCTGGGCGACCTCGTGAGAGCACGCGCGGCAGGGGCCGCCGACGCAGCCAGGCTGAAGCTCTCCCGCCTCGGCGGGATCACGCCGACGCGGCGCGCACGAGACCTCGCCGTCTCCTTCGGCCTGCCGCTCACGGTCGAGGACGCCGGCGGCGGCGATCTCGTCTCCGCGACGACGGCGCATTTCGCGGCGTCGATCCCCCCCAGGCTCCTCCTCGGCGGCTACCTGCCCGGAGAGATGGCCGCGGAGCGGATCGCGACCGGGACGCCCGAGCCCGACGGCGGCAACGCACGGGTCCCGACCGGGCCGGGGCTCGGAATCGACGTGAACGAGGACGCGCTCGGCGAGCGTCTGCTGCGCGTCGAGTGACGTTCGCATTGCGGCTGGGCGGCCGTCCTGCGTACAGTGCTCGCATGAGCGTCTCCGTCGCGCCGGCCGCAGATCGGGTCATGGCCCGCCTGCGCGACCCGGAGCTCTTCCGCGACGACCTCTTCGTCGCCGGGGCGTGGGTGGCGAGCTCCGACGGCGCGCGCCTCGACGTGGTCGACCCTGCGGACGGCGCGCCGCTCGGCTCCGTCGCGAGCGCGACCCGGGAGGACGTGCGCGACGCGATCTCCGCCGCCGCCGCCGCGCTGCCGGACTGGTCGGCCCTCCCCGCGAAGGAGCGGGCGGGGATCCTGCGGCGCTGGTACGACCTCATGATCGAGGCGGCCGACGACCTCGCGGTGATCCTCACCGCCGAGCAGGGCAAGCCGTTGCCCGAGGCGAAGGGCGAGATCCTCTACGGGGCGGCGTTCGTCGAATGGTTCGCCGAGGAGGCGAAGCGCGTATACGGCGAGACGATTCCTGCCAACACGACGAGCCGCCGGATGGTCGTCCTCCGCCAGCCGATCGGCGTCTGCGCCGCGATCACGCCGTGGAACTTCCCGATGGCGATGATCACGCGGAAGGCCGGGCCTGCGCTCGCCGCCGGTTGCACGATGGTGCTCAAGCCGGCGAGCACCACCCCGTTCTCGGCGCTCGCGCTCGCGGAGCTCGCGCATCGCGCCGGCGTGCCTGCGGGCGTCTTCTCCGTCGTCCCGGGCGCGTCGTCCGTCGTCGGCGACGAGCTCGCGACGAACCCGACCGTCCGCAAGCTCACCTTCACGGGCTCGACCGAGGTGGGGCGCGAGCTGATGGCGAAGTGCGCGGGGACGATCAAGAAGGTCTCGCTCGAGCTCGGCGGGAACGCCCCGCTGCTCGTCTTCGACGACGCCGACCTCGACGCCGCGGTCGACGGAGCGATCGCCTCGAAGTTCCGGAACACGGGGCAGACCTGCGTCTGCGCGAACCGGCTGCTCGTGCAGGCGGGGATCCACGACGCGTTCGTCGAGCGCCTCTCCGAGGCGGTCGGCGCGCTCAACGTCGGCAACGGCTTCGACGACGGCGTCGAGCAGGGCCCGCTGATCGACCACGCGGCGGTCGCGAAGGTCGAGGAGCACATCGCCGACGCGGTCGGCCAGGGCGCGACCCTCGCGGCGGGCGGCGGCCGGCACGCGCTCGGCGGCACGTTCTTCGAGCCGACGGTCCTCACCGGCGCGACCGGCGAGATGCGCGTCGCCAACGAGGAGACCTTCGGCCCGCTTGCCCCCGTGTTCCGGTTCGCGGACGAGGCAGAGGCGATCGAGCTCGCGAACGCGACGGAGTTCGGGCTCGCCGCCTACCTCTTCACCCGGGACGTGGGCAGGGTCTGGCGCGTCGGCGAGGCGCTCGAGTTCGGCATCGTCGGCGTGAACACGGGCGTGTTCTCGTACGAGGGGGCGCCGTTCGGGGGGGTCAAGCAGTCCGGCATCGGCCGCGAGGGCTCGCACCACGGGATCGACGAGTTCCTCGAAGTGAAGTACCTCTGCCTCGACGGCGTCGACCGCTGATCCAGCCGTGTCGATGTCACGGCGATTGCCCGTGCGACGCAGGATGCGTTAGCGTCGGAGGACGCCTCTGCGCGCCGTCTCGGAGCGGTGCGTCTCGACCCGGGAAAGGTCCTCGTTGACGCTCGAGCGCGAGATCGTCCGCCCTCAGAACACCTGCGATGACGCGGGAGGAGCCGGTCGCCCGGCGCCGGTCCGACACGCTGCGGGACTTCTTGACACCGCGATTCGACTCGTCCACTATCCGGACACTCAGCCACTATGCGTACGCCGCTCCCGACGATGAACGAGCCTCGCCCAACGGCATCGCCGACAGCGGAGCACTCCGACACCCGGCCCGAGCAGGTGGTGCGCCTCGAGGGAATCCGCAAGTCGTTCGGCAAGAACGAGGTGCTCCACGGCGTCGACCTGAATGTCCATCAGGGTGAGCACGTCGTCGTCTTCGGGCCGTCCGGATCGGGCAAGTCGACGCTGCTGCGGACGATCAACCTCCTCGAGGAGCCGGACGAGGGCTCGGTGCGCGTCTTCGGCGTCGAATACGGGCCGGGACTGACGCGGGGCGGGCCGCGGGGCAACGCGATCGCGCTCCGCCGCCAGGTCGGGATGGTGTTCCAGCAGTTCAACCTCTTCCCCCACCTCACCGCGCTCGGCAACGTCGCGCTCGCGCTGCGGACGACGAAACGCCTCGGCCGCAACGAGGCGGACGAGCGCGCGGCGCGGGCGCTCAAGCAGGTCGGGCTCCTGCGTTGGGCGGCGCACTACCCGGCCGAGCTGTCCGGCGGCCAGCAGCAGCGCGTCGCAATCGCACGCGCGCTGAGCCTCGACCCGAAGGTGATGCTGTTCGACGAGCCGACCTCCGCCCTCGACCCCGAGCTCGTCGGAGAGGTGCTCGGTGCGATGCGCGCGCTCGCGGAGACGGGGATGACGATGGTGATCGTCACGCACGAGCTGAACTTCGCGCGCGAGATCGGCGACTTCATGGTGTTCATGGACCAGGGGCTCGTCGCCGAGTCCGGTCGGCGCGGGTTCCTCGACACGTGCGAGAACCCGCGGACGCGACAGTTCATCGCTGCGGTGCTCTAGATGGATTTCCTCGCGAACTACGACTGGTCGCTGGTCTGGGAGCACCGCAGCGAGCTGCTGCACGGTCTGCTGACCGCCCTCGAAGTCGCCGCGGTCGCGCTCGTGATCTCCACCGCGGCGGGGCTCATGCTCGCGCTCGCGCGGATGAGCAAGCCGCCGCTCTCATGGCTCGCGGTGATCTACATCAACGTCTTCCGCGGCGTCCCCGCGCTGGTCAGCGTGATCTGGGTGTACTTCGGCCTCTCGCTGATCATCGGCATCAGCTTCTCCGTGTTCCAGGCGGGCGTCATCGCCCTCGTCCTGCTGTACAGCGCGTTCATCGCGGAGATCTACCGCTCGGCGCTCGGCGCGATCCCGCGGGGCCAGCGCGAGGCCGGGCTCGCGCTGGGCATCCACCCCGTGCGCGTGTTCGCAAGGGTGATCCTTCCCCAGGCGACGAAGATCGCGATCCCCAACATCGGCAGCATGTTCATCGGGATGGTGAAGGACACCTCGACCTTCACCGTCATCGGGCTGCTCGAGGTCGTGCGGGTCACCCAGAACCTGAACTCGACCACCTTCCAGCCGTTCGTGCTCTACACGGCGGCCGCGGGTCTGTACGTGGTGGCCGCGTTCGGGATCGACCTTCTGTTCCGGACGATCGAGAAGCTCCTCGCGACCCCGCCGTCGGGCCGCGTCGCACGCGCGATCTCCCGGAGACGGCGACAGCGCCTCGAGGCGGTGATGCTGAGGCTCGAGTCGGCTTCGGGCAGGACGTAGGGCAAGTGCAGGTCGGTGTGATCACCAAAGGAGGAGGAAGCGTGGTACGCAGACGAAGGAAGTGGGCCGGCCTCGCGGCGCTCGCCGCCGTCCTCGCGGCCGTGTCCGTGGCGGTCGGTGGCGCCGCAGCGGGCAACAACGCGGCGAACCCGCTCCGGCTGAACAGCGCCGGAACGCTCGTCGTCGGCATGAATCTCCAGTACCCGCCGCAGATGTACC
The DNA here is from genome assembly GCA_036406535.1 of Gaiella sp. Classification (GTDB taxonomy): domain Bacteria; phylum Actinomycetota; class Thermoleophilia; order Gaiellales; family Gaiellaceae; genus Gaiella. The sequence goes on from DASXAW010000117.1 coordinate 22,393, forward strand.
TCGACAAGAGCGGCAACCCGGCGGGCTACGACGTGGTCCTGCTGAAGGCGCTCGCCAAGCAGATGAAGGTCAAGCTGAAGATCCAGAACCTCGACTTCAACGGCCTCATCCCCGGTCTCGTGTCGAAGAAGTTCGACATGGTCTCGGTCGGGCTCACCGCGACTCCGGAGCGGAAGAAGGCGATCAGCTTCAGCCGGCCGTACGTCCCGTACGCGCAGGTGCTCGCCGTCAGGCCCGACGACAACACGCCGGCGACGATCTCGGCGTGGAACAACTCCGACAAGACGATCACGTCGCTCCAGGGCTCGACGGCGGAGCAGCGCGTGCAGAACCAGTTCCCGAACGCCACGTCCAAGTCGTTCCCTGACCAGAACGCCGCGTTCCTCGAGGTCGCGACGGGTCGCGCGGACGCGATCGTGGTCGAGAACTACCTGGTCGCGCAGTTCAACAAGTCGAACCCCAACAACAAGCTCAAGGAGGCTCCGTTCAAGCGGCCGCTGACGGTCGAGTACGGCTCCTGGGCGGTGCAGAAGGGCAACACGGCTCTCGCCCGCTACCTGAGCAGCTTCATCTGCAAGGCCCAGAACAACGGGACGCTCGGCCGCTTCTACCAGAAGACGGAAGGGACGAAGCTTCCCCCGATGCCGGCCTGCAAGTAGGACCCTCGGGTCCCGGCCCGGGTGGCGGCGACGCCGCCCGGGCCGCTCGCCGCCCGATGAGCACCACGGTCGACAAGCGCTACGACGTCCTCGTTGTCGGCGGCGGTCCGGCCGGCCTGGCCGCGGCGACGACGGCTGCCGGCCTCGGGCTCGGCGTCGGCCTGGCGGACGAGCGCCCGACCTTCGGCGGCCAGATCTACAAGCAGCCCGGCCCCGGCTTCGTCGTGAAGGACCCGGCGCGTCTGGGCCGCGACCACCTTCGCGGCCGCGAGCTGATCGAGGCGGCCGAGTCGAGCGGCGCCGAGCTCATGCCCCTGACGAGCGCGGTCGCGATCCGCGACGGCGAGATCGTGCTGGTGCCGGAGGGGGGCCATGCACGCACGGTCTCGGCCGCGCGGCTCGTGATCGCGCCGGGGGCACACGACAGGCCCGTCGTCTTCCCCGGCTGGACACTTCCCGGGGTGCTGACCGCCGGGGCGGCGCAGACGATCGTGAAGACCCAGCGGGTCCTGCCGGGCGAGCGCCTCGTGTTCGCCGGGAGCGGCCCGCTCGCGCTCGCCTTCCCCGCGCAGCTCCACCACTACGGCGCAAAGGTGCTCGTCGCGCTCGAGGCGGGGCCCGGACCCGGCGTGCGAGACGTCCTCGGACTTCTCGCCGCGGCGCGCGGCAACACCGCGCTCCTCCGCGACGCCGTGTCCTACCGCTCGCAGCTGATGCGCGCCCGGGTGCCGATGCGCTACCGGCGGATGGTGGTGCGCGCCGAGGGCGACGGACGGGTCGAGCGGGTCGTTCATGCCGCCGTGGACCGCGACTGGCGCGTGCTCCCCGGGACGGAGGAGCACCTCGAGGCCGACACGCTGTGCGTCGGCTACGGGTTCGTCCCGTCGGTCGAGCTCCTCCGGCTCGCGGGCTGCGAGTTCCGCTACGAGGAGGACCTCGGCGGTCCGGTCGTCGTCGTGGACGAATGGCTGCGGACGACCGCGGCCGGCGTCTCGGCCGCCGGCGACGGCGCCGGCATCGCGGGCGCGCTCGTCGCCGTGGACGAAGGACGGCTCGCTGCCCTCGGCGCCGCGTTCGACCTCGACGCGCTCACCGGGGCGGAGGCGGAACGGCAGGCGAAGCCCCTTCGCGCGCGCCTCGCACGCAAGGCCGCGTTCCGCAGGGCGCTCCGCCGCCTGCACGCGATCGGCCCCGGGGTCTACGAGCTCGCGAGGGACGACACCATCGTCTGCCGCTGCGAGGAGGTGACGCGGGGCGAGATCGATGCCGCCGCGGCCGACACGGCCGACCTGAACGTCGTGAAGAGCCTCACGCGCGCAGGGATGGGCCTCTGCCAGGGCAAGAGCTGCCAGCGCCAGGTTGCCGCGACGATCGCGGCGCGTCACGGCATCCCGATCGCGGCCGTCCCGCCCGCGACGCCGCGCTTCCCGGTGCGTCCGGTGCCGATGGGCGCGATCGCCGACCCGTCGATCGAGGACGATGGGCTGTTCTTTTGAGCCTCTCGACGAACCCGCTTCCCGCCTCCACCGACGTGCTCGTCGTCGGCGGCGGCCTCACGGGCGCCGCGCTCGCGTACTTCCTCGCGGGCGAGGGGGTCGACGTCGTCGTCGCCGAGCGGGGCGAGCTGAACCGCGAGGCGTCGGGGACGAACGCGGGCAGCTTCCACTTCCAGATCGCGATCCACCACCTCACCGCATTCGAGACCGCGAGCGTCCGCGGGCGCTTGCTCGACGAGGTGCGCCTGCTCCGCGACGCGGCGCGCGTCTGGGAGACGCTCGAGCACGAGCTCGACGGAGACCTCGACGTCCACGTGACGGGCGGCCTGATGGTCGGCGAGACCGACGAGCAGTTCCGGCTCCTGGCGGAGAAGCAGGAGATCGAGCAGGAGGCGGGGCTCGAGACGCACCTGCTCGGCCCGGCGGAGCTGCGGGACTTCGCGCCGTACCTCGCGGACGACCTGACCGGCGCCACGTTCTGCCCCGGCGAGGGCCATGCGAACCCGCTCCTCGTCGTGCCGCTCTTCGCCCGTCGCGCGGTCGAGCGGGGCGCGGTCGTCTGCACGCACACCGCGGTCGAGCGGATCGAGCGCGAGGACGTGGCCGGCCCACGGCAGTTCGTCGTGTCGACCACCGCCGGGACGATCGCCGCGCGACGCATCGTGAACGCCGCCGCGGCCTGGGCGAACGACGTCGCCGCGCTCGTCGGCCTCGCTCACGGCTACCGGGCCGACGGCCTCCACGTCAACGTGACGGAGCCCCGTCCCCGTCTGATCGAGCCGATGGTCCAGCACATCGGGCGGCGGCTGACCTTGAAGCAGTCCGCGAACAACACGTTCATCATCGGCGGTGGCTGGCCCGCCCGGCCGGAGGCGCCGCCGCGGCGCTTCTCCAACCGCTGGGACAGCGCGGCGGGAAACACCGCCGTCGCGATCCGCGTCGTCCCGGCGCTCGCGGGCGTCCGGGTCGTCCGCACATGGACCGGCGTCATGCCGTTCACCAACGACGGCGCTCCGATCGTCGGCGAGTCGAGTGTCGTGCCTGGCTACTTCGCCTGTCTCGCGACGACCGGGTTCACGCTCATGCCTCTGCTGGCGCGCATGCTCGCGGAGCACATGGCGTCCGGCGCCCCGCTTCCGCCAAGCTTCTCTCCCGACCGACGATCGTCCCAACCGGCCCCGACCACCTGAGAGGACGCACATGAACAGAGACGACGTCACCTGGCGCGGCTACTGGCCGGCGTGTCCGACGCCCTTCCACCGCGACGGGAGCTACGACGCCGAGTCCCACCGTGCGCTCCTCGAGCTCTACCTCGAGTTCGGCGTGCACGGCGTCCTGATCAACGGGACGACCGGCGAGTGGTTCTCCCAGACGGCCGACGAGCGGCGTCTGGTGGCCGAGACCGCGATCGGCCACGTCGCGGGACGCGTGCCCGTCGTGGTCGGCTGCGCAGCGTACACGGCCCGCGAGGCCGCCGAGCTCGGGCGCCACGCGATCGCGGCCGGGGCGGCCGGCGTCGAGTCCACGCCGCCTCCGTACGCGAAGACGTACGACGACGAGACGGTCGCCTACTACGAGGACCTCGCAAGCGGCGTCGACGGGCCGATCCTCGTCTACAACTGGCCCCACGGGACGGCGATCGACATCGGGCCCGAGCTGGCGAGCCGGCTCGTGGAGATCGACTCGGTCGTCGCGCTGAAGGACTCGACCCCGAACGCGGAGCAGTTCTACGAGACGACGAGGGCGGTCGTCGACCGCGTCCGCGTCTTCGGGCCGTTCATGTCCGTCGAGGGCTTCGAGCGCCTGCTCGCCGACGGCGGCGACGGGTTCATCGGCGGCGGATGCATCTTCGGCGCGCCCGACCCGCAGTTCTGGGAGGCGTACTGGCGCGGCGACCACGACGCGTGCCGAGCCCACGCCCAGCGGGTCGATCGCCTCTTCCCGAAGCTCTGGCTGCCGGGCGGCTGGGGCGGCGTCTACGCGGCGTACCAGAGCCAGCTGAAGGCGATCATGGCGATGATCGGGCAGCCCGGCGGCTGGCCGCGCCGGCCGCGGCTGCCTCTCACCGATCCGGAGAGCCTCGAGGCGATCCGCGAGGTCCTCGCCGAGGAATCGCTTCTCCCGGAGAAGGCGAGCGTCGCATGAGCACCGCCCTCTTCTCGGGCGTCGACCACGTCGGCGTCGGCGTCGGCGACATGGACGAGGGGATCGCGTTCTACGGCCGCGTCGGCTTCTCCGATGTCCTGTTCGACTGGACGGGCGAGGTGCCGGGGACCGAGGTGCTCACCGGCGGAGAGGCTCGGCGCGCGCGGATCGCGATGCTCTCGAACCCGGGCGCGACCCCGATCGGCCCCGGGCGCGTCAAGCTCCTGCAGATCCTCGACGGCGACGGACCGCCGCCGGCACCGGCCGGTCAGGGCTGGGGCGAGGTGGGCGTCTGCGAGATCTGCCTCCATGTGCGCGACGTCTACGCGGTGCACGATCGGCTGGTGGAAGCGGGCGCGACGTCGCTGATGGCGCCGCTCGAGGGGTCGGTCATGCCGCACGACGTGTCGCTCGACATCGGCTACGTCGCCGACCCGTGGGGTGGGAAGCTCGAGCTCATCGAGTGGACGGGGCTCTGGAAGTCCCTGCCGGGCGACGCGCGCGCCGAGGGCGTCAACCACGTCGCGTTCGGCGTCGCGGACATCGACGCGAGCCGCCGGTTCTACGAGACGCTTGGGTTCGGCGAGATGCTCTTCGAGTCGACCGAGTTCTTCGAGCCGATGGCGCCCTGGTACGACCGCGAGCTGCCCGACCAGCACATGGTGATGATGCTCTCGCCGCAGGGAGGCGGCATCGAGCCGTGCAAGCTCACGCCGCTCGGCCCCGACTGCCGCGGCGAATGGGGCCACCTCGGGCCGATGGAGTTCGCCGTCGGCGTCTCGAACCTCGAGCGTGCCTGCGACCACCTGCGGCAGGCAGGCGTTCAGCTGCTCGGAGAGCCGCAGAGCGTCGACGTCGGGACCGGCGAATGGCGCTACGCGTACCTCGCCGACCCGGACGGGCTGTACGTCTCGCTCGTGGAGCCCCGCTACTAGCGGAGCGCAGGCCAGGAGCCGCCGAGCCCCTCCTGGAGCTCGACGCGCATCCCGTCGCGCACCCACGTCATGCAGGCGCGTGTGTTCGGGACGTCGTCGACGACCACGAGGCAGTCGAAGCAGACGCCCATCCCGCAGAACACCCCACGCGGGGCGCCGCCCACGGTCGTCCGCGTCCGGCCGCCGCCCTCTGCGAAGAGGACCGCTGCGACCGTCTCGCCGGTGTAGGCGGTCGTCGTCCGGCCGTCGATCGTCACCGTGACCTCGGGCCCGCGCTCGAGCTCGTTCCCGAGCGGCAGCCTCCGGGTCGCCTCCATGCGCGCATTCTGACGCCTCTTTGCCGCCCTCGGCCCCGGGTACCCACTACTCGACCGAAAGGAGAGCCCAGGAAGGTCGCGTTTCTCGCAACGGACATGGTGGAGCAGGTCGAGCTGACCGAGCCCTGGGCCGCGCTCGACGCCGCTGTCGGACGAGCGACGCGGGCTGATGTGGGCGATCGCGGAGCTCGCGGCCGCCGCGGTCGGCTCGTCCTGGGTGATCGGGGCGGGTCGGCGGAATCGCACGACCGTGCTTCCTGCGACCGAGGCGGGACACGGCGTGCACGAGGAGGGGCCGCTGCGGCATGCGGCGTGAGCGCTGTGCGCCCGTCTTGACAACAGCGCCCGAACGCGAGAAAGTCCCCGAGCCGTCAGCCGCCCGGGTCAACCCGGGCCGACGGGAGCTGCGGCATGAGCCTGACGGATCTGATGGTCTGGGGCGCGATCTTGGGCGGCTTCGCCGCGTTCGCGACGGCCGTTCTCTGGCTGAGCTAGCGGTCGACGACACGGCCGCGTCCGACGGCCCTGGGATCATTGGGCCCGGGATGAGTGCAGTCCAGGCGCTTGCCGAGGCGCTGCCCGAGCCGGTTCCACCGTCGCAGCTCTCGCCGGCCGCTCGTCGGCACCTCACGGCGCAGGGCCGTCGGCTCTACGTCTGGGAACGACGCCGTCGCCGCTGGTGGCTGCTGAGCAGCACGACGAGAATCGAGATCGCGCTCGAGCGACCCGACGGCGTGGCGTTCAACCCACCGACGAGGATGGACGGGATCGACGTCCACCTCGACACCGCCACGGAGCGCTGGCTCGCGCAGCATCCCTACGCGGTCGTCGACGTGACCGGCCGCCGGTCGCGGCTCGCGATCAGCGACCACAGCTGACCGAGCGAGCGTCGGCGTTCGTCGACTTCTCGCACGCACGCCCGAGGAGCGGAGTGGGCGCGGGCCGCGTGGTATAGACAGACGTTCCCCGTGCCTCCCACCGGCCTCACCCACGTCGTTGCGCTCGCGATCGTCCGGCACGTGTCGGAGAGCGCGCCGGGGCCGGTCTCGGTGGTGGTCGTGGACGACCACGGCGAGGTGGTCGCGTCGCTCCGAATGGACGGCGCAGCGCTCGACACCGAGCTCAACGCTCGCCGCAAGGCCTACACCGCGGCGCGCAGCGACGCGACGACGACACGGGCGCTCGCCGCGAAGGTCGCGGGCGCCCCGACCGAGCTGGCGAGCTTCGACCCGTTCTTCTCGTTCTTCCTCGGGGGTGTCGCGATCCTCGTCGGCGGAAACCGTGTCGGGGCCGTCGGCGTCAGCGGTCTGCCGGGTGAGGTCGACGAGCGGCTCACGCTCGATGCGATCGCCGCGGCGGGGCTCGACTCGCCCTCCTAGGTCGAGCTCGCAGCCGTGTCGGGACCCGCCCTGGGGTGTCGCGCCCGACCTAGACGGATGCAGCTGCAGCTTGCGTTACCGGAGATCCGGGTCGGAGCAGCTCGTTCGGGATCGCGGGCGCCGTCACTCCGGCCACGCACTTCCACATGCCGTCCTCGCGATGGAAGACCGTCAGCCCACGAACGGGCAGGAAGCTGCCGTCCTCGAACTCCCAGCGAGACTCGGTGACGATCCAACCGATGTCTCCCGCCTCGCGCGCGTCGATGACGCGCGGAGCCGTCGACTTGAAGTCCCAGTGATCGCGGTCGGCGATTTCCTCCGACGTCATCGCGTTGATCGCCGTCGTCCCGGCATGTTCCTCGTCTGGAGCCGACCCGAGCATGACCGGATCCTCCGACGACAAGCGCCTGACGAACCAGTCCTCGTCGCCCCGCTCCCACGCTGCGTGTGCCTCCTGCGCGAGCTGCTCGAGCTCCACTGATCGCTGGAGTTCCATCTTCCACCTCCCGGTCGCCGCAGTGAGGTGAGCCTAGGCAGCGCTTGTGCCGATTGCAACCGCCCGTCTCGACGCGCGTGACCGCCTTTGGCGGACAAGCACAGCACCTGTCGATGGGCCCGCCTGGACTCGAACCAGGGACCTACCGATTATGAGTCGGCTGCTCTGACCACCTGAGCTACGGGCCCGCGGTGCGAGCGTACCGCTCCCGTGGCGTGGCCCGGCCGACGTTCCGGACTCAGTTCCCGACGAAGCCGATCGTGTTGCTCGGCGCCGACGTGTTCCCGGCCGCATCCGTCTGCTGGGCCACCGCCGTGTAGGGCAGGAACGCCGAAAGGTCGTTGTTCCCGTTCTCGTACGACCACGACGGGCCGGACGGCGCGAACGTGTATGTCCGCACGAGGAAGCCGAAGAGATAGACGCGGATCGTGATCGTTCCCGTCACGTCGTCCGTCGTGCCGTTGAAGACCTCGCGATGGCCGTTGCCGTCTTCGACCGAGGTGAGCGTCACTGTCGGCGCAGTTCGGTCGACCTTCACCGTCGTAGCGACGCTCGAGGTGTTACCGACGTTGTCGGTGCCCGTCAGCGTGAAGAGATAGCACCCCTCGGCGAGACCCGACTGCGACGGCGCGCCCGTGAGCATCGCCGGCGAGCCGAATGTGTCGCACGCCGTCCCGTCGTCGGCGAGCGTCGCGGAGCGGACGGTGAGCACGCTCGACGAGACGCCGGAGCCCCCGTCCCCCGAGTAGTCCGTCCGCGTGATCGAGAAGCTCCCGTCGTCGTCGACCGAGGACGAGCCGCCCGTCGTCGCGGCCGTGCCGTTTGCGGTCAGCGCGCCGCCTGTCGGACCGTTCGTGTCGGAGGTGAACGTGAGCACCGTCGTCGCGTCGTTTCCGACGCCGTCGGTCGACGTGATCGTCCGAGCCGCCTGCGACGGATTGCTCGCGCCCGCCGTCCAGGAGTAGAGGCTCGACGTGTAGGCGACGCTCGGGGCGGCACCGCTTCCCGCCGTGACCGTCTCCGTGGCGTGCGTCCACCCGTTCGACGACATCCCCGGGAACAGTGCCGACGCCGGCCCCACGCCCGTGTCGACCTCCGTGTCGACGAGGGTGAACGATCCCGCCGCATCGGCCTTGTAGTACAGCCTCGTCCCGTCCAGGAACGCGGCGAGAGGCGACATCAGGGCGAACGTCGTGCTCGGGGCGGTGACGTCGCTCGTGAAGCCGACTGCCTGGGTCGCCGTGTTGCCGGCCTGGTCTGCCACCGTGATCGCGTAGCCCGACGGATTCGCCGCGCTCGTCGTCCAGACAAAAGCGCCCGAGTCGAAGACGCCGGCGCCGGGCGTCGTCACCGGCCCCTCGGCGTTGTGCGTCCAGCCCGACGTGGCGATAGCGGGGAACGAGGCCGACGCAGGCCCGGAGGTCGCGTCCGCGACGGTCGCGCGGAGCTGGAACGTCCGGGCTCCGGTCGATGCGTTTCTCTTGTAGAAGACCGTCGTGCCCGAGAGAAGCGCGTTCCCCGCCGCCGTGAGCGAGACCGACGCGGTGGGAGCGACGTTGTCGAGCTTGACGTGCGTCGTTTGCGCTGTCTCGGCGTTGCCCGCGGCGTCGATCGACCAGTACGTGATGGTGTGGTCGCCCTGCGTCGCCACGGCGACCGGCGCCGAATAGGTCTGCGGCGCACCGCCGTCGATCGTGTAGAGGCGCGCGCCCACGCCGGATGTCGCGTCCGTCGCCGCGAGCGTGAACGTGACGCTCGCCTGCTTGAACCAGCCGTTGGTTCCGTCGGGCGAGCCGGGTGTCGTCGTAAGGGTGCTGACCGGGGAGACCGTGTCGAGCTTCAGGTGGGTCGTCGAATGGCCCTCGACGTTCCCTGCGTTGTCGGTCGACCAGTACTCGACCGTGTGATCGCCCTGCGAGAGGGCGACCCCGCCCGAGTAGGTCTGCGTCGAGCCGCCGTCGAGCTTGTAGAAGCGGCTCGCGACGCCTGACGTGGCGTCGTTCCCCGAGAGCGTGAACGAGACGTTGGACGTGAACCACCCGTTTGCGCCGCTCGGGCTCGAAGGCGTCGTCGCGAGGGCGGTCGACGGAGCGGCGGCATCGAGCTTGACGTGCGCCGTGCGGACGGATTCGACGTTGCCCGCGTTGTCCGTCGACCAGTAGGTGATCGTGTGATCCCCGGGCGTCGCCACTGCGAACGCGCCCGCATATCCGTGCGGCGCGCCGCCGTCGACGGTGTAGCTCGTCGAGCCGACGCCGGACGTCGTATCGGTCGCCGCGAGCGTCAGGCTGACGCTCGTCTGCCGGAACCAGCCGTTGGCGCCGTCCGGGTTCGCCGGGCTCGTCGTCAGCGTGGTCGTCGGGGCGACGTTGTCGAGCTTGACGGTCGTCGTGTTCGGCGCCTCCACGTTGCCCGCGCTGTCGAGCGACCAGTGGGCGACCGTGTGGACGCCCTGGCCGGTGACGGTCACCGGCGTCGAGTACGTCTGCGTCGCGCCCCCGTCGACCGTGTAGCGCCGGGAGGAGATGCCGGAGGTCGCATCCGAGCCGCTCAGCGAGAACTGGACGCTCGTCTGCTTGAACCAGCCGTTGCTCCCGTCGGGAGCGACGGGAGTCGTCGAGATCGTCGTCGACGGACGGACGGTGTCGACCTTGACCGTCGACGTCGTATGCGTCGTCTCCGTGTTTCCCGCGGCGTCGCTCGACCAGTAGCTGACCGTGTGCTGTCCCTCCGGGACCGCGACCGGCCCGGCATAGGATGTGGCCGAGCCGCCGTCGACCCGGTAGTAGGTCGTTGCGACGCCGGACGACACGTCGGTCGCACTCAGCGAGAAGGTCGGCGAAGACGTGTACCAGCCATTGCTGCCGTTCGGCGCCGACGGCGCGAACGCGATCGTCGTCGCTGGCGAGATGTTGTCGAGCTTCAGGTGCACAGTGTGCGGCGCCTCGGCGTTTCCGAGGCCGTCGACCGACCAGTACGCGAGCGTGTGATCGCCCTGCGCGGCGACCGAGCCCGCGGCGGAGTAGGTCTGCGTGGCGCCGCCGTCGAGCGAGTACTTGACCGCCGCGACACCCGAGCCGGGCGACGGGTCCGTCGCGCTGAGCGTGAACGCGATGCTCGACTGGCGGAACCAGCCGCTCGTCCCGTCCGGCGACGAGGGAGTCGTCGCAAGGGTCGTCGACGGCCCGACGACGTCGACCGCGAACGTCGCCGTCGATGCGGTCGCCGGCGCGGAGTCGTTGCCGATCGAGTCACG
>DASXAW010000118.1:0-6752 GCA_036406535.1 Gaiella sp.
GCCCCGGCTTCCTGCACGACGAGCGAGAGCGCGGTGTCGAGCACGTCCGAGGAGGTCAGCCCGTAGTGGAGCCAGCGCCCGTCGTCCCCGAGCGTCGCCGCGACGGCGTCGACGAACGCGGCGACGTCGTGCCCCGTCTCACGCTCACGGCGCGCGACCTCCTCCCGCGTCGGCGGGCGAGCCTCGTCGCGGATGCGCACGACCGCGTCGGCCGGCACGACGCCCAGCGCGACCCATCCGTCGAGCGCCGCGAGCTCGACCTCGAGCATCCTCGCCAGCTTGCGCTCGTCCGACCAGACCCGGGTCATGGCCGGGCGGGAGTAGCGGACGATCACAGCGCAAATTCTAGAGATCGCCTCGGGTGGCCCCCATCCGTTCGCCGACACGATGCCGGCACACACTTGGCGCGCTCTCGTGGCCATTGTTGTCCGTCCTGGCGATAGAATAAGAAGTGGGTGGTGGGATGGGGTGCCCCACGCGCGCCCCGCAGTTTGCGAACTTCCTACCGCCCCGCCGCCGCTTCGAGCGCAATGTCCTCGCGGCGGCGCGCGCCGGGGATCCGGATCCTGTCGGCCGCGCCGTAGGCATGCGCTCGCGCCTCCGCGAGATCGGCGCCGGTCGCGGTCACCGCCAGGAGGCGCCCACCGTTCGTGACGAGCCGCCCGTCGCTCCGCGCGGTTCCGGCGTGGAACACGTGCACGCCCGGGGCCTCGGCCTCGGCCTCGGCGATCCCCTCGATCGGCGTGCCGGTGTCGCCCGCCTGGGGGTATCCGCCCGCGGCGATCACGACCGTCACGGCGCTCCCGTCGGCCTGCCGCAGGGACGTGCCCGCGAGTGACCCGTTCGCCGCGGCTGCGAGCGCGGTGAGCAGGTCGCCGTCGACGAGGGGAAGGACGGACTGGGTCTCGGGGTCCCCGAACCGGCAGTTGAACTCGAGGACCCGCGGACCGTCCTCCGTCAGCATGAGGCCGGCGAAGAGCGTGCCGAGGAACGGCGTGCCGCGCCCGGCGAGCTCGGCGAGCGTCGGGCGGACGCATGTCTCGAGCAGCTCGGCGAGGAGCGCGTCGCCGACGTCGGGCACCGGGGCGAACGAGCCCATTCCACCGGTGTTCGGCCCCTCGTCCCCGTCGTACGCCCGCTTGAAGTCGCGCGCCGGGGCGAGTGGCAACGCGTCTCGGCCGTCGCACACCGCGAGAACCGACACCTCGCGTCCCTCGAGGAGCTCTTCGACGAGCACCGCGCCCTCGAACCGGCGGGCGGTCTCGAGCCCGGCCGCGAGCTCCTCGTCGGTGCGGCAGACGACGACGCCCTTGCCCGCCGCGAGCCCGTCGGCCTTGAGCACGCAGGGCGCGCGCGGCTCGCGGAGCACTGCAGCGGTAGGCACCTTGGCCGCCTGCATGACCGCCTTGGCGAAGAGCTTCGAGCCCTCGATCCGGGCGGCCGCGCGCGACGGGCCGAACACCGGGATGCCGGCATGCCGGAGCGCATCCGCGACGCCCCCGACGAGCGGCGCCTCGGGCCCCACGACGACGAGATCGGCGGCGAGCGAGCGGGCGAGCCCGAGCAGGCCGTCGCCGTCGTCCGCCGCCACCGGGTGACAGGTCGCGAGCGAGGCGATTCCCGGGTTTCCGGGCGCGGCGTGGAGGTGGGTCAGCGTCGGCGACGACGAGAGGCGCCACGCCAGCGCGTGCTCCCGACCGCCCGACCCGACGAGGAGGACACGCACCGCGCGAGTCTACGGCCTTGACCTGTGCGACCCGCGAGTCGCACCATTCGAGGAAGTGGCCCGGGGAGGAGCCCTGACGTTCGAGGCCGCGGCCGACACGTACGACCTGCACGTCGGCCGCTATACCCCCGCGCTCGCACGCGCCCACGTCCGCCTCCTCGACCTCCACAGGAGGAGCGACGTCCTGGAGGTCGGCTGCGGGCCCGGCGCGTTGACGGAGGCGCTCGCGAGCGTCGTCGGAGGGACGCACGTCTGCGCCGTCGAGCCGTCCGAGCCGTTCGTCGAGGCCTGTCGCCGTCGCGTGCCCGACGCGGAGGTCCGCATCGGGAGCGCCGAGGAGCTACCGGACTTCGATCGCGACTTCGCCGTGGCGACGTCGCAGCTCGTCCTCAACGTCATGTCGGACGCAGACGCGGGGGTCGCGTCGATGCGGGGGACGGTCCGGACCGGCGGCGTCGTCGCCTCGGTGGTGTGGGACTACCGCGCCGGCATGCGGATGCTGCGCGCGTTCTGGGATGCGGCGCTCGAGCTCGACCGTGACGCGCCCGACGAGGGACGAACGATGGCGCACTGCACGCCTGCGGGACTCCGCGCACTCTGGCGGCGAGCCGGGCTCCACCGCGTCAAGACCGGAGAGCTCGTCGTGGACGCGCGCTACGGCGACTACGACGATTTCTGGGCGCCGTTCGAGACGGGCATCTCGCCCTCGGGCGCGTACTGCGCCTCGTTGGAGCCCGACCACCGAGAGGCTCTGCGCCGCCTGGTTCACAGCCGCCTCGGATCCCCCGACGGCCCGTTCGTGCTGAGGGCGCGAGCGTGGTACGTCCTCGGCGTCGTCCGGCGGCGGTAGATCAGGGCTGCAGTGCGAGCACGGCGTCACGCGACGCACCCGTGCCGACAATCGACACGGGAACCGAGAGCGCGTCGCCGACGAACGAGACGTAGTCCGCGGCCGCGCCCGGGAGCCTCGGGCCGACGAGCTCTTCGCGCCAGCCGGGCAGCACCTCGAAGACCGGCGTGCAGTGGTGGAAGTCGGACTGGCTGGCCGGGAAGTCCTCGGTCTCCGTCCCGTCAGGCAGCCCGTAGCGCACGCAGACGGGGATCTCCTCGAACGTCGAGAGGACGTCGAGCTTGGTCAGCGCGAGCGACGTGACGCCGTTCACGCGAACGGCGAAGCGAAGCGCGACGAGGTCGAGCCAGCCGCAGCGGCGCTCGCGCCCCGTCACCGTGCCGAACTCTGCGCCGAGCTCGCGGACGCGCTGCTGCGCGTCCCCCTCGATCTCGCTGGGGAAGGGCCCCTCGCCGACGCGCGTGACGTACGCCTTCGAGACGCCGAGCACCTCGTCGATCCGTTGCGGCCCGATGCCGAAGCTGACGGCCGCACCGGCCGCGATGGGGCTGGACGACGTGACGAAGGGGTACGTGCCGTGGTCGAGGTCGAGCAGCGTCCCCTGTGCTCCCTCGAACAGGACGCGGCGGCCTTCGCGCAGCGCGCGATCCACGAGCAGCGACGTATCCGCGACGTACGGCGCGAGTCGCTCCGCGTGCGCGAGCGTCTGGATGACGATCTCCTCGGCGTCGAACGGGTCGATGCCGTACACGCGCTCGAGCCACACGTTCTTCTCGCCGGCGGCGAGCTCGACCTTCTCGCGGAGGATCTTCGGATCGAGGAGGTCCTGGACGCGGATCCCGATCCGCGTCGCCTTGTCCGCGTACGCCGGGCCGATGCCGCGTCGCGTCGTCCCGATCTGGAGACGGCCGAGGCGACGCTCGCGGGCGCCGTCGAGGGCGACGTGCCACGGCATGATCAGGTGGGCGTTGCCGGAGACGAAGACGAGCCCGTCCGTGCGGCGCCCGCGCGCCTCGAGCTCGTCGAGCTCCGAGACGAGCACGTCCGGGTCGACGACGCAGCCAGCGCCGATCGCGCTGGCGACGCCACCGACGATCCCCGACGGGATCGCGCGAATCTTGAACGTCTCGCCGTCGACGACGATCGTGTGGCCGGCGTTCGGGCCGCCCTGGTAGCGACAGACGAGGTCGGACTCCTGCGCGAGCAGGTCGACGATCTTTCCCTTCCCCTCGTCGCCCCACTGCGCGCCGACGATCACGGTCGCGGGCACGTGGCCCATTCTCGCATGCCGTCCGGCAGCATGACCGCGTGTTCGAGGTCCGGACGTGTCACACCTCGTCCCTGGACGGCCCGACGCTCGCGGCGCTCCGGCGCTTCCTGGACGAGGCGTTCTCCGGCGAGTTCGGCGACGAAGACTGGGACCACGCGCTCGGCGGGATGCATGCCGTCGGAACGGAGGACGGGACCCTCGTGGCACACGCCTCGGTCGTCCAACGGCGCCTCTTCCACGGCGGCCACTCGCTGCGCACGGGCTACGTCGAGGCGGTCGCGGTGCGCGCCGACCGACGCAGGCGCGGGTACGGCCGCGCGGTGATGGAGCGGATCGGCGAGGTGATCGGCGGCGCGTACGAGCTCGGCGCGCTCGCCGCGGGCGAGGACGGCGCGCGCCTCTACCGCGCGCTCGGGTGGCGCGCCTGGGAGGGCCGCACCTGGGTGCTGGCGCCGACCGGTCGCGAGCGGACGCCGGAGGACGACGACGCGGTCTACGTCCTGCCGGGTACCGAGACGCTCGATCTCGCGGGCGACCTCGCATGCGACTGGCGCGAGGGCGCGGTGTGGTGACGCGAGCTACGAGCCGGCGCCGGCGAGGTCGGCGAACTTCGCGTAGCGCTTGAGGAAGCTCAGCTTGACGCCGTCGGTCGGCCCGTTCCGGTGCTTCGCGAGGATCAGCTCCGCAACGCCCTGGGAATCGGACTCGTCGCCGTTGTAGTACTCGTCGCGGTACACGAAGAGGACGAGGTCGGCGTCCTGCTCGATGGAGCCCGACTCGCGAAGGTCGGAGAGGATCGGCCGCTTGTCGTGCCGCTGCTCGACCGCGCGGGAGAGCTGCGAGAGCGCGAGGATCGGGACGTCGAGGTCGCGGGCGAGCACCTTGAGGTTCCGCGAGATCTGCGACACCTCCTGCACGCGGTTCTCGACGGTGCCACCCGAGGTCATGAGCTGCAGGTAGTCGACGATGACCAGCCCGAGCCCCGGCTCGCGGCTCTTCAGGCGCCGGGCCTTCGAGCGGAGCTCCATCATCGTGATCGACCCGGTGTCGTCGACGTAGATCGGCGCCTTCATCAGCTTGTCGCACGCCGCGGTGAGGCGCGGCCAGTCCTCCTGGGCGAGCTTTCCGGACCGCACGCGGTTCGACTCGACCTTCGCCTCGCTGCACATCAGCCGTTGCGTGACCTCGGCCTTCGACATCTCGAGCGTGAAGAGCGCGACCGGGATCGAGGTGCGGACGCCGAGGTTCGCGGCGATGCAGAGGGCGAGCGCCGACTTCCCCATGGAAGGGCGCGCTGCGAGGATCACGAGGTTGCCGGGCTGGAACCCGGACGTGAGCCGGTCGAGCTCCCGGAACCCGCACGGCACGCCGGTGACGTCGACACCCGCCTCGTAGAGCTTGGTGATCCGCTCGAAGCTCTCGGTGAGGAGGTCTCCGAGGCGGTCGAAGTCGCCCGTGACGCGCTGCTGCGAGAGGTCGAAGACGATCTGCTCCGCCCGGTCGACGAGCTCCGTCGTCTCGCCGATCCGGTCGCGGCCGAGCCTCGCTATCTCCTGCCCTGCCTGGATGAGCGCACGCAGCGTCGCCGCCTCCTTGACGATGCGCGCGTAGTGCTCGACGTTCGCGGTCGCGGGGACGAGCGCGGCGAGCTCGGCGATCCGTGCGCTCCCGCCGACGGACTCGAGCGCGCCTTGCTCCTCGAGCTCGTTGACGAGCGTGATCGCGTCGACGGGCTCGCCCTTCTTCCAGAGCTCGAGGCAGGCGAGATAGACCGTCGCGTGCGAGCCGCGGTAGAAGTCCGACGCGTCGAGGATCTCCGTGACCGATCCGATCGCCGTCTCGGAGAGGAGCATCGCGCCGAGCACCGACTCCTCGGCCTCGAGATTCTGCGGCGGGACGAGGGGCGTCGCGGAAGGGGCCTGGACCGTGCTCACAGCGCCGGATCAAACCCGGCGCGGCCGGACGCGTCCAGAAACGACCTGCTCACAGGCGCCCGCCCGGGAGACCAGGGACAAAGGAACACATGTTCGCATCATATCCCCAGCGCAGGACGCCCCGTCCACAGGACCATTCCCATCGCGGACGAGGAAACGGGCGCTCGGAGCGGAGACTTCGTGGCCGTCGTCCACAGGCCCGTGGGCCGTTGTGGACGGGCGTGGAGAACCCTGTGGACGATGGGAGGGCGCGCTCGAGGCGCCCTCCCGTGGCTCACTCCTCTTCGCGAGGCTCGGCAGGCGCGTCGTCGGCCGGTTCCGCCTCGTCGCCCTCCGGCTCGTCGTCCGAGACGGCCGCGCGAAGCTCGTCCTCGGCCGCGACCGCGGCCTCGGTCTCGCGGAGAGCCTCCTCGTGCGCCTCGGCGGCGGCCTCGGCCTCGGCCTGCTCCGCGGCCTCGAGCGCTGCGAGCTCCTCCTCGGGCGGCAGCTCGCCACCCTCGGGGACGACGAGGGTCTTCACCTCGGCGGTGACGCCCTCGAAGACGTGGACGGGAATCGAGTAGCGGCCGATCCGCTTGATCACGTCCAGCTCGATCTTGCGGCGGTCGACGCGGATCTTCCGCGTCCGCCAGAGCTCCTCGGCGACGTCGGTCGGGGTGACGGAGCCGAACAGCGCCCCGGTCGGGCCCGCCTTCACCTCGAAGCGGAGGACGGTCTTGGTCAGCGTCGCCGCGATCTCCTCGGCGTGCTCCGCCGTGCGCGCCTCGTGGCGCGTCCGTTCCTCCTCGATGCGCCGCAGCTCGGCGACGCGGCCGGACGTGGCGACCTCGGCGAGGCGCCGCGGCAGGAGGTAGTTGCGCGCGTAGCCGCGCTTCACGTCGACGACGTCGCCCTTGAGGCCGAGCTTCTCGACGTCGTGGGTGAGGATGACCTCCATCACTGCCCCTGGACGTACGGCAGGAGCGCCATCTC